>DAIMYT010000043.1:0-25734 GCA_036734345.1 Dokdonella sp. | reverse complement strand
CAACGGCTCGCCCCTGAACGGGCTCCTGCAGGAGAACGATGGGCAATTCGGCGCAATTCGCTTCCTGCATCGGAGTGAAACCCGGGCGCTCAATCGGCCGGTACGGTGCGCTCGCGCGCCCACTCGCGCAATGCCGAAACGCGGTCGGCCATCATCACCGACAGCGGGCGGGTCAACTTCGCTTCGTCGACCAGGTGCCGCGTGTCCAGCGGGGCGTCGTCTGCCGCTGCCGTGTACAGGGCGGCGACGACCAGCTGCTCGATCTCGGCGCCGGAGAATCCGTCGCTGGCCGCGACGACCGCGTCGAGGTCGAAGTCGGCCGCCTTGAGTTCGCGCTTTTCGAGATGGATGCGCAACACCTCGCCACGCACGGCCGCGTCGGGCAGGTCGACGAAGAAGATCTCGTCGAAGCGGCCCTTGCGCAGCAATTCGGCCGGCAGCGCGCTGACGTCGTTGGCGGTGGCGACGAGGAATACCTTGCCCTTGCGTTCGGCCATCCAGGTCAGCAGGTAGCCGAGCACGCGGCGCGAGACGCCGTCGTCGCTGCCCTCGGTGGCAAGGGCCTTCTCGATCTCGTCGAGCCAGAGCACGCAGGGCGACAGCGTCTCGGCGTTCTTCAGCGCGGCGCGCAGGTTGCGTTCGGTCTCGCCGTGGTACTTGTTGTAGAGCGTGCCGATGTCCAGGCGCAACAGCGGCACGCCGAAGCCGCCGGCGACGGCCTTGGCGGCGAGGCTCTTGCCGCAGCCCTGTACGCCGAGCAGCAGGATGCCCTTGGGCGGATCAAGCCTGGCCGCCTGCTTGCGGCCGATGAAGGCCGGTTCGCGCTGCTGGATCCAGCGCTTGAGCCGGGTCAGCCCGGCCACATCGGCGAAGCGCGCGGTTTCGTACTCGAAGTGCAGCAGGTTCTCGCGGTCGAGCAGCTCGAACTTGGCCTGGGCGAGGCCCGGCAGGTCGGCCGCGCTGAGCGCGCCATCGGCGTAGATCAGCTTGCGCACGATGCGGCGCGCATCGGCATGGGTCAGGCCGGCCAGGTTGCGCACGATCGTGCGCGCGGCCTCGGCGTCGACCTCGACGCGGCGACCGCCATTCTCGCGCGAATAGGCGAACGCTTCCTCGCGCACCAGGGCAGCCATGGCCTGCGCGTCGGGCAGGGCCAGTTCGAAGCGCGTGGCCAGTGCGGCCAGGTCATCGGGCAGTTCGATCCTGGAGCCAACCAGGACCAGGCTGTGCTCGGCGGCGGCCTGGCGCAGCACGATCTCGCGCAGCAGGCGCAGGGTCATCGGGTAACGCAGGTAGGGCTGGAAATCGAGCAGCAGGAACACGCCGGACTGGGTGCGCTGCTTGATCGAAGTCAGGGTCAGGGTCGCATCGGGGACGCTGTGTTCGCCGTCGTCGTCCATGTCGATGCGGCGCAGGCCGTCGGTGATCGTCCACGTGAACAGTGGCCGCAGCGACTGCGCGATGGCATGGCGGAAGCTCTCGATGACGCGGCCTTCCTCGGCCGATTCGACGACCAGCAACGGCGTCCTGGCGCGAAGCAAAGTGGCGAGATCCTGATTTCCGCTCATCGATTCCCGGGTCCTCGCGGCCTCCCGGCAGGGCCGCAATCGCAAGGCGCGGAAGCCTAACACGGCGCCATGCGGCATAATTGGGGTTTCCCGAGCGCCCGAACCGGCGCCCCAAGATCGAAGAACATGCTCAGAGAAACCATCGAACACCATCGCCAGGGCCGCCTGGAAGAAGCCGAAAAGGGCTATCGCGAGGCACTGGCTGCGAATCCGTCCAACAGCGAGGCCCTGCGCGGTCTCGGTGCCGTGCGCCGCGCGCGCGGCGACCTGGCGGAAAGCGCGAAACTGATCGCGCGGGCCCACGAGCTCGCCCCCGAGCAGCCCAAGCTGCTGCTCATGCTCGGCTCGATCCAGCTCGAAGCGGGCGACATCGAGGCCTCGCGCGATGCCTACGAGCGCGCGCTGACGGTCGATCCGAACATCCCCGGCGCGCACACGGCGCTTGGCCACATCGCCATGATGAAGGGCGACAACAAGCTCGCCGAGCAGTATTTCCGCACCGCCCTGCGCGTCGAGGAGGACCCTCAGGCGCTCAGCGGCCTCGGCACGCTGGCCCTGGAAAGCGGCGATGCGGAGAATTCCCTGAAGTACCTGTCGCGGGCTTCCGACCTGGCGCCGAACGACGCCTCGATTGCCTTTGCGCTTGGCCGCGGTTTCGCCAGGCGCGGCATGAATGCCTTCGCCGAACAGGCATTCCGCAATGCCCTGCGCCTGCGTCCCGGCCTGCCACACGCGAACAATGCGCTTGGCCAGCTGCTGATCCAGGACAAGCGCGCGGCCGAGGCCGAGCCCTATTTCCGCGCCCTGTCCGGCGTCAAGGGATTCGAACTCGTTGCCGAACTCGGCATGGGCGATGCCGCGCGCATGCAGGAAAAGTACGAGCAGGCGGTCGCCGCCTACCAGCGCGCGCTTCAACTGAAGGCCGACCACGAGAACTGCTTCGAGGCGCTGATCTGGTCGATGGGCAAACTCGGCCGCAGCAACGATGTGATGGCCCTGCTCGACCAGCGCATCATCGAGTTCCCCGAACAGCTGCGCTGGCGCGCCACGCGCGCTCGCATACACGAAGCCAGCGGCCGCCATGAACAGTCCGCGTCGGATTGGCAGGACATCCGCGACCGCGCTCCGCAGAATGCCGAAGCGCATGTCGAACTCGCGCTCGCCCGCGAGCGCAATGGCGAACTCGATCTCGCCGCGGAACTCGCCGAAGCCACGGTGAAGATGGCCGCCAGCGATCCGAACCTGACCCTGCTGCGGGTACGCGCACGCATGCGCCAGGGCGACAACGCCGGCGCCCGCGAACTGCTGGATACGATCAACCTGCGCAAGGTCGGCAAGGAGATCGCGCGCACCTGCCAGAACCTGTCCGGACAGCTGCACGATCGCGCCGGCGAGACGGCCGAGGCGGTCCGCGACTTCCGCGAGGCGCAGGCCGGCTTGCCCGGCATGTTGCCGAAACTGGAATCCCTGCCGGAGAACTATGCCAGCGTGCTCGCCCGGCCCGAGGAAGGCGCCTGGGAACACGCGCCGATCCTGCTCGTCGGCGTTCCCGGCAGCGGCGTCGAGCGGATCGCCGCGCTGCTCGCCGACCAGCCGCAGCTGAACCTGCTGCGCGATCGCATCCAGGGCGTGCGCAACGACGGCTTCGACACCGCCGTCGTCGAGCTGTCCGAGGGCGATATCTCCGCCGAGACGGTCGCCAGCCAGCGCGAGGCCTACCTGGCGCCGCTGCGCGCGCGCAACATCGACCTGTCGCGTCCGCTGGTCGACTGGATACCGCGCTTCGATGCGCATTACCTGATCCTCGCCCGCCGCCTGATGCCGGGCACGCGCATCATCGTGGTCGACCGCGATGCGCGCGATTGCCTGCTCAACTGGCTGGCCTTCGGCTGGCTGCCGTATGCCGGCCTCAACGAATTCGATGGCTGCCTCGGCTGGCTCGGCCGCGCGATTGCCCACGTGCGCTTCGTTGTCGCCAACGGCGGCCTGCCGCACATCGTCGTCGACGCCGAAAAGGTCATGGCCGATCCGGCCGGCGCCGGCGCCGAACTGGCCCGTTTCGTCGGCATCGATGCACTGGAGGCGGGCCCGATGAGCGCGCGCGTCGACAGCGGCCCCGGCGGCCTGCCGACCCATTTTGCCAACGGCTACTGGCAGGCCTATGCGGAAACGCTGAAGGATGCCTTTGCCGCCCTGCCTGAGCCCGGCTCCACCACTTCCTGACCGATTCCGGAGAGCACGCATGCACATCCGCAGCAAGAGCTTCCATGACATGCAGCCGATTCCGTCGGAGTTTGCATTCGGCAAGCCCGGCGCGGACGGGGAACCCTGCGTATTCTCGGAAAACCGCAATCCGCACCTGACCTGGAGCGACGTGCCGGACGGCACGCGCTCATTCGCGTTGACCTGCATCGATGTCGACGTGCCGACGGTCGGCGACGACGTCAACAAGGAAGGCCGCAGCGTGCGTTCGGACCTGCCGCGCACGGAATTCGTGCACTGGCTGATGATCGACATCCCGGCCGAGTTCCGCGAATTCGGCGCCGGCAGCTGCGCCGAAGGCGTCGTCCCGCACGGCAAGCAGGAGCCCTTCGGCCCGCCCGGATCGAAGCAGGGCATCAATGACTACACTGGCTGGTTCGCCGGCGATGCCGACATGGCCGGCGACTACTACGGTTACGACGGCCCGTGCCCGCCGTGGAACGACGAGCGCCTGCACCGCTACCATTTCCGCGTTGTCGCCCTGGACGTGGCCAGCCTCGGCCTCGACGGCCGTTTCGACATCGGCGACGTGCGCCGCGCGATGGAAGGCCATGTCCTCGCCGAGGCCGAGATCATCGGCACCTATTCGCTCAACGCCGCGCTGCGTCGCTGATCAGCCAATTGTCTTCGTAGGTTGGAGGTGAGCGCAGCGAACCCCAACGCGTTGTACCCACCCACCGGCCACGATCTGCCCGGCATCGCGATGTTGGGCTTCGCGATGCTCGGCACCAACCTACCCGGGATTGCAGTGTGACGCGGCTCTCGTAGGTTGTCGGTGAGCGAAAGCGAACCGCAACGCGTTGTACCCACCCACCGGCCACGATCTGCCGGGCCAAACCGCCTAGTTCCCCGGCAACAGCACCAGCAGGAGGCCGCCGAACACGATGCGGTAGACGGCGAACGCATTGAAGGTGTGCGTGCGGATGTAGCCGAGCAGCCATTTCACCGCGATGAAGGCGGTGATCGTGGCGACGACGAAGCCGACCGCCACCGCCGACCAGTCCTCCTGCACACCGCCGCTGCGCAGCTGCTTGAGGATCTCGTAGCCGCTGGCCGCGTACATGGTCGGGATGCCGACGAGGAAGGCGAACTCGGTGGCTGCCGCGCGGTTGTTGGTGCCGGCCAGCATGGCCGTGAAGATCGTCGCCGCCGAGCGCGAGGTGCCGGGAAAGATCGCCGCGACGATCTGCGCCAGCCCGACCAGGATGGCGACCTTCCAGGTGATGCGGTCGCTGTCCGGGCGTTTGGCGCTCCAGTATTCCGCCGCGAAGATCCAGAAGCCGCCGACGACCAGCGCGATCGCGATCGGGGTGACCGTATCGGGCAGCTTGAAACCGAGCTTGGCGACGATCAGGCCAAGCACGGCCGTGATCAGGAACGAAACGACGAGCTTGAGCAGGTAGTCGCGATTCCCCGGTTCACGCCAGCCGGTCGCCAGTTCCCACAGGCGCTTCCAGTAGATCAGGGTCACCGCAAGGATGGCGCCGGCCTGGATGACGATGTTGAAGGTATCCGAGCGCGCGCCGAGCCAGTGCTGGGCGATCAGCAGGTGCCCGGTGCTCGAGATCGGCAGGAATTCGGTGATGCCCTCGATGATGCCGAGCAGGATGACGTTGATCAGGTCGGGCACGACGGGACTTCCGGGTCAGCAAACGCGCAAGGATAGGACAGAACGCCCCTGCCCGGCGCGCGGGAAACTCGCGAACACGGCGATCATGCGAGAATTGCCGCCCCGCCGCGGGCCGCCAGCAGGCCGCCGGCTCCCCATTACCCAGAGGTCCAGTCATGTCCGTCGCCCATGTGCTCAAGTTGATCAAGGACCACGAGGTCGAGTTCATCGACCTGCGTTTCGCCGACATGCTCGGCAAGCAGCATCACGTGAGTTTCCCGGCGCATTCGGTCGACGAGGCGTTCTTCGAGGACGGCAAGATGTTCGACGGCTCCTCGATCAGCGGCTGGAAGGGCATCAACGAATCGGACATGGTGCTGCTGCCGGACGCCGACACCGCGATCCTCGATCCGTTCATGGCCGACCCGACCCTGATCATCACCTGCGACGTGCTTGAACCGCACACGATGCAGGCCTATTCGCGCGATCCGCGCTCGCTGGCCAAGCGCGCCGAGGCGTTCCTCAAGTCGACCGGCATCGCCGACACGGCGTTCTTCGGTCCGGAGCCCGAATTCTTCATCTTCGATGCCGTGCGCTGGCAGAACACCATGGGCAAGGTCGCCTTCGAGATCGAATCCGAGGAAGCCGCGTGGTCCTCGGACAAGCGTTACGAGGCCGGCAACAGCGGCCATCGCCCGGGCGTCAAGGGCGGCTATTTCCCGGTGCCGCCGGTCGATTCGCTGCAGGACTTGCGCAGCGAGATGTGCAAGCTGCTCGAGCGCGTCGGCCAGGTCGTCGAAGTGCACCACCACGAAGTCGCCACCGCCGGCCAGTGCGAGATCGGCACGCGCTTCAACACCCTGGTGCGCAAGGCCGATGAACTGATCACGATGAAATACATCGTGCGCAACGTTGCCCACCAGTACGGCAAGACCGCCAGCTTCATGCCCAAGCCGCTGGTCGGCGACAACGGCTCCGGCATGCACGTGCACCAGTCGCTGGCCAAGGGCGGCACCAACATCTTCGCCGGCGACCTCTACGGTGGCTTGTCGCAGACCGCGCTGTGGTACATCGGCGGCATCTTCAAGCATGCGCGCGCACTGAACGCGTTCACCAATTCGACCACCAACAGCTACAAGCGCCTCGTGCCCGGTTTCGAGGCGCCGGTCATGCTCGCCTATTCGGCGCGCAACCGCTCGGCCAGCTGCCGCATTCCGTTCGTCAACAACGCCAAGGGCCGGCGCATCGAGATCCGCTTCCCGGATCCGGTCAACAGCGGTTACCTGACCTTCGCTGCCCTGCTCATGGCCGGTCTCGACGGCATCCTCAACAAGATCGACCCGGGCGCGCCATCGGACAAGGATCTCTACGACCTGCCGCCGGAGGAAGAGAAGAACATCCCGACCGTCTGCCATTCGCTCGACCAGGCCCTGGAGGCGCTCGACAAGGATCGCGCCTTCCTGACCGCCGGCGGCGTGTTCTCGGATGACTTCATCGACGGCTACATCGACCTCAAGATGCAGGAGGTCACGCGCTTCCGCGCGGCGACGCATCCGATCGAGTACCAGATGTACTACTCGATCTGATCGCGTGCCGGGCGTGGCCGACGACGGGCAGGCAGGCAGGTCGAAGCGAATCGAGCCGAGGATTGGCCGGATCGACCTGACCGTCGATCCGGCGGACCGGCAGCGCGCCCGGTCCGCTGCGCGAACCAGGCGCTTCCATCGGGAACTGCTCAACTGGCTGGTCGTGCTTGGCCTGTTCATCCTGCTCACGGGGGGTTGTGTGGTGGCTGCCGTGTTCCTTGGCGCATTGCACTACCCGGACGATTTCCAATGGACCGATTTTCCCGGCAAGCTCATCGTCGGCGGAATCCTGCTGGGGTACGTGGCGCAGATCGTCGGTGCCCTGCTTGCATTCCGCATCGGGTTTGCCGCAGGCGGGCTGTCGCTGCTGGTTCCCGGCTATGTGTTCTTTTGCCTGAGGCGCGAAGAGGTTCTCTGGCCCGTCGTCGCCGTATGGCTGCTGGGGGCCGCGCTGGTTACGGTTGGGCTATTCCTGCTCTCGTGAGCGCGCAAGCGTCGTGCGCAACGACGTTGGTATTCTTGGACGTACGGCAAGAGGCCGCCGTCCCCAATGGAGCCGAACATCCATGAGCTGCATGCGCGCCGTCTCCCCGACTGCATGAATCCGGACGCACTTGCCGCCGCGGTCAACCGCCTGCGCGAGCGCCTGCCAGTTGCCGACGCGCGTCGGTTGCTCGATCGCCTGCTGCAGGAAACGGCCGGCGTCGAGGACTGGACCGGTGCCGGCGAATCCGTGTTGCGCATGGATCCCGCTGCCGCCGCCGAGCTGCTCGAACTCGGTTCGCGCCGACTCCCCGACGCCGCGCCGCTGCACTACCTGCTCGGCAATGCGCTGCGCCTGAGCAACCAGCCCGAGGCGGCAGAAGCCTCGCTGCGCAGGGCGATCGCGCTCGATCCCGCACATGCCAACGCGAGCATTTCGCTGGCCCACCTGTTGCGCGAGCAGGGCCGCATGCGCGCGCTCGCCGAGGTCATGCTGGCGCTGTGGAAGCATGAGCCGCGCAGCGCGGACAGCGACCGCCGCACCTTGTCGTTCCTCGTCGAGTGCGAGCGCTACCTCGAAGCCGAATCGCTGCTTGCTCCGATCCTCGAGGCGCATCCCGCCCATGCCGGCCTGCTGCGCATGGCCGGCGAAATCGCCCTCGTGCTGGGCCGTTTCGAGGTGGCGCGCGACCAGTTGCGCGCGTCGCTCGCGCTCGATCCCGGCCAGGCCCCGGCGTGGTTGCGCCTCGCCCACACGCACCGCTTCAGTGATGACACGGACGAAGACCTCGCCCTGCTGCAATCCGCCGTCGCGCGCGGCGATCTCGGCATCGACGTGGAAGTTTCCGCTGGTTTCGCGCTGGGCAAGGCGTTCGATGACCTCGGTCGCTTTGCCGAAGCCGCCGAGGTGCTGGGCCGGGCCAATGCACGCTGGCATGCCGGCCACCCGTGGGACGTGCAGGCATGGCGGCGATTCGTCGACGACCGACAGCGCGCTTCGCCGCTGCCAACGGCAAGCTACGAAGATGAAACAACGCCGGTTTTCATCGTCGGGTTGCCGCGATCCGGAACCACGCTGGCGGCGACCCGGCTGGCCAGGCATCCGCAGGTGCGCGGACGCGGCGAACTGAACTGGATCGCCGCGATCGCGCGCCGGCTCGGCGAACAGCCGAGCGCGGCGATGCTCGCTTCCGCCGGCCGCTTCTATCTGGCCCAGCTGCGCCAGGACGACGCGCCGGCGCGGTTCCACATCGACAAGAATCCGCTCAACTTCCGCCACCTGGACCTGATCGCGGCGATGCTGCCGCAGGCGAAGATCATCCATTGCCGACGCGACCTGCGCGACAACACGCTGTCGCTGTGGAGCCAGCACTTCGCCCATGCCGACATGGCATGGAGCTACGCGTTCGGCGACATCGCCGCCTATGTCGACGGATACCGCGCCTTGTTGCAGCACTGGAAGGGCAAGCTGCAGTTGCCGGTTTTCGAGCTGGACTATGAGGCACTGGTCACGCAGACGGACGCGACGCTGGGGCGCCTCGAAGCATTCCTCGGCCTCGAAGCCACGCCGGCATCGGCGAGGGTGGACGCAACCGAAGCCGTCGCCACGGCCAGCGTCTGGCAGGCGCGCCAGAGCGTGCACCGCCGGTCGGTCGGGCGCTGGCAGCACTATCTCGACGCCGTGCCGGAATTGGGGCAGGCGGACGCAGGTTGATGTGTGCGCCGGAGCACGCCTTTCCTGCGAAGAAGTCCACGTTGCGCTCGACGAGAGCTTCGGCCAGGCCGGCCGGCGCCTGGTCGCGGCCGATTTCGGCCCGCCGGGCAACCAGACCGACGCGGCCAGCGCGGTGGGGATCGATCCCGTCGGCCGGATCGTTGCCGCAGGCCTTACCTTCGTCAGCGGCAGCCTCAATTTCGACATGCTTGCCGTGGCTCTGGTCGGCGACACGATCTTCGCCAACGGCTTCGATTGAGCCGGCCGCGCCCGCCCGGCAAGCAGTGCCGGCGAATGTGACGCGGTTCTCACTGGCCGCGTGAACCAGGCGCGCGGAAGTTCAGGGCCAGCCGTGCATGCTGGGCTCCAGGTCATCGAACCGCGGAGCCCGCCCATGTCCCATGCCCCATTCGACGCTTGTCCCTCGCCGACCACCCTGCAGCGCATCGCCGCTGCGCGCTGGACACCGTATGTGGCCGACACCCTGCAAACCTGGTGCCGCAACGCGCTGCAAGCCCCGGGCGCGTGCGCCAACCAGCGTGCCGGCGACTGCGAGGCCTGCGGCGCCCTGCACAGGATCGTGGCAATGCGCTGGAGCGAAAACCTCGGCGAACGCATCCAGCAGGCGGCGCGCGACGCACTGGGGTTGCCGAATTTCCGTGTCGCGAGGAACGCGCGCCCGGTGCGCGCCATGGTCTGAGTCGGCGCGCTTGCCGGGCCTGGCGAAAAGGCGAGCCCCGGCAAGCAAAATTTGCCCTATTATTGGGCAATGCGAGAAAACCGCACCATCGTGGCGCAAACAGCACCGAAGGATCCGGCAGACATGCTGGCCCAGTGCGTCACGCCGATGGCGATGCTCGATGCCGGCTTGCATTTCAGCTGGCTCAATCCGGCGTTCGCGGAACTGCTCGGAGCCGGCATGCTGCGCTGGCAGGGCGCCTCGATCGAGGTGATCGAACCCGGTGGCTCGGGTCTGGTCGACGCCGGCCGGCGCGCCCTCGTCGACCAGCAGGTCGTGCTGATGCGCCAGGTGCGCATCCGCAGCGGCGTCGAAAGCGACCTCGTCTGCGACGTCGCGTTCTCGCCGCTCGATGGCGAGCACCTGCTGCTGGAACTGCATCGAACCGGCATGCCCGGCGAGCGCGCTTCACCGGCGCTCTCGGAATCGCTGCGCGGTTTTGCGCATGAAGTGAAGAATCCGCTGGCCGGCGTGCGCGGCGCCGCGCAGCTGCTTGGCCGCCGCGTCGACACCGACGAACTGCGCGAACTGGCCGACCTGATCATCAGCGAGAGCGACCGCCTGGCGGCACTGGCGGATCGCCTGCTGCGCGCCGGCGGCAAGCCGCGGCTGGTGCGCCTGAACGTGCATGAGCTGCTCGAGCGTGTCGCCCTGCTGGTCGCGGCGGAAGCCGGCGCGCCGCATGTGCGCCGCGACTACGATCCAAGCCTGCCGCCAGCCATCGGCGATGGCGATCGTCTCTATCAACTCGCCCTCAACCTTGCGCGCAACGCCGTTGAAGCCGGAGCGCGCACGCTGACCCTGCGCACGCGGGTCGAATTCGGCGTGCGCCTCGGCGAGCGCCTGCGTCGCGTGGTCATGCGCATCGACGTGATCGATGACGGCCACGGCGTGCCTGCCGAGCTTGCCGAGTCGCTTTTCCAGCCGCTGGTTTCCGGACGTGCCGACGGCAGCGGACTCGGGCTTGCGCTGGCCCGCGAAATCGCCAGCGAGCATGGCGGCGAGCTGCGCCATCTGGGCCGGCCCGGCGCAACCACCTTCACCCTCCTGCTGCCGCTGGACCTCTCGCCATGAGCGAACGCGCGAAAGTGTGGATCGTCGACGATGATCGCGGCGTGCGTGTCGTGCTCAGCGCGGCAATGCGCGATGCCGGCCTGGCCCCGCGCGAATTCGCCGACGCCGAGACCGTGCTCGAGGCGCTCGAGGGCGATACGCCAGCGGTGCTGTTCACCGACGTACGCATGCCCGGTGCCAGCGGCTTGCGCCTGCTCGAACAGCTGTCCTCGCGGCAACCGGCGTTTCCGGTCATCGTGATGAGCGCCTTCACCGATGTGTCGACGACTGCCGCGGCCTATCGCCAGGGCGCCTTCGACTACCTGCCCAAGCCGTTCGACCTCGATACCGCGGTGGACATGGCCGAGCGCGCCCTGGCCCAGGCCAGCGCCGAACATCCACCCGCGAAGAAGATCGCCAGCGCCAACGAAGCCGAACTGATCGGCAGCACGGCCGGCATGCGCGAGCTGTTCCGCGCGATCGGCCGCGTCGCGGCGAGCGGACTCAACGCGCTGATCACCGGCGAAACCGGCACCGGCAAGGAACTGGTCGCGCGCGCCCTGCATCGCGAGAGCCCGCGCGCCGACGAAATTTTCGTCGCCCTGAACACGGCGGCGATCCCCTCGGAGCTGCTCGAATCGGAACTGTTCGGCCACGAGGCCGGGGCGTTCACCGGCGCCGCGCGCCGCCATGCCGGGCGTTTCGAACAGGCCGAGGGCGGCACCCTGTTCCTCGACGAAATCGGCGACATGCCGCTGGCCCTGCAGACGCGCCTGTTGCGCGTGCTCGCGGCCGGCGAGTTCTACCGCGTCGGCGGGCGCGAACTGATCAAGGCCGACGTGCGCGTGATCGCCGCGACCCACCAGGACCTCGAGGCCAAGGCGGCCAGTGGCGAGTTCCGCGCCGACCTGCTCCATCGCCTCGACGTGTTGCGCCTGCAGGTGCCGCCGCTGCGCGAGCGCCGCGAAGACATACCGCGCCTGGCCGAGCATTTCCTCGCCCAGGCCAGCATCGAAGCGGGACTGGAACCGAAACGCTTTGCAGCGGCGGCCCTCGACACATTGCGCGAATTTTCCTGGCCCGGCAACGTGCGCCAGCTGGAAAACGTGTGTCGGCGGCTGGCCGTGCTGGCCAGCGGCCGCCAGATCACCATCGGCGACCTGCCGATCGAACTGCGCAGCGGCTCGAAGGCGATGCGCCCGGCCTGGAGCATTGCCCTGGCCGACTGGGCCGAGCAGGAACTGAAAGCGGGCGGTGAAGCCCTGCACGCGCGCGCGCTGGCCGAGTTCGATCGCGTGCTGCTCGAAGCCGCCCTCGCCGTCAACCACGGGCATCGGCAGAATGCGGCAAAAGCACTCGGGCTCGGACGCAACACGCTGACCCGCAAGCTCGGCAGTTCACGCAAGAGGAAGCCCGGATGAAGTGGTTGTGGAAGACCGTCAAATGGTTGCTCTGGCTGGTTCTGGCCACCGTTGTCCTGTTCCTGCTCAACCTCGCGTACTTCCGCTGGCGCGGCCCGACCGATGCCCAGAAGGCGGCGCTGGCAAGAGTCGAGGCGGGAACGCCGCGACCGCAGGGCCGCAATGGCTTCGCCCTCATGTGGCTGTTCGACAAGGACATCGCCGACGGGGAAATGGAGCGCGCCGCCGAGCAGGATGTGAAGTTCGCACAGGAAAATGCCCATGCGGGCAATGAGCTGGGCGAATTTCCATCGTCCAGTCTGCCGTCACTGCCGGAACCCGAAACAGCATCGAAGGTGCTTTGCCAGGCACAGGAAACGGACTGTCTCGCGCTGGTACGGACGAATCGCGAAGCGACGCGCAGCGAACTGGCAGTCCACGCACGCCTGCTGGCGCGGGCGATTCAGCTGGAGGAATTCGATTACCTGCGCAACGATTTCCCCAAGCTGGCCACCATGCCCATTGCATACGATGCGAACGCACAACGCCTGCGCCTGAGCAGCTTGGCCCTGGCCTATGTGGATGGTCGACGCGAAGAGGCACTGGCGGGGACCTCCCCCAACCTCGCCACGTGGCGACGCTTCGGTCGCGGGAATCCGTCGCTGATCTACTCGATGATTGCCGTCGCCCAGCGCGACGCGTCATTGCGCCTGATCGCCCAGATGCTGGCCGGGCTGGAAGCCGACGACAGCGTTCCGCAACAGTGCGAGTCCGCGCTTGCCGATGTTGCAGCCGATGAGATTTCCCTGTGCGCGCCGATGATGGGCGAGTTCGCGTACACCGACGTATCGCTCGCCCGGATGCTTCGATCCGGCACCAACGACAGCGCCGACGAAGTGGGACTGGGCGGAAAAGCCGAATCCCTGTTCCTGTCGCAGTCCCAGTACCGGGCCTGGCGCGCCGAAAAGGCGGATTCCTTTTGCGGATCGAAGGTGGACGAAGCCGCCTTGCAGGATCGCCTGCCCGACCGTTCGAACGAGAAGATTGGTCGGCTGGAATGCGCCTCCAATTGGGTCGGATGCATCCTCGCCGATATTGCCGCGCCGGCTTTCGTCGACTACGAGGCACGCCTGCTCGATGCCGCGGCACACCTGCGTCTTGCAGCGACGCTGGTCTGGCTGCGCAACAACCGCGACGATGCGCGCCCGCTGGCAACCCGCTTTGCCGAGCGCCCGCCGTCGCTGCGCAGCGGGACCCGGGCCAGCGGGATCAGCGATGACGGACGCTCCCTGTGGGTCGAGAATTTCAATCAGCAACGTGACAAGCGATTCGAGCTGATGCTTGTCGCGAATACGGAAACCCTGCGATGACGCCTGCCATCACCATACGAGCCGCCAAGGAGTCCGACATCGCATTCCTGGTCGAATGCAATGCCGCCATGGCGCTGGAGACCGAACACAAGGTGCTCGACCGCGAGGTGCTGACGCGTGGCACGCGCGGTGTGTTCGCGGAACCGCGTCGCGGCTTTTACTGCATCGCCGAGCGCGAAGGCAAGGCCGTCGGCAGCCTGCTGGTGACTTACGAATGGAGCGACTGGCGCAACGGCGACTGGTGGTGGATCCAGAGCGTGTATGTGATCGCCGTGGCGCGCCGCAGCGGCGTGTTCAGCGCCCTCTACGCCGAAATCGAGCGGCGCGCGCGCGCGGCCCAGGGTGTCGTCGGCTTGCGCCTGTATGTCGAGGAGGCAAACGAGACAGCCCAGGCGACCTACGCGTCACTGGGCATGAAGGATGCGGGCTATCGCCTGCTCGAAGCCGAATTCGCCCGCGTCAGTGCGTAGTCGCGTCCTCGACGAGCTGCAGCCCATGCGCGGCAAGGATCGCCCGGCACTGGGCCAGCCGGCGCCGGTCGCTCGAATCGGCGTGCACGACGCCATCCTGATAACGCAGGCTGCTGCCATCCTCGAGCGCCGCTGAGCGCGCCTGGTCCGGCTCCAGCAGGGCCGCTTCGATGACCTGCCAGACGCCGCCAAGCCCGGCGTGCTCGTACTGCGCACAGGCCAGCGCACACAGGTCGAGCGTGGTCAGGTGCCGCGCATGCGCCGTCTTCACGCCAAACGCTTCGCCGAGGGCGAGGGCCAGTTCGGCGCCGATCAGGCCCTGTTCGAGCAGTTCCTGCTCGAGGCGCTGGCCGACCACGCCGATGACTCCGGCGGGCCCCGACAGCAGCCACGGCATCACCAGCAGCGGGCTGCCGAGCAGGTCCCTGTCAGGTTCCAGCACCGCCAGCGGCAAGCGACCCTCGTGGGTGCCCAGCGCGACGACGTGCGAAGCGGCGGCATCGCGCGGCAGGCGCTCCAGCGCATCGGCCAGCGCCGCATGCAAGGGCCATTGCGGACGCAGCAGCTGGGCCTGGTCGTAGAGGGCGCCGACAAAGACGAAATCCAGCGAGCGGATCTCGGGAATGTGCCTGGCCAGGTCGTGCGCCAGCGCATCGGCCAGCACGCTGGCCGTGGCGCGATCGAGCATCACGCTGGGCGGCACTCCGGGGATTTCGCATTCCACGGCGATCAGGGCCATGAGGTGCGATCGAGCGCGATCGGATTCGGCAGGATGCGCTTGAACGGACACGATCCGGTTTTCGCGGTGGGAGCCGCAGTGTACCATCGCGCCCCCTGCCCACAGCTTGAAAACCATGGATTCGCAGAAGAACTACAAGAGTTTCTGGAACGACAAGGCGGCCACGCCCGGCAGCGCCTTCATCGCCGTGGATGGCAGCACGAACGAGGAAACGGCGCGCCTGACCGGCACCTACAGCGGTCATCAGGTCTCTGCCGCACTCGACCTGCAGCCGACCGATCGAGTCCTCGAACTGGGTTGCGGCGTGGGCCGCATCGGTCGCGAGATCGCCCCGAAGGTGGCCCACTGGGAGGGCACCGACATCTCCTCGAACATGATCGAGGTGGCCCGTGAGCGCCTGGCCGGGTTCGGCAACGTCGGTTTCACCGAACTCAGCCGCTCCAGCCTGCAGCCGCTGGCCGACGCAAGTTTCGACAAGGCCTATTGCGTGGCCGTGTTCATCCACATGGACAAGGAGGATTTCTTCCTTTACCTGGAAGAAATGGCGCGCATCCTCAAGCCAGGCGGCCTGCTCTATTTCGACACCTGGAACATGGCCAGCGAGGTGGGTTGGCGCCGTTACGCGCTCGAGATCGACCAGTATCGCCACGCCGATCACGCCAAGCGCAAGGATGTGGCACGCAACCAGTTCTCCTGCCCCGAGGAAGTGCGCATCCTGCTCGACCGCGCCGGTTTCGACCTGACCCTCATGCTGGCGGATTCGCCATGGGTGCAGGCCATCGGCGTACGCCGCGGCTCGGATTCGAATATCGATGCGCTGCGCAAGCACGCGCAATCGGTTTCCGCGCGCGTGGCCTATTCCCCGCTGTGGACCCAGCTGTTCGCCGGCATCCTCGATGTCGCCACCGGCAAGAGCCCGCCGATGCAGATGTGGGAAGCGCTCGCCGACGATTCCCGTGGCGAGGAGATCCCGATGTTCCGCGAATGGTACCTCGGCATGTGGAAAGGCAACGAAGCGACCTGGGGCCCGGCTCCGCGCTGATTGCCGGGCCGGCCTCGTCCCGGGGCCGGCGCCCAAGCCATCTCAAGGCACGTGGTAGCCCTTGTAGAGGGTGCTGTGCGGCGCGCGCATTTCCGCCTCGTCGCGCGTGGCCGTGTAGTAGTAGAGCGCTATCGA
Organism: Dokdonella sp.; assembly: GCA_036734345.1. GTDB lineage: Bacteria > Pseudomonadota > Gammaproteobacteria > Xanthomonadales > Rhodanobacteraceae > Dokdonella. The sequence continues at coordinate 9,564 of DAIMYT010000043.1, read as the reverse complement.
CTGGCGATTGACCGACGCGGATTTCCAGCGATTCGGATGGCCGTGGAAGCTGTCCGAGCGCGTCGAGAACACCACGGCGCGATTGAACACGGGCTCGACGACGCGCTGGCAGGCCTTGGCCTCGCGGTCCCAGAGTTCGAGTTCGCCGCCATACGCGCTCGACCAGTCCGGGGTCAGGTAGATCAGCAGGTTCAGGCGCCGGTGCGCCTGCAGGCGTTCGTGCCAGTTGAAATCGGCATGGATGCCGAGATGGCCGCCTTCGCGGGTCAGGTGGATGCCGCCGCCGACCAGGTGCGGATCGGGCAGCAGGTGGTCGATGCCGGTCAGCTTCTCGAGGAAATCGACGAAAGGCCCCGAGTTCATGTCGTGGATGGCGGCACGCAACGCCGCAGGGAACCGTTCCTCGCGCGCGCAGCCCATCTTGACCTCGTAGTTCTCCGCGCCGAAATAGTCCCAGCCGATGTCGTCTTCGGCGCGCGGGAAACATCTTGAGAGTTCGGCGGCACGCTCGCCGACCAGGAAGTCGTCGATGACTGCGTGCGGATAGGGATCGGCCGAACGGTAAGCTCCACCGTGCAGCGTCGAAAGCGCCTGCAGGCGCCCGGGATCGAATACGTAGCTCATGCAATGCGGCATCAGGGGCGTAGGCGTTGCATAATAGTAGTCGATTCCAGCCAACCCCAAGCGAGGTCTGACGTGACTGCGATCAAGCGAGTCGGTGTCATCGGTGGCGTGCGGATTCCATTCTGTCGCAACAACACCGCGTATGCCGACATCGGCAACTTCGGCATGTCGGTGAAGACGCTCGGCTCCCTCGTCGAACGCTACGGCCTGCACGGCGTTGAACTCGGCGAAGTCGCCTTCGGCGCGGTCATCAAGCATCCATCGGAATGGAACCTGGCGCGCGAGGCGACGTTGTCGTCCGGGCTGGCGCCGACCACGCCGGGCATCACCACGGCGCGCGCCTGCGGCACCGGCCTCGACAACGCCGTGCTGATCGCCGGCAAGATCGCCACCGGCCAGATCGAGGCCGGCATCGGTGGCGGCAGCGACACCACCAGCGACGTGCCGATCGTCTACGGGCGCGCCCTGCAGCAGCGGCTGCTGGCGGTCAACCGCGCGAAGAAGCCGGTCGACAAGTTCAAGAGCGCGGTCAGGGGTTTTTCCTTTGGCGAACTGGCGCCGTCGTTCCCCGGGGTGGCCGAGCCGCGCACCGGAAAATCGATGGGCGATCATTGCGAGATGATGGCGCGCGAATGGAACATCTCGCGCGAAGACCAGGACAAACTGGCCTGGGAAAGCCACCAGAAAGCCGCCGCCGCGTACGAGCGCGGCTTCTTCAAGGATCTGGTCGTGCCGTTCCGCGGTCTCGATCGCGACAACATCCTGCGTCCCGATACCACGCTGGAGAAGCTGGCCAGCCTGAAGCCGGCCTTCGACCGCAGCTCCGGGCACGGCACGCTGACCGCGGGCAATTCGACGCCGCTCAGCGACGGCGCTTCGGCGGTGCTGCTTGGCAGCGAGGCCTGGGCCAAGGAGCGCGGTTTGCCGGTGCAGGCGTGGATCACCTACTCGAAGGTGGCGGCGGTGGACTTCGTACGCGGGGAAGGCCTGCTCATGGCGCCGACCGTGGCCGTGCCGCGCATGCTCGATGATGCCGGCCTCACCCTGCAGGACTTCGATTTCTACGAGATCCACGAGGCCTTCGCCGCGCAGGTGCTGTGCACGCTGCGTGCCTGGGAATCCGCCGAGTACTGCAAGAACCGGCTGGGTCGCAAGAAGGCGCTAGGTTCGATCGACCCGGCCAGGATGAACGTCAACGGTTCGAGTCTCGCGCTCGGCCATCCGTTCGCGGCCACCGGCGCACGCATCGTCGCCACCCTGGCCAAGCTGCTCGAGGAAAAGGGTTCGGGGCGCGGACTGATTTCGATATGCACGGCGGGCGGCATGGGGGTCACGGCGATACTCGAGCGTTGATACCAGCCGGCAGGAAAAGGGCGAACACTCGGAAGGCCGTTGCGGGCCAACAACAGGGGAGGGGACGATGGACAAGCGCAAGCATGCCTTGGTGCTGACCGGCGAACTGCTGCCGGACTTCGATGCGGCCCGCGTGTGGCCCGAAGTGGCGAAGTATTTCCGCATCGATGACGCACGCCTGAAATCCGATGTGCTGGCGCGCGTGCCGATGACGATCAAGGAATCCGACGATCTCGATGATCTGGGCAAGCGCCGGACCTCGCTGGCCGCGCTGGGCGCAATCAGCGAGATCCATGCGAGCGACGCACCGGGCTGTTTCGTGCTGGTCGACAACGTGCCGCGCGGACCCATGCCTCGGGCCTACGCGGCGCAGCGCGTGCGCGATGGCCTCTGGCCTGACTCGATCAAGGTCGCCGCCATCGGCACCACCGACTGGCGTCCGTTTGGCGCGCCTCCCGGCATTGCGCCGGCGCCGCCCGCACCGTTCGCGGTCGAGCCCCAGGCGGATGCCGGGGATGCCGACACCGTGGCGGCCAAGATCGCCCGTGTCGCCGACAGCATTGCCGGCCGGCTCAACCAGGAAGCGCGCCTGCTGCCGCCCGGCGCAGCCATCCACGCCGGGTTCTGGCGCCGCTGCGCGGCCTACCTGATCGATGGGCTGGTCCTGTTCATACCCGGACTCATCCTCGCGATCATCCCGATACTCGGCGTCCTGCTCTACCTGGCGGGTCGCTGGCTGTATTTCGCCCTGATGGAAAGCTCGCCGGCGCAGGCGACGCTCGGCAAGCGCGCCATGGGCCTGATCGTCACCGACGGCAAGGGCCAGCGCATCGGCTTTGGCCAGGCCAGCGGGCGCTATTTCGCCGGCGCCATTTCCTACATCACGCTCTATATCGGCTATGCGCTGGCCGGCTGGACCACGCGCAAGCAGGCCCTGCACGACCTCATCGCCGATACCTGCGTCGTCTTCGACACGGTCAGGCCCGGCGAGGAGCTGCCGACCGTGCGGCCGCCCATGCCCTGGTATGGCTGGGCGGCAAACTGCCTGCTGCTGGCCGTCTTCCCGATCGCGATCCTGGCCGCCATCGCGCTGCCGGCCTACAACGATTACGTGACACGCGCGAAAATTTCCGCGGTGCTGATCGAGGCCGATGCGGCGAAGCGGGACGTCATTGAAGCGCTGGCCGCCGGTGGCGCTTGCCCCGACGAGGTGCGCAAGGGCGCCAACGCCATGGTCGAGTCGATCCGGCTCGGCGGCTCGGCGCCGGATTGCCTGATCACGCTGACCTTTGGCACGAGCACCGACGTGCCGGCCAGCGTGCGCGCACAATCCGTGGAATGGGCCCTTTCCGCTGACAGTGACTGGACCTGCAGATCGCCGATCAATTCGAAATACCTGCCGGCAAGTTGCCGTTAGGCGCGCGGTGCGTGAAGATCATGCCGCCGGCGGCGATACCCGGCAAACAGGCGGGCAACGAGCTGGCTCGATGCCCTTGACCATGAAATGAATCCACACGGGGAAGGGAAACGATGGAACCCATCAAGCATGCCTTGGTCCTGACCGGCGAAACACTGCCCGGTTTCGATGCCGCCAACGTCTGGCCCGCACTGGCTGCGTACTTCCGCATGGAGCCCGAGCGACTCAAGGCCGAATTGCTGGCGCGGGCGCCGATCTCGATCAAGGAAAGCGACGACCTGGCCAAGCTGCAAAAGCTGCAGGATGGCGCCGCCGCGGTGGGTGCCGCGACCGACCTGCAATCGATGGACGGTGGCGACAACCTGTTCGTGCTGGTCGATGGTTCGCCGCGCGGGCCGGTGCCGCATGCCTTCGTCGAGGATCGCGTGCGCAGCGGCACATGGCCCTCGAACATCAGCGTCGCCGTGGTCGGCAGTTCCAACTGGAAGCCCTTCATCGAGCCCGCCGCCCGCGCTGCACCCGCCGCGCCGACCATGCCGCTCGACCAGCAGGCGACGGTGGCGTTCAGTACCCTGAGTCCTGAACTGGCCACGGCCAAGCCGGCCCCGGCTGCCGCGCCCGCACCCGAGATGCGCATGTCGGCGGCGGCCCCGGCGGCCGCGTCGCGCCCGCCCGCGGCTGCGGTCGCCCCGGGTGACCTGCTGCCCGAGGGCGGCATCATCCACGCCGGCTTCTGGCGCCGCTTCGCCGCCTACACCCTCGACTCGATCATCGTGTCGGTGGCCATGCTGGTCGTGTTCGGCTTGCTCGGCGTGGCTACCGCGGCCCTGATCGCGGGCGATCACGGCGGCCTGGCCGCACTCGTCGTGTTCTTTGGCTATGCCTCGCTGATCGTCGGCATGTGGCTTTACTTCGCCAAGTTCGAGAGCGGCAAGTGGCAAGCGACGCCGGGCAAGCGCGTGATGGGCATCAAGGTCACCGACGACCGCGGCCAGCGCATCGGCTTCGGCCGCGCCACCGGGCGCTTCTTCGGCAAGATCGTTTCCGGCATGATCATGAACGTCGGCTACATGATGGCCGGCTTCACCGCCCGCAAGCAGGGCCTGCACGACATGATGGCCGGCTGCTGCGTGGTCTTCCGCGAGGTCCAGCCAGGCCAGCCGCTGCCGACCGTGCGGCCGAAGATGCCGTGGTACGGCTGGGTACTCAACATCCTGCCGATCCTCGGCTTCGTCATCATGATCGCGAGCTGGGGCTTCTTCATGAACCAGCTGATCAACATGGGCTCACGCGGCATGGACACTTCCGGCACGCAGTTGCCGGACATCAGCATGAGCCCGGACGCGTCGACGGCAGACTCTTCCGCGGTCTCGGGCACCGAATCCGGTGTCGACGACCAGGAAAAGGCCGCAGTGCGCGCCGGCCTGACCTCGGTCTTCATGGACGCCACGGCCGCGCAGACCGAAGTCGCCGGCATCGCCGACGGCGGCGGTGACTGCCCGGCCGAGGACCGCACCTCCAACAACGCCTGGATCGAGGCGATCCAGCTCGGCGGCATCTCGCCGGAGTGCACGGTCACCGTGCGCCTGTCCTCGTCCTCCGATATTCCGTTCGCCGCGCGCATCGAGCGCATCGAATGGACCTACCAGGGTGGCGGGACCTGGCGCTGCGAGTCGAGCATGGCGGCCGACCTGCTGCCGTTCGCCTGCAACTAGGCGCGCCGCAGGCACCACGAAAAAGGCAGCCTCGCGGCTGCCTTTTTTCCTTGCTTCGGAGCCGGCCTTCGGCGCGCGATCAGCGCGTCCGGAACAGGGTGGGCGCCCAGTTGCCGCTGCCCGCATAACCGTCGCGGCGACGCTTGCGCATCGCCTCGTGGGCTTCCAGGCGTCGCGCTTCCAGCCAGTCGACGCGCTGGGTCTTCAGCGTTGCCGGATCCACGCCGCGACGGGTCGCTTCCTGGTTGCGGAACAGGACGAAATCGCCGTAGGCATCGATTTCGGGCTTCAGTTCGCGCACGCAGAGCTCGATCATGATGGCATCGTCGAGGAAGCCGATCACCGGCACGCTGTCGGGAATGATGTCCTGCGGATCGGCGAAATAGGCCAGGCACGAGAGCACGCGCTTGCGATCCTCGTCGGGCAGGCCATAGCCCTCGTCGACGACGAGCTGGAGCATCTGGTCGAGCTTGTCGAGCCGGTCCCTGATGAATTCGGGAACCTTGGTCGACGGTACGTCCACCAAAAGCTTGGAGGCTGCCTCGACGATCTCCTTGGCACTCAGGCCGGCCGCCTTGACTTGCGCACGCTGCATCGCCTCGATGAAGTGATCGAGATCGTCATCGCCCAGTTGAATCGTGATGTCCAGGGACATGGGTGCCACTCCGCGGGGAAAATACGAACGCTGAGACTAGACGGCGCTCAGGGGCGCGTCAATCGGCCTGACGCTGCGCCGGGCCCGTGCGGCGGCGTTCCGGCTACAAAATGCCCACCGCGCCGGCACCAAAGGCGGTGACGATGCGCGTATAGATGGTCTTCAGCGGCAGGTCCACCTCGGGAAAGTCGCCGACCGCGGTATAGCAGTCGTAGAACCCCGGATCACCCTGCGCCATCGGCTCGCAACCCGGCTTGAGCTCGTAGCTGGTGGCGTAGCGGAACGGCCAGAAATCGAACAGTGGCAACGCGGTCGAGAAATCGCTGATCGCGTTGTTGATCCGGTGGAGCAGGTTGGTGCGCGGACGCTTGGCGATCGTCCATGAGTTCTGCGGCTCGATGTCCCGCAGGATCGCCTCGCTGACCAGGCGGGCGACGGTTTCGTCATGGATGATGAAACCCGACTCGGTGTTGTAGTTGTCCGAACGCGGGTCGAAGTTGTGCGAGCCGATCAGCGTGGTGCGGCCATCGATGACGATCGACTTGGCATGCAGGCCGACGCGCACGCCATGCGAAGTCAGCGGCGCCTTGCCGTAACGCTGGTATCCGTCGCCATCGCCGTCGCCGCTCAGATCGGCGTATCCGGCGAAAAGGTCCGCGGCATCGCCCGGGAACGGCTTGAACTCGTAGATGCGGAAGCCGAGCTTGAGGTAGCGCTTCTTCCATTTGTGCGAAAGCGCGTAGACGTAGAAGGCATCGGTCGCCGCCAGCGAATTGGTCGATACGATGATTTCCGGCGGGCTCGGGCGCTCGCGCAAGGCGCGGAACACGCGCCGCGCCGGCTTGCTGATGACCAGGTACGGCGTCTGCAGGACGATCGAGGAACGCGTATCGGCGATCATGCGCGCGATCTGTTCGCCGAGTTGCCTGTTGCTGTCGGCGTTGCGGTCCTGTTTTTCGGGCTCGTCGGAAAAGTAGTCGACCCCGCCCACGCGCAGCGCCGTCTCGACGAAGCGCCGCTCGATCTCGCGCGCGTTGCCGGCATGGGCACTCAGGCGGCCCACGCGCATCGGGTCCACGCCGCGTTCGGCCTGCGGCAAGCCGAGATCCTGGCCGGCTTCGGCCACCAGGCGGCTGTTGACGTCATTCAGGCGGGTCAGCGGCGCGGCCCGCTTGTAGGCCCAGAACTGGTCGAACGAAGCCTGCATTTCGCGCCCGGCCACGGCGCCGGTGACGAGGACGTCGCGATCGCGGTAGTCGAATTCGTGGTCCCAGTCGAAATAGCGGTTCTCGTAGTTGCGTCCGCCGGCGATGCCGAACTCGCTGTCGACGAGGAACAGCTTGTTGTGCATGCGCTGGTTGAAGCGTGTGAAGCAGCAGACGATGCTGGCGGCGAACTCGAGGGGCTGGGTGACCGCCTTGTGGAAGGTCGGGTTGTAGATGCGTACGTCGAAGTTGCTGTGGACCAGGGCCAGGCGCGCGAGCAACTCGGTATTCTCCAGCGAGAACAGCTGGTCGGCGAGCACGCGCACGCGCACGCCGCGGCGTGCGGCGGCGAGCAGCTCGTCGAGGATCAGCCGGCCGGCATCGTCGTTGACCCAGATGAAGGTCTGGATATCGATGCTGTGGCGGGCGGCGCGGATCAGGTGCACGCGCAGCAGCAGCGAATCCTCGCCCTGCTCGAGCACGTTGACGAAGTGCACGGGCTTTTCCGGCGTCGATGCCGCGCGCGCCTCGGCGGCCAGGCGTCGAAGCGGCGAGTCGATGGCGCAGTGGTCGGCTTCCTGGCAGGTAACCGCGTGCACCTGCGAGCGCGCCACCACCTCGTCGGCCTGGCGGGCGAGCTGGCGGTTGACGCTGCAGCCGGCGACCAGGCCCAGGCAGGCGAGGATGGCAAGTGCCTGCGACCAGCGGATACCGGAGGCCCGGGGCGGATGCCGGCTCATTCTTGCGGGGCGTTCTCGCCCGCCTCGAGCATGCGGATGCTGAAACTCAGCTCGACCTTGTCGGAAAGTGTGGTTCGTCGCGTGCGCATGCCGAATTCGCTGCGCCGGACCGTACCGCTGGCCTCGACCGGGCAATCGATGGCCAGGCGCTCGCAGGCCGACGGCAACAACTGGAACAAGACCGGTTGCTTGATCCCGCGCATGGTCAGCGATCCCGGCAAATCGCCACCCAGGCGCAAGCGCGACAACGGGAAGGACTCGGACTGGAAGTGGATTTCCGGGTGATGTTCGACATCGAAAAACTCGGCCGACTTGACCCAGATTTCGTAGCCGGTCCGGTGCATCGTCACGCCATCGGCATCGATCCAGGCATCAACCCTGGCCTGGCTGCGGAAACGGTCGACCACGACTTCGCCGCGCACGTTGCCGAACTGGCCCTCGACCGGGATCATCCACAGCACCTTCACGCTGAACGCGGCGCTGGAACGCCTGCTGTCAAGCTGCATGACGTCGGCGCGCGGCAACTCGGCGGCGGGCACGCACGTGGCCATCAGCAGCAAGCCGGCGAGACAGCCCGGCGGAAACAGCGACATCACCATGATTGCCCTCGATCAGGGCCACCAGAAATGACGCAGGCTTGCCGCGCCGGGTTCGATGGCGGCATCGCCGTCGACGTGCAGCCAGGCAATCGCGCCGGGCGGCATGCCGCGACCCTGGTCCGAGGTGCCGTCGGTGAGCAGGGCCACGAGGGTTTCGAGCCCCGGATTGTGCCCGACCAGGAGCACGCAATCGGCCTCGCCGTGCTCCTCGAGCACCTGGATCAGTTCGGCCGGCGTGGCCTCGTAGATGCGCTGCTCGAAAAGTGGCTCGATGGCGCCGAATTCGGGGGCAAGGCGCGCCGCGGTTTCCCGCGTCCGTGCCGAAGGCGAGCATAGGATGACGTCGGGTTCGGCGCCATGCGCCTTGAGCCAGGCTGCCGCGGCTTCGGCTTCGCGAATGCCGCCCTCGGTCAGCGGCCGCGATTCGTCAGTCTGTTCGCCGGCCGGAGGCTCCGCATGGGCATGTCGCAACAGGATGATCTGGCGTACAGACATGATGACTCCTTGGCTTGAGCCTCCATCATGCCGCAACGCTGGCGGATTTCCCAAACCGTCGGTCCGGGTCGCTGTGGTCAGCCCTGCTTGTTGAGCCAGCGCAGCAGCCTGGCCCAGTCTTCCTGGTGCGAGCGCACGATCTCGGAGTGGTAGTCGAAAATGCTCTTGCCGAGCCCGTTCAGCAGCGAATAGGCCTGGGTATCGCGCAACTGCGCGATCAGCGGGAACGGGAAAGCGCGGATTTCCTCGATCGCCAGCTGCGAGGCATTGGTCCAGGGCTTGGTGCGGTTGGCCACCAGGCCGACGGCGACCTTGCCCTTCCTGATGCGCGGCAGCGCCGCAAGCTCGGCGAGGAACGGCGCGCTGGCCTCCAGGTCGATTACCGAGGGCAGCACGGGCACGACGATGGCGTCGATGTCGTCGAGGAATTCGGCGATTTCGCTGGCGCGGATGCCGGCCCCTGAATCGACGATGACGCGCTCGGCGTCATCGGGAATGCGTTGCTGCCAGCCCTTGCGCGTGGCGTCGATCGGCAGCACCGCGGTATCGAGCACCGCGCGCTTTTCGCACCAGCGGCTGCTGGACGCCTGGCGGTCGGCATCGGCGAGCACGGTCGCCTTGCCCTTGAGCGCGGAATGCGCCGCCAGGTTCGATGCGATCGTGGACTTGCCACAACCGCCCTTGGAACTCGCCACCAGGACTTTCAGCATCGGGGCCTCCGTCGGGTTGCACAGCGCGGCGAAGCGTACTACAGGCCGGGC
>DAIMYT010000042.1:0-27120 GCA_036734345.1 Dokdonella sp. | reverse complement strand
TCTCCCGCCGGTGGCAGAAGCATTCCAAAAGGTGCCATCACTATCTCTTCCTTCTCCCGCGAGCGGGAGAAGGTGCCCGGAGGGCGGATGAGGGGCTCTTGACCGGCGCTCGTGGCGATCTCGCTCCGCCCGACCACCCTCACCGGCCTGTCGGCAGGTTTACTCGCACCATCCATGGTGCTCGCCCTCCGGGCAGCATTCGCTGCGCAAAACGGCAGTCCTGCCGTTTTGTCTCCCGCCGGTGGCAGAAGCATTCCAAAAGGTGCCATCACTATCTCTTCCTTCTCCCGCGAGCGGGAGAAGGTGCCCGGAGGGCGGATGAGGGGCTCTTGACCGGCGCTCGTGGCGATCTCGCTCCGCCCGACCACCCTCACCGGCCTGTCGGCAGGTTTACTCGCACCATCCATGGTGCTCGCCCTCCGGGCAGCATTCGCTGCACAAAACGGCAGTCCTGCCGTTTTGTCTCCCGCCAGCGGGAGAAGCAAGCAGTTGCTGGATTTCATGCGGTGCTGCCTTCGATTCGCACGCCCGCCGCCTCGAAGGCCGCACGCAGCGGAGCGAGTCCGGTTTCGTAGCGTCGCCACAGGGCGACCGAGGAGCGGTAGATCGGCTGGCGAATCTGCGCCGCGCTGGCGGTGAGCGACGGTTCGGGATTGCGTTCGAAGGCGAGGCAGGCGTCTTCCCAGGGCAGGCCGAGGAATTCGACCAGTCGGCGGCTTTGTCCTTCCTGGTCGGCGACCAGGTCCTCGTAGGCGACCTCGATCAGTTGCGCGGCCGGCACCACGCGCCTCCAGTGCGCCATCAGGCGGTCGTAGGCGAGCCAGTAGCGGGCCAGGTCGCCGAGGTCGTAGGAATAGGGATAGGCCATGCGGAACAGGGTCTTGTACATCGCATAGCAGGCGTCCATCGGGTTGCGCCGAAGGTGGATCACGCGGGCCCGCGGCAAGGCCGCGGCGATGACGCCAAGATAGAGGAAGTTGACCGGCGTCTTGTCGATCTGTCGTGCGGCGCCGGCGTCGGCCAGGTTGGTGCAGTAGTGCTGGCCGAGCGCGGCGAAATCGAGCCGGGTGGCGCGCTCGACGAGTTCGGCCTTGCTCGCCACCTTGCCGGCGCTGGCGACCAGGGCCATGACCAGGTCGCTGGTCTCGCCGCGGCTGCCAATCGCCGAGTGCGAGCCGAGGATGCGGTCGACCAGGGTGGTGCCGCTGCGCGGCAGGCCGACGATGAAGACCGGCCGCTCGTCGTCGTGGCCGTGGTGCTGGCGGGCAAAGAATCCGGCATCAAAGGCCTGTTCGATCAGGCGCATCGTGTCGACGTCGTCCTCGACGCGATAGCGCAGCTGGCGGCGGCGCGTGCCGGCAGCGTCCTTCAGCGCAGCGAACGAACGCGCGTGCTCGCCGAGGTCTTCGAGTTCCTTGGCCAGCGCATAACCGAGTGCCACGCGCGAGGGCGCGCCCGCGGCGACGCGTGCGAGCTGTGCCTCGAGCGCGGCGACGTGATTGCGCGCGGCGGTCTGCTTGCGCAGGGTGGCGCGGTTGTACCAGGCATCGCTGTCGTCGGGGCGCAGCGCAATGACGCGATCAAGCGCGGCCTCGGCCTCGTCGAGGCGACCCATCGCGATCAGCGAGGTGGCATGGTTGTAGATGAATTGCGGATCGTCGGGTTGCTGGCGCAGGGCGCGCGCGTGGCAGCGCTCGGCTTCGTGGTGGCGGCCAAGCATGGTGAAGCGCTGGGCGAGGTCCTGCAGCAGGCGTGGCGGCGCATCGCGCTCTTCGGCGAGCGCCTTCCAGATGTCGAGGCTGGCCGAACGCTGGCCGCGATCGTTGAGCAGATCGGCCTCGAGCATGCGCGGCGCCGGATTGCCGGGCTGCAGGCCCGATGCGCGGCGCGCGGACTTCAGTGCCGCGCCGGGGTCGCCGCACTGGCGCAGCGCATGGCCGAGCAGTACATGCGCCTCCGCGTCGTGCGGATGCGCCTCGACGAGTGCGCGTGCCGCACGCGCCGCGGCCTCGCCCTGCCCGTTGCCAAGCAGGGCCTCGATCTCGCGCAGGGCGGATTCGTTGACCTGCGCGACGTCGTTCACGAAACTGCGCGCAGGCCGGCCATGGCGTTCATCAGAACCGGTAGCTGGCGGTGACGCCAATCGTCCGCGGCAGGGTCACCAGCGCCTTGGAGCCGTTGCCGTAGTAGTTCTGCTCCGGCGAGGTACCCATGTAGAGCTCGGTGTAGACGCCCGACACCGCGTCGACGTTGCCGATGTTCTTGATCCACAGCGTGGTATCCCAGTTGTCGCGGCTATAGGTGGCCGAAGCGTTGAGGATGGTGAAGCCGCCGAGATCGACATTGAAGCGCGGACTCATGCTCAGCGCATTGCGCATTTCCGACTGATAGTAGATGTCGCCGCGGAACGTGAGCAAGCCGGAGGCGAAGGCGAAGCCGTAACTGCCGTTGGCGTTGAAGCGATGCTCCGGCGCGCCGGGCAGGCGATCGCCCTTGTTGCCGATCAGGTAGGCGCCGTCGGCGGCCAGCGCATCGGCTTCGAGTTGTGCGTCGGTGTAGGTGTAGCCGAGGCCGTAGCTGAAACCGTCGCCGAAGTTGCCGGCCAGTTCCAGTTCGATGCCGCGCGTGCTTGCCTTGTCGGCGTTCTGCACGGCGAAGAAGCCCCAGTTGGTCGAGGCGCTGTTGATCTGCGGATCCTTCCAGTCGACGTAGTAGACGTTGGCGTTGTAGGTCATGCGGCCCATCGCGCCCTTCACGCCGAGCTCGTAGTTGCGCACGGTATCGGCCTTGTAGGTGGTCCAGGCCGGGTCCTCGGCGAAGAAGCCCGTGGTCGGCGTGCCGTTGGTGCCACCGCGCCGGTAGCCTTCGGAGATCGTCGCGTAGAGCTGGTTGGAGGGCGAGAACATCCACGACACGTTGCCCTTGAACAGGGTGTCGGAGGCGTCTTCGGTGCCGCGCGAGACCGAGCTCTCGTGGAAGCTTGAATACAGGCCGGTGGTCTGCTCGACGTTGGTCACCGACTCGTCGCGGAAATGGCGGAAGCCGCCGGTGAACTGCACCGTGTCGGTGGCATGCCAGGTCAGCTCGCCGTAGAACGCGGTCTCCTTGAAGTGCTCGCGCTGGCGATACAGGTAATCCTGGTCGTTGATGACGGCGTCGGCGAAGGCCGGATAGGCGGCATCCCACCACTGCTTGAAGCCGCGCAGGAAACTGTCCTGCGAGCTGCGCCGCTTCTGGTTCTGGTAGTAGGCGCCGACCACGTAGTCGAACTGCTCGCCCTTGTTCGATGTCAGGCGGAATTCCTGGGTGAAGGCCTTGTCGCCATAGCCGCGCACGGCCGAGGCCATCGGTCGCGGATAGTTGTAGTAGAACGCGGCGAGCCAGCCGTTCTGCGCATAGAAGCCGGTGTTCTCGCTGGTGATGTCGCCTTCGTGGTTGTAGTGCGCCGTGCTCGAGGTCAGGGTGGCGAAGCCGAGGTCGATGTTCGCCTCGAGGCTGGTCAGGTTGACGTGGCGATCCGCCGGCTCGAGCTGGATCGAGCCGACTTCGAGATCACGGTAGGGCACGCCGAAGCCGTCCGCGCCGAGCGAGGTCGCGCGACGTCCGCCGAACCGGTCGGCCTGGGCCATGTAGCTCAGGGTCAGGTCGAACGCGTCACTTGGGCGCCACAGCAGCGAAGCGCGGCCATAGGACTGCTTGACGAAATCGGCATCCTTTTTGCTCCGATAGACGGCCGTGTCGTCGAGCGGGCCATTCGGCGCGAGCGGCGTGCCGTTGCCGTCGAGCACGTAGATCTGGCGGTAGTCGGTGACGCCGGGGAAGTCGTTGATCGTCGTGTTCAGGCGCAAGGCCAGGGTTTCGGCCAGCGGAATGTTGAGGGTGGCCGATCCGGAGCCGCCGATGCCGTCGGAATGATCCACGCTGGAACCACTCAGGCTGACCCGGCCGCTGAACGCATCGAGTTCGGGTTCGCGCAGGATGAAGCGCACCGCGCCGCCGAGCGCACCGGAACCGTACAGGGTTCCCTGCGGGCCGCGCAGCACTTCGACGCGTTCGATGTCGGAGAGCAGGAAGTTGGCGAACAGCGGTGTCTTGTCGACATAGGTGGCCACCGTCGAAGCCGCCGATACGGCGTAATCGCCGAGCGCGGAGCTGTCCACGTTGAGGCCACGGATGCGGATGCCGCTGACCACGCTGGAATTTCGCGCACCGCGATCGATCACGCCGACCCCCGGCACGCTGCGCATCAGTTCGGCGGTGTCGAGGATGTTCGATTCCTCGATGGTCGTGCCGGAGACGGCGCTGATGTTGTACGGCACGTTGAGGATGTCTTCCTCGCGGCCCTGCGCGGTGACCGTGATCGGCGCGAGTTCGGTGGTGCGTTCGTCCTTTTTCGCGGCGCCCTCGTCCTGGGCATACGCCTGGCTCATCAGGCCGGCGGCGATGGCCACGGCGAGCAGGGTGCGGGGGGTGTGGTGCCGGTGCGCGACAAGGCTGCGGTTGCGGTGCGTGTTCATGGTGGTCGTTCCCCCCGTTGGATGGTGCGATTGGTGCGAATCAGGAGCCGGTTGGCATTTCGAGCGGACCCAGAGCGGCGAGCGCCGCCGAATCCGCGCGCGCCGCGCCGTAGGCCGGATAGACGACGGCGTTGTCGCGGAAGCTTTTCAGGGGCTGGCCGAGGCCGTGCCAGCCGCGCTCGCGGCAGCGGCGCAGATAGGCGAAGTCGACTTCGAACGGCATGATCTCGCGGCCGACGCCGGCCTGGTAGATGACTTCCCCGCCCGGCCCGCAGATCACCGACTGGCCGACACCGAGATTCCCGGCGACATTGACGTCGACGAAGTAGCACTGGTTGGTCACGGCGCTGGCACGCGCGATCGAAATCTCGACATCGCGGTCGATCGTATTGGTCATGGTCGGATGCAGGATCACTTCCGCACCGAGGCTGCACAGCGAGCGCGTGGTTTCCGGAAACCACATGTCATAGCAGATCGAGATGCCGAAGCGCCCGACATCGGGCACGTCGAAGACGACGAACTCGTTGCCCGGCTCGATGCCGCGCTCGTAGGGTCGGAACGGAAAGATCTTGCGATAGCGCGCGATCACTTGCCCGTTCGGATCGATGACCGGCGTGGTGTTGTAGATCGCGCCATCGCGGCTTTCGTAGAGCGAACCGGGGATGATCCACAGGCCGCATTCGGCAGCGACCTGGCACAACGTCGCCTCGGCATCGCCGGGCAGGCACTGGGCGAAGTCGGTGTTGGCGCCATAACCGCACAGCTCGCCAGCGACGACCATGCGCACCCAGGGGAAGCGGCGGGCGACGCCGGTGATCTCCGCGCCGAGCTGGGCGAGGTTGTCGCCCGGGCCGAAGGCCAGTTGCAATCCCGCGATGCCGAAGGTGGGCGCGGAGCCGCGCGCGGGAGCCGGGGGAGCGAAGTCGGTCAAAGCGGAGTCCGTCGCGATCGAATGAGGATTTGACGGTAGCGCCACGCGCCTTGGGCCATTAGAGCCAGTTGAGGAGTCGGCATGGGGCCAGATGGATGACAGACCCCGGCCCGGGCTAGCCAGCGGGTCGTCTGGGCTTGCCGCCCCGGCGCGGCTGGCGGGTAATCACGGCCGTATCCGCAAGCAGGCCGTCCTTGCCGTACCAGCGCAACTGGTCACCATCGACGACGACGCTGTAGGCCGACGGTTCGGCATAGGCCCAGCGTTGCCACTGGCGGTGCCAGAGGCCGTCCTCGATCCACCAGCGACCGCGGTCGCAATCCTCGCCGGCATAACCGGCGGTGCCGGTCAGTTCACCATTGGCATGCACTTCGAGCGTGGCCGGATCGCCGTAGACCGTGCTGTACAGCAGCGTCGCGCCGGCCATGGTCTTGCGCAGCGCACTGCCACGCAGCGGCTTGATCGGTTCGTCATCGATGTGCCGCGGTGCCGCCGCGAGATCGCCGCGAATCAGGCGCGACAGAGTCTTCACGCCGTCGCGGATCTGCGCTTCGCCGATGCCGGTGACGCCCATGCACAGCGCTTCGCGGCCGCCTTCGAGCCGGGTCGGCTCGACCAGTACGCCAATTGCCGCGGCGGCGCGCGCGAACTCGCGCGTGTCGAGGTTTTCCGGAAGGCTGACCCAGTAGGCGCTGGCCCCGGGCAGGGTCTGGATGCGCACGCGCTGGTGCAGGTAATGGTTGAGCGCATCGCGCAGCGCGGTGCGCCGGCCTTCGAGCACGCGCCCGCTGCGCACCAGCGCGGCCGAATAGTGGCCGAGCCCGATGAAATAGGCCCAGGCGCGCTGCAGCAGGGTCGGCGGCATCGTGCCCTGGATCCGCCGCAACTGGCGCAGGCGTTCGATGAAGGCCGGTTCGCTGACGATGATGCCGGGTGCCTCGCCGCAGGAAATCGCCGGCGCCAGGTTGCCAACGTAGACCACGCGCCGTTCGCCGTCCATCGCGCGCAGGGCTGGTGCCACATGGCTGCCATCGCGCGCGCCGGCCGGCATGTCGTGCTCGACCAGCACCGCATTCGCCGCGGCGACCTTGGCCAGCAGCGCGCGCGGTGCGTTCGAGTCGGCGGCGAAACTGCGCCGCGCACTGGTGACGACGACGGCCAGCGGCGGCAGCGGGCGGTCGCGGTATTCGTCGAGCATCGACAGCTCGGCCTGGCAGTCGCGCATGCGCCGCTCGAACTCGGCATCGACCGGCGCTTCGAGCACCACCGGCGTGCCGCGTCCGACGAGCAGGCTGCCGACCAGTTGCAAGGCGTGGCGCGCCGACAGCGTCATCAGCATTTCGTCGGCAACTGCATCGATGCCGCGATTCGGCAGCACCTTGCTGCGCACCTCGTCGACCAGGGTCGCATCGTCGGCATCGCCGGGACCGCGGCTAGTGCCATCGATCTCGTGGCGCGAGGAGGCCAGGCGCAGGGCTTCGCGCCACTCGGTGTTCGGCATCAGGCTGGCATCCACGCAGCCATCGATGAACGGGAACGGGTATTGGTGCCAGTTGCCCGGGCAGCGGAAACCGCGGTCGTCCGGCGCCGGTGGCAGGCGCGCGACCAGCGGCCCTTCGTCGTCGCTGCCGCGGCGCCCCGACGCGATGCGCACGCTCGGCACGTCGGAGGCGACGAAGATGCCGCTGCGCGCGCGGCTGATGATGTGGCCTTCGGCGAGCAGGGCGTCGTAGGCCAGGCTGACCGTGTTGCGCGAGACATTGATGCGCTCGGCGAGGCTGCGCGAGGACGGCAGGCGCCGGCCCGGGCGCAGCACGCCGCGATGCATGGCGTCGATGAGCTTTTGCCGAAGCTGGTGCTGCAGGCTCAGCGGGCTGTCCGGATCAAGGACGATGTTCAGATCATCCATGCTGCGTGGATCGCGCCTGTTCGCGGGTGTCATGACGATCCTCGCAGCATAACAGTGCGCAACGCGCGGCCCGGCACGGACCGCCGCGCTGCGCGATCAGTCGATGGCCAGGGCCTGTTCGAGCAGGGCCATGCCTTCGCGCAATTCGGCATCGCCGATGGTCAGCGGGAACAGGATGCGGATCGCCTCGCCGTAGGCGCCGCAACCGAGCAGGATCAGGCCGAGCGCATGCGCGCGCTTGAGCACGGCCTGGGTGGCGGCCGGATCGACCGCGTCGGCGCCGCGCGTTTCGAGCAGGTCGAAGGCGATCATCGATCCGAGCGCGCGCACATGGCCGAGCGGACGCAGGTCCTCGCGCGTCGTCCAGCCCTTGAGGATGCCGGTCACGCTCTCGCCGAGCGCGCTGGCGCGGTCGACGAGGCGTTCCCCGGCGATGACATCGAGCACGGCCAGGGCCGCCGCGCAGGCCACCGGCGACCCCGCATAGGTACCGCCGAGGCCGCCCGGATCGACTGCGTCCATCAGTTCGGCGCGACCGATCACTCCGGACAGCGGAAAGCCGCCGCCGAGCGACTTGGCCACGGTGATCAGGTCGGGCTGGATGCCCGAGTGCTCGATGCCGAACATCCGTCCGGTGCGCGCGAAGCCGCTTTGCACCTCGTCGGCGATCAGCACGATGCCGTGCGCGTCGGCAATTTCGCGCAGGGCCTTGAGCAGCGCCGGCGGGGCGACGTGGAAACCGCCCTCGCCCTGCACCGGCTCGATGATGATCGCCGCCACTTCATCGGCGGCGACATCGGCCTTGAACAGCTGTTGCAGGGCCTTGAGGCTGTGCGCGACGTCGGTGCCCTGGTGGCTGACCGGGAACGGCACGTGGAAGACCTCGCCCGGCATCGGTCCGAAGCCGCGCTTGTAGGGCGCGGTCTTGCCGGTCAGCGCCATGGCCATGAAGCTGCGCCCGTGGAAGCCGCCGGTGAAGGCGATCACGGCCGAGCGACGGGTCGCCCTGCGCGCGATCTTGACCGCGTTCTCGACCGCCTCGGCGCCGGTCGAGAACAGGATCGTCTTGGCCGGTCCGTTGATCGGGGCGATCTCATTGAGGCGTTCCGCCAGTGCGATGTAAGGCTCGTAGGCGGCCACCTGGAAGGCGGTGTGCGTGTACAGGTCGAGTTGCGCGTGCGCGGCGGCCAGCACGCGCGGATGGCAGTGGCCGACATTGAGCACGGCGATGCCCGCGGCGAAATCGATGTAACGGCGGCCTTCGATATCCCACAGCTCGGCGTTCAGCGCGCGCGCGGCGAAGATCGGCAGGGCGGTTCCGACGCCGCGCGGGACGGCAACGGTCCTGCGCTGCAGCAGACTGGCATTGTTGGTCATGTTCAGACTCCGTATCCAGTGTCCAGCTTGCGAGGTCGTGGCGCGGCCTCATAGGTCCAGATTATCGCGGGTATTGGAGCCAGATTGCTGCAGCCTGCGATCCGCGAAGCCATCGTTCCGATATTCGGCGCGTGCTGTTGGTGTTTGCGCGCGTATCCGGCATCAACCTGGTGCACTGCATGCTTGGCCTGATTGCGCGACAACCGCCGAGCCGTTCCTTTCAGGAGCCGATGCAATAGGATGCGCGACTGGCTCCGCTCTGGAATCCGCATGCACATGCCGCAGACGCCTCTGGCCGGCATCAAGGTCATTGAACTGGCGCGCATCCTGGCCGGCCCTTGGATCGGCCAGACCCTCGCCGACCTCGGCGCCGACGTGATCAAGGTCGAATCGCCGCAGGGTGACGACACGCGAGGCTGGGGCCCGCCGTTCGTGCATGACGCCGACGGCAAGCCGATCGACGCGGCGTATTTCCATTGCTGCAACCGCGGCAAGCGTTCGCTGACGGTCGACCTGCGCAGCGCCGAAGGCGCGGCCCTCGTGCGCGAGCTGGCCACCGAAGCGGATGTCTTCATCGAAAACTTCAAGGTCGGCGGCCTGGCGAAGTACGGCCTCGACTATGCCACGCTGCACGCGCTGAATCCGCGCCTGGTCTACTGCTCGGTCCCCGGCTTCGGCCAGGACGGCCCGTATGCGCAGCGCGCCGGTTATGACGCGATGATCCAGGCCATGGGCGGCCTCATGAGCATCACCGGCGCGACCGACGGACCGCCGCAGAAGGTCGGCGTCGCCATCGGCGATCTGTGTGCCGGCCTGTACGGCGTGATCGCGATCCAGGCCGCGCTGGCCATGCGCGAGCGCACCGGCTGCGGCCAGCAGGTCGACATCGCCCTGCTCGACACGATGGTCGCCATGCTGGCCAACCAGAACCTCAACTATCTGGTATCCGGCGAAGTTCCCGCGCGGCTCGGCAATGCGCATCCGAACATCGTGCCCTACCAGGTATTCGCGGTGCGCGACGGCCACGTCATGCTGGCGGTCGGCAACGACTCGCAGTTCGCAGCGCTGTGCGCCGAGCTCGAACTGGCCGGGCTGGCGCAGGATGCGCGCTTCGCCTCCAACGCCGCGCGCGTGGTCCATCGCGATGCGCTGGTCGACCTGCTCGCAAGCGCACTCGTCAGGCGCGAGCGCGAAGCGCTGCTCGATGCGCTCGAACAGCGCGGCGTGCCGGCCGGTCCGATCAACACGATCGACCAGGTGTTCGACAACCCGCAGGTCCGCCATCGCGGCATGCAACTCGATCTCGAATCCGCGCGACATGCCGGTGGCCATCTGCCCGGCGTGCGCACGCCGATCCGTTTCTCCGATGCGACGCTTGCGCTGTCGAGGCCCTCGCCGCGTCTTGGCGAACACGACGGGGAAATCCGCGAAGAACTCGCGATGCGCAGGCGCAAGGACGGCGATTGACCAGCGCGAACCTGGTCGCGCCTTCCGCAAGACGGGGAGCCGGCGCGTCAGCGGCGCCTGCGCGCGGACAGAAACCCGATCACTTCGCGAACAGCTGGCCGATATCGCGGAAGGCCTTGAACTCCAGCGCGTTGCCGCTCGGGTCGAGCAGGAACATGGTCGCCTGTTCGCCGACCTGGCCCTTGAAGCGGATGCCCGGTTCGATCACGAAATTCGTTCCCGCCGCTTGCAGCCGCTTGGCCAGCGCCTGCCAGTCGTCCCAGGCGAGGACGACGCCGAAATGCGGCACCGGCACGGCGTGGTGGTCGACCATGTTGTGTCCGGCCTGCGCCGCCGGGGCATCCGCCACCTCGTGGACCACGAGCTGATGGCCAAAGAAATCGAAATCGATCCATTCCGCGCTGCTGCGCCCTTCGCTGCAGCCGAACACCTCGCCATAAAACTGTCGCGCTGCCGCGAGGTCGCGAACGGGGATGGCCAGGTGGAACGGTTGCAATGTCGGCATCAATCAGGTTCCTGATGGAGCTATCCAACCGCGTCGCGCGGTGACCTGCCCATTATCGCCCGAATCCGGTCGCAAGCTGCACCAACCTTGCGGACCAGTGTAAACCATGGTTGACATGGCGCCGCGTCATGCGGACGATGACTCTCATGAAGAAATGTCGAGATACCAACCATGACCCTGAAAACCCTGCCCTTCGACGCAGCTGACTATCTCGATTCCGACGAGAAGATCGAGGCGTACCTTGAAGCGGCCTTCGAAGAGAACGACCCGGCATTTTTCCAGAAAGCGTTGGGTACTGTTGCCCGAGCGCAGGGCATGCAGGCCGTAGCCACTCGGGCAAAATCGACAAGAGCCGGCCTCTACAAGGCGCTGAGCGCGGGAGGGAATCCCGAGTTCGCGACGATCCATCGGGTGATCAAGGCGCTGGGATACCGCTTGACCATTGTTTCCGACAAGAAGGCGGCAGCGCGAAGCCCGAAGGCACCGAGAAGGAATCCGGCACCCAGGGTCAAGGCAAAGGCCAAGTCCTCGCCGGCGCGCAAGCGGGCCTGACCACGCCATCATCGTTCCCCGCGAACTCGCGCGGTGCTGGTGGAGCCGGCTTGCGTCCCCGCAGTCGCGCTGGCAACCGGAATCCTGCCAACCGGCTATTGCGGCAGCGCAAACGCAATCAGGTAGTCGCCCCGCTTGCCTTCGCCCTTGTAGCCGCCCGCGGCGATGACGAGGTACTGGCGTCCGCCGAGGGCATAGGTCATCGGCGTGGCCTGGCCGCCGGCCGGCAGCTTGACGTCCCAGAGCTTCTTGCCGGTCTCGGTCGAGAACGCGCGCAGGTGGTCGTCGAAACTGGCGGCGATGAAGACGAGGCCACTGGCGGTGACGATCGGACCGCCGAGGTTGGGCATGCCGAGGTTCATCGGCACGACCGGGGTGACGCCGAGCGGGATCTGCCACTTGATCGTGCCGCGCGCCATGTCGACCGCGCTCAGCGTGCCCCACGGCGGCTTCACGCATGGAATGCCGAGCGCGGACTTGAGGGTCTGCCGGCGCATGCCGTAAGGCGTGCCGGCCTGGCGCGAGAAATCGAAGTCGTCGTACTTGCCGGATTCGGCCTGCGCCTTCAATTCATCGCGCGGGATCAGTGCCACCACGAACGGCAGGTCCATCGTGTTGGCGATGGCGATCTGGCGCTGCGCATCGAAGGCGATGCCGCCCCAGTTGGAACCGCCCGCGTTGCCCGGCTGCATGATCGAGTCCGCGGTCGTCGGCGGCTGGAAGATGCCCTCGGAACGCATCGCCTTGATGCGCTTGCGGCAGGACAGCCAGTCGAAGAGGCCGAGGCCCCAGGCATCGTCGGCAGTCACCGGGCCCTGGCGCACCAGCGCAGGGGGCGCGGTCGGAAACGGCTGGGTCGGCGAGGGCTTTTCGCCGGGCACGGCATCCTGCGGCACCGGCCGCTCGACGATCGGGAACAGCGGCTTGCCGCTGGCGCGATCGAAGGTATAGAGGAAGCCGGTCTTGGTCGCCTGGATGACCGCATCGACGCGCTGGCCGTCGTGCTCCACCGACGCCAGCGTCGGCTGCGAGGCCAGATCGTAATCCCACAGATCATGGTGCACGAGTTGCCGGCCCCAGCGCAGCGTGCCCGTTTCGCCATCGAGGGCGACGATCGAATTCGCCCAGCGGTTGTCGCCGGGCCGCTCGCCGCCGTAGAAATCGGGGCTGACCGATCCGGTCGGCACGAATACGAGATGGCGCGCGGCATCCACCGACAGGGGCGCCCAGGCATTTGCCGCACTCGCGTTGGCGGTGCTTTCCGGCGTCCATTCCGAATAGACCGGATTCGAGGCGTCACGCGGAATCGGATCCCAGCTCCAGACGAGCGCGCCGCTGCGCGCATCGAAGGCGCGCACGATGCCGAGTTCCTCGAGGACCGCGCGGTTGTCGCCGATCGACGAACCGACGATGACCTTGCCATCGAGGATCGCCGGCGGCGAGGTCACCAGGTAGTCGCGCCATTCGTCGCCCTCCTTGAACTGCGAGCGCACGTTGTGCAGCAGGTTGACGACGCCGTCCTCGCCGAAATCCAGGCACGGCTTGCCGTTCGCCGCGTCCAGGGCCAGCAGCCGCCCATCGAGGGTCGGCGCAAAGACGCGCGCATGGCAGGCCGCATCGCGCGGACTGGCCTCGTCGACCCACAGCGACACGCCGCGCGACACGCCATCGGAATAGTTGAGATCCGTGCGGTTCTTGCTGTCATGGCGCCAGCGCAATTCGCCGGTGAACGCATTGACGGCGACCACGTCGGTGGCGGGAGTCGTCAGGTAGAGCGTGCCGTCATGCAGGATCGGCGTCGCCTCGAAGGCCGAACGGCGGAAGTCCTTCACGCCCTGCCCCATCTCGCCGGTGCGGAAGACCCAGGCCACCTTGAGGTCGGCCACGTTCTCCGGCCCGATCTGGGTCAGCGGCGAGTAGCGCGTGCCGCCCGCATCGCCGCCATAGGCCGGCCAGCCGGCGTCCATCGTGGTTGATGCGAACGCCGCCGGCGTCAGCAAGGCAAGAAGGGCCGAAATCAAGGCAGGTCGCACTGTCACGCTCCCGTAAGGTCATCGCCCCTACCGTATGCGCCCCACCCTTCATTCGCAACGCGACGGGTCCATGGCGACCGTTATCAGGGACGAATGGACGCGTGGCAGGGATTAAAAGCAGACCGCTTCGCGCTGGCGCGGAGCGGAGTCCCCCGGGCTTTCCCTTGATGCGATCGCCAGGAGCCGATCAATCTCCCGGGGCCAGGCGCTTGCGCAGCAACGCGACACGCTGATCGGGCTTGAGCGCCAGCAGTTCATCGCGCAGTTCCAGGCGCTGCGCGGGCGACATTCCGCGGAAAACCCGGCGCATCAGCTGGCGGTCCTCGGCACTGAATTGCCGCAGCATGTCGCGCATGGCCTGGCGCTGCTCCGCGGCGAGGGCGGCAAGGCCCGGGCGCGCCATGCGGGCCCGGCTTCCCGCCTGCACGCCGCGCAGGAAGGCCTTGCGCTGCTCGGGGTCCATCTTCTGGAACTCGCTGCGCAGGCGCGCACGCTGCTCCGGCGGCAGGGCCTGGAAGCGCTCGAATTTCCGCCTGAGCCGCGCTTGCTGGTCCGGCGGCAGTTGCTCGAACGCTTCGCGTCGCTCGCGCAACCGGGCGCGTTGCTCCGGCGTCAGCGACTGCCATTCCTGCATCCTGGCCTTCAGCTGTTCGCGCTGTTGCGGCGGCAGACGTTTGATGCGTTCGGCGTTGGCGAGCAATCGCGCGCGCTGCTCCACCGGCATCTGCCCCCATTCGGGCTCGAAGCCCTTGAGCAACTCGCGCTGCTCGCCGTTCAGTGCCGACCACGGCAACGCGTCCTGCGCGGCGCAGGCCGGCAAAGCGGCCGTGGCCAGCGACAGCAACATCAGCCAGGTCACGATGGATCGTTTATCCGCCATGTTCGGCGCTCTCCAGCCATGCATAGAACTCGAGGTCCTGCAGCAGGGCATAGTCGTCAGGGTTGGCTATCAGTTCCAGTTCGTCATCGGGCAGTGTCAGCGCCTGCGTGATCGCGGTGGTCGGGGTGATCGCGGTGGTCGCGGTGGTCGCGGTGACCGGAGTGACCGGGGTAGTCGCCACTGGCGCCGGCGTGGCGATCCCGGCCAGCGGCGCGCCTGGCTGCCCGGGTGTCCGGTTCAGCCACGCGAACACGAGCAGGCTCGTCGCCGTCGCGGCGCCGAGGCCGAACGCCCAGCGCAGCAACGGCGGGCGTCGCACCGATGCCAGGGCGCGCTGCCGGGCCTGGCTCAATTGCCGGGCAGAAATCGGATCCAGTCGCTCGGCGTGATGGTCGAGCAGCTCGCGACTGCGCGGCACCCAGCCCTGGTCCTTCTGATTGGAATCCGGCGTGCTCACAGGTGGTTCTCCAATCGCGCCCGCAGATGCTGCATGGCGCGAAACAGGTGGGTTTTCACGCTGCCATCGCTGATCGCCATGGCGCGCGCCGTTTGCGCTACATCGAGGCCTTCCCATACCCGAAACAGGAACGCCTGTCGCTGCCTCAGGGGCAGATCCCGCAGTGCGCCGAGCAAGGCCTCGGTGGCCTCTCCATCGGCCAGCCGGGCCAGCGGGCCAGGCTCGCCGGGATCGACCACCTGCTGGATGGGGTCTTCCGACTCGCCTTCGTCGCCGACGCCCAGCCATCCCAGCCAACGTCCGCGCACGCTGCGCCGGCGCTGCAGGTCGACCAGCTTGGAATTGAGCACCCCCCAGAACAGCAGGGGCCATTGCGCTTCGGGGTGGCGACGATAGCGGCGCACGAAAGCCAGCATCGCCTCCTGGACGACATCGAGCGCATCTTCACGCTGCCTGCATGCCAGCTCGACATGGCGAAATGCGCGCCGCTCCACGCTGCGCAGGAAGCGATCGAGCAGGCTCTCGCTCGCAGCCTCGTTGTTCGTGCATTCCCGAGCCATCAGATCGAGGCTGCCTGCATTGGCCAGAGGCGCGGGCATCCTAGGGTTCCTGGCCAGGGCGGGCGTGTTGCATTTCGAACTCCATGACGGGCTGGTTCGCACTCGATCAACGGCGGGCGGCGCCAACGGTTGACAGGCCACCGCCCGACTCGAGTCGGGCGCACGCCCGTCCGGCAACGCGACGCGCTTGCCTGGCGGCACGCGCCAGCCTGCATGCGGGAGGGTCCTGCATGTCGGTAGCGGCTGCCGGGCGGGAATATCCGGGACTTCATTCACCTCTGACGCATCAACGAACGGGAACATGGTAAACGCCAGCCGGGGCTTGTGGTTGGCCGCCGCCACGCCGATTCCCGGCGCGGCGACGTGATCAACGGATTCGCTCAGGCGAAAAGGAACAGGCGCAGGATGCGGCGGACCATTTCCCGTGCGGGTTCCGGAAGCTTGTTGGCTTCGAAATCGTGTCCGTTGATGGTGACCGTACCGGAAAACTCCGGACCATCGCCTTCGCGCAGCACGGACAGGTCGTGCAGGCCCACTTCAATGTTGACGCTGGCGCCATCGGCATTGGTCGTCGCGATGTTGACGTTGCCGTTGTAGATCGCGGTGAAGCTTTCGGCAGTGCGGTTGCCGGTGCGGCTGATGGTTCCCGTCGTTGACGCTTCGCCGCGTGGCGAGAATCCATCCGCCACGAGATCGGCCTGGCTGGTTCCACTGTCGACGAACGATGTGCTTTGGGTGCTGATGTTGAGACTGCCGCCTGTCTCGTCCATCACCGTGGTCATGCGATCGATGGTCAGCGCGTGCGCGCACGGCGCAATGAAAAATGCAGCAGTCAGGGCAAGGACAGATAAGATTCGCACGTTGAACTCCTGGTCGGATTTCCGGGCCGGGTGCCCGGTAACCTGTACAACGCGCCTGCACGCGATCGGTTGACCGGATCGGGAAAATTTCCGGGAGGCCCCCGCTTCATGCGCTGTCGGATCTGCACAGGCTGCGGGCCCGATGCGTTCCACCAGGGCCCGCGCGAGAGGATCGCGGCTAAGCGCGCCATCCGTGATCGAGGGAAAGCAGGCTCTCGTTCAACAGGCCGGGATCGACCGCAAGGCCATCTTCGGTCGCCGGTATCGCGCCCGCATTCCCGGCGTGACCGGCATCTCCGGAAAACCGCGGCACCGCGCATGCCACATGCACGGCATCCGTCCAGCCCGGCGCGAGCGGCGGCAGGCCGTGCGCAAGTCGGGCGCGATCGCATTGCGGACTCGGCCGGCCGCTGGCCCATGCCGGTTCCAGTTCGCGGCATGGCGAGGGCCTTTCCTCGTATATGCGGCAGGCGACCTGCAAGCCGATGTCGCCACCGAGCGCAATGCAATGCGGCCTGTGCGCCTGCGTGCCGCGCATGGCCAGGCGATGCGGATCGAGTGTCTCGGTCAGTTCCGCGGGCGTTCGCCCGCCGCTGAAGTGATCGGACTCCGACCAGTGGAACGCCACGCGAAACGCGGCGCAACAGGCGCCGCACGACAGACAGGGATGCTTCATGGGGAAACCCGGATCACGCAACCGACACTGCCACGACGACGCCTTCCGGCGCACGCGTTGCGCGCAGCCGAGCGGGTCGGGCGCGACATGAGCGGCAGGAATCGGCGCGGATTCTAGGCCCGGCCGCGCGAATTCACAATTCTTCGGGTAACGGGCTCTGCCCGGGAATCCGCGAAACCTGCGGCGCCCGACGTGTCCGGGTTCCTGTTCCCGGGCGGACTCGCTTCCCGGGCTCGCACGGAGGAAACTGAAGCAAATCCAGCCCATGCAACCCACCCAGCACCGAAGTCTCCCGCTGCGACGCTTTCTGCCCTTGCAACCGTCTACTCAGGCGTCCCTGCCACGGAAACATTGAAATGAACGCATTTTCTACTCCCCGGATCCGCGCTGCAGTGTTCCCGCTGCTGGCACTCGGCCTGGGCTCGCTGTGTTCGTCTGCCGTACTGGCCGAGCCCTTGCCCCCATTGACCATCCAGCAGGTCGCCGGGGGCGGCCAGATCGCCCCAAGCAACAGGATTTTCGCCAGGCCGCTGGTCGCCCGCGTAACCGACGCCGCCGGCACTCCGGTCGCGGGTGTCGAGGTGCATTTCACCGCGCCGCATTGCCTGTATGGCGGAGCGATATGCTTCGTCCCCAGCGCCTATCCGTACTTTCCGTTCCACGCGGTTGATGTAACCGCCGTGACGGACAGCGACGGCCTCGCCACTTCGCCAAGCATCCAGGCAGGGGATGAAAGCGCGTTTGCAGAACCGCCACCAACAACGTCGACCTGGGAATTCACCGCGACGGTCCAGAACGATGTGCCAACGGCATTTGCAGCCGAAAGCACCGCCTTCCTGATTTTCCAGACCGAAGCACTGCACACGGTGCCGATCACTTCCGGATTCACCGGCACCTGGTATGACCCCGAGCAGAATGGACACGGCCTCACCGTCGAGGTCCTTCCGGACAATCGCGTGCTGGTGACCTGGAACACCTTTACTCCGGACGGATCACAACAAGCCTGGTTCGGTGGTGCCGGAGAGATCGTCGGCCAGCAGGCGATCATCTATGCGTCCCGGGCGGAAGGCGGCCGCTGGATTCCATACTTTGACAGTTCGCAGGTATCGGTCCGGCTTTGGGGAACGCTGACATTGACGTTCAGCGACTGCAATCACGGGCGCGTCCTCTTTGCGGGAGACGGCGGATTCGGCAATGGTTCGATCTGGAGATTCGGCGAGATGGACCTGACTCGCCTCACCCTGCCTGCAGGGCTGAGCTGCCCATAGTTCGAATAGACCCAATGGCGGGCGCCTCACCAGTCGGCATTGCGCAACACGATCAGTGAAGACAGCCGCAGGATCGACGGTCGGGGGATGGGCTCGCCCCATCCCTGACCGGCCTGGGCGCCCTCCTGCTGCTCATGGCCAGGCGATTCGCATCCGCGGCCCAGGTCGAGCGAGCGCCGAATTCCACGGCGACCGCCCGCTGCTGAATTGATCGGGTTTCGCCAGGCGGGACGGTCGCAAGAATGCGCCCAACAGGCGCGACACGACAAACAAGGCAGCGCCGTTGCTGCGGCGCGCGCAGCGGGTAGCCGAGTGGCTGAATCGGCACGCGCACCGGGTTCGGATCGGAGAGCCCCCAATCGTCCGAATTGCGATTTCTCATGTCGAACCTTCCCGTTTTCCGGCCTCGGGAAAAAAGTCCGCAATCGCGTAGCATTGCAGCGCCTGCCGGGCGACAGAATGTAGCTGACAGGATCGGTTCTGTGCCTCGTCCTTGATACGACGCGGGGTGTCGTTGCGATGAACAAGTCGATCACCGAATTGCTGCACGCCTGGCACCTCGGCGACAGGGCCTCGCTCGATGCCGCCATGCCGATGATCTATGAAGCCTTGCGGCGCACCGCGGCGCAGCGACTGCGCGGTGAGCGCAGCCAGACGCTCAACCCCACCGCACTCGTCCACGAAGCCCTGCTGCGCATCCTCGGCGCCGATACCGACTTCGCCAGCCGTTCCCACTTCCTCGCCGTTGCGTCCCTGCACATGCGCGGCATCCTGGTCGACCAGGCGCGGGCGCGCAACGCGCGCAAGCGCGGCAACGGCGCCATCCAGGTGACTTCGTCCGCGCTCGAGGAGGCGGGCGAGGAGGACGGCTTCGACCTGCTCGCACTGGACCAGGCGCTGGCGGCGCTGGCCAACCACGACGAACGCGCCGCACGGGTCATGCAGATGAGTTGCTTCGCCGGCATGGAGCATGAAGAGATCGCGACGGCGACCGGCGTGTCCGTGCCCACGGTCGTGCGCGACCTGCGCTTCGCGCGGGCCTGGATCCATCGCGCGCTGGAGCACAGGGCATGAATCATCGCGAGCCCGATTTCGCCGAAGTAAGGCGCCTGTTCGATCTGCTCAGCGACCTGCCTGCGGCGGATCGCGCGGCGCGACTGCAGGCCGAAGGTGCCGACGCCGAAGTCGTTGCCGAGGTGATGCATCTGCTAGAAAGCGACGGCCGGGATCCCGCCGCGCTGCAGTCGAAGATCGGCGCCCAGCTTGCTTCGTTGCCGGAGACCGAACTCGATGCCGGCGAGCGCCTCGGCGCCTGGCGGCTGGTCCGGCGCATCGCCACCGGCGGCATGGGCGCGGTCTACCTCGCCGAGCGCGCGGACGGCCACTTCGAACAGGTCGCGGCGCTCAAGATGATCCGCGGCATCGCCGGTCCTGCCGCACTCGAGCACTTCAGCCGCGAGCGGCAGATCCTCGCCAGCCTGCAGCACCTGAGCATCGCCCGCCTCATCGATGGCGGCGCGACGCCCGGTGGCCAGCCCTACCTGGTCATGGATTACGTCGAGGGCGAGCCGATCGATGCGTACTGCCGCTCGCGCGGACTCGATCTGGATGCGCGACTGCTGCTGTTCCTGCGCGTCTGCGAGGCGGTCCAGTTCGCCCATCAGCGCCTGATCGTGCACTGCGACCTGAAGCCGGCGAACGTGCTGGTCAAGGCGGACGGAAACCCGATGCTGCTCGACTTCGGCATTGCGCGCGCACTCGGGCGGGAACCCGTGGCTGCCGACGCCAGCAGCGCCTACTTCACGCCGGGCTATGCGAGTCCCGAGCAATTGCGCGGCGAGCCGCTCGGCGCCGCCAGCGACGTCTATGCGCTCGGCCTGATCCTGTTCGAACTGGTCAGCGGCCGGCCTGCGCAGACCGATGCGCGCGACGACACGATCCAGCTGCTCGGCCAGGGCCGCATCGAACCCAGTTCGCGGGCCGGCGCAGTGAGCTGGCGGCGGCGCCTCGGTGGCGATATCGACGCCATCGTGCTGCGCGCCACGGCCGATGCGCCGGCAGACCGCTACGCGTCGGTGCAGTCGCTCGCCGAGGATCTTCGCCGCTATCGCGAACACCGTCCGCTGGCGGCACGCGCACCGACCGTCGCCTACCGCCTGCGCAAGCTCGTGCGCCGGCGCTGGCCCGCATTTGCCGTGGGCCTGGCCGCACTGTGCATGATCGCGGTGTTCACCTGGCGCGTCGTCCTCGAGCGCGACCATGCGCTCGAGGCCCAACAGGAAGCGCAAAAGCAGGCGGCCAGCGCCGAGCGCACGCGCGACTTCCTCGTTTCGGTGTTCAATGTGTCCAATCCGAGACTCGGCCGCGGCAAGGACGTGCTGGCGCGCGACGTGCTCGACGAGGGCGCCACGCGCATCGCCGGCGAATTGGGCGCGGAACCGGAGATCAAGGCGGTGCTCATGGATACCCTGGCAACGGCCTACCGCTATATCGGCGAACCGAAACGCAGCGTCGATCTGCTGCGCGAGGCCAGTGCACTGTACCTGGAGCCGCGGGTAGATGATCCGCTCGCGGCCGCGGCCGTGCTCAGCCAGCTGGCGGTCGTCTATGCGAATACCGCCTATCCGGTCGCGGATTCCCTTGACGCGGCGAATCGCGCGCTCGAGCTGCGACGCACGCACGGGGCCGATGGCCTGGCCATGGCCGATTCCTACAACACGCTCGGCGTCGTATTGAATTCCGCCGAACGTCGCGACGATGCACGCGCAGCACTGCAACAGAGCCTGCAGTTGCGCCAGCAGCTGTCCACCGATTCCGACGAGATCAGCTCGACCCTGCACAACCTCGGCCTGGTCGAGAGCGCCAGCGGCCGGCACGATGCCGCACTGGATTACTTCGCAAAAGCACTGGCCTTGCGCGGCGCCAATGGCGGCACGCAGCGCACGGCCTACCAGATCACCCTCGAAAGCTACGGCGTGGCCCTGGGCCGCGCCGGCCAGTCCGAAAAGGCGCTGGAAGTGCTCAGGCAAAACCAGCGCCTCGTGCAGGATCTTTACGGCGACGACACGCGACCCGTCGCCAACGCGAGCAATGAACTGGGCAGCGTGCTGCATGACCAGGGACATTTCCGCGAGGCCGCCGATTACTACGAGAAATCGATACGCATCAACCGCACGATCAGCGGCAGCGAAAGCGCGAGCGCGGCGGTGTCATTGAACAATCTCGCCTCCGCCTTCGAGGACATGGGCGAATTCGACCGCGCCATTCCGCTGTTTCGCGAATCACTGGCCCAACGCACCGCGGTGCTGGCGGCGGGCGATCCGATGATCATTCGTGCGCAACACAACCTGGCGCGCGCCCTGCTGCGCAAGGGACCGTCGGCCGAGGCCGACCGACTGATTGCCGATGTCCTTGAGGCCTGCCGCCAGCGCTACGGCGAGGATTCAGCGATGACGGTCAGGGCGCAGCTTGTCGAGATCCTCGGGCGACAGCGCCCGCGCGATGCCGAAGCCGCAGCCGGGCTGATGCAGTCCTTCGAAAGGCATGTCGCATCGCTGTCGACGAGCCAGCACGCACAGTGGGAAGAGCTGCGCGCGCAACTGGCGAAATTGCGCGGCCAAGCCAGGGACGAACTGGAACACCTCAAGGCCGCCTGGGAGATTCAGGCCAGGGCCTCGGGCGACCGACATCCGTTCACCGCACGCCGTGCCCTCGCCTATGCGGCGGCCCTTGCGCGTTCGGGTGACCGCCCCGCGGCACGACGCATCGCCGATGACGTCGGCGCGATCGCCGAATCCGCCCTGCCCGGCGACCAGCAAGTGCAAGAGACCCTGGCGCAGCTGCGCAAGCCCTGAGCCACCGCCACTGATTGTGCGAATGGCTCCGCCGACGGGCGGCATTCCCTCGCCGCCTTCGCCGCGCACGCGCCGGGCCGGCGCGTGCGCGGTGGAGATCATTCGAACGCGGCGCGGAAAATCGTGTCGCTGGCGACGCCGGTGCAAATCGTAGGGACGTTGTCGCGCGTCCACAGACCGGTCGCCTGCCGCACGACGTAGTCGACCGCGTAGATCACATGTTCGTAACCGGTATTGGATTTGTCCGAGAGTCGATAGGCATACGGGCGTGGCCGGTACTTGCAGGCACTGATCAGGCTCTGGTCGCTGCTGCCGAAGCCGCCGATCGATCCGGAAATGCCGAGTCCGGTGCCCCAGTAACTCGTGGTCTGCACTTCCTCGGTGATGCCCTTGGTGAATTCATAGGCGCCGCCGGCCTGCACCGAGGCAATGAATCCGGCCTCGAGGTCGAACTCGGCGCCGACGCGTGTCGAACTCTCGAAGCCGGTGGTGCTGCCGACCAGCGAAGTCGACGCCTGGCTCATGTTCCAGGTGTTGTCGCCGCTGGCACCGATGGCGATGGCCGGCCAGATGTCCGCGCTGGGCAGGCCCGCATAGTTCGTGCAGCCCGGCACGGTGCCGCCCGATCCGTTCCAGAGCAGGTCCCCAAGGACCTCGATGGTGCGGAACGATGCCGATCCGCTGTCCCAGACCGAGGCAAGGAAGACGCCGTCATTGTTGACCGCATCGCAGACCGCATCGGGGTACGCAGGCGGCTCGGCGTGCACGTCGCCAAACACCTGGATTTCGGCAATGCCGAGCGCCCCCGATCCGGCTTTCTGCAGGCGAATGTAGCGCGCCTGCAGCAGTCCGTTAACCGGGTTGTTGCGGTCACGCGTCCAGACGTTCCAGCGGCTGTAGGCGGCATCGTCCGCGGTCTCCGGCGCATAGCTGCTGACGCCGGCGCCCGACGGAATGCCGTCGCCGGCGAATGGCGTCGCCGAGGCGTAGATGTGGAAGCCCTGCAGGAAAGGCCCTGGGAGCCCGCCCGGGAGACCGAGGGGCGGGGACACGCGGATGTTGGAGATATCCTGGACGCTGCCGAGATCGATTTCCAGGTACGGGTTGTTGACGGTAAAGGAGAATGCCGAGTTCTGGAAAATGCCGTCGGTCGCTACACTCCAGGGCGCCCCTAATGGACTCGCATTGGAGATGACCGGACGGAACAGGGCGATGTTTTGCCAGTCACGGTGCAAGGGCAGCCACTGGCTCGGCGGGTGCGACGGCGAGGCCGCGGGAATGGCCGTGTCCCAGGTCACGGCGTCGCTGGCGGAAACGCTCTTGCTGCCGTCGATCACCTCGCACATGCGCACCGAGCTGTCGCCGATGGTGCCGCTGGTGTACTGCTCGACACCATAGGAATAGCAGTTGAAGACGTTCTCTTCGATGACAGTGAGCGCCTCGCCGGCGGTCTGCGAACTGCTCTCACCGACCTCGAAGGAATTCTCGCTGCCGTGCAGGGCACCGCGGCTGACTTGCTGGTTGTAGCCGGCAGTCGCCTTCACTGATGCGCTGACGCCACCACCGGGCGTGCCAAGCGCGACGCCGACGTACGCCGAGACGTCGTGCGAGGTAAAGCTGCCCGCGCTTTCTTCGAGCGAGCTGCCCTGGCTGGAATTGGTGCCGAACGAGGCGAGCTTCTGTGCATTGGCCTGCAGCGCGCGGAAGTACGGCGGCAGCCAGACCACCTGGCGCACCTGCGGCTCGATGACCTGGCGGCAATCGGTGCCGATGACGGCATGAACCGAATCGCCATCGAAGTCGGCCGCGACCAGATCAAGGCCGGTCAGGCTGTTGAACGCCGATTGCGTTTCCTGCACGTGCGAGCCGGTGAAGCTGGTCGGCACCGCGGTATTGGCAAGACGCCAGCGCGAGCGGACGATATTCCCGGTCGTGTTGCGCGCGATGGTCATGATCTCGGCGATGCCGTCGCGGTCCATGTCGCCGACCGCCACGTTGACGTTGGCAAGGTCCTGGTAGCTGCTGACCGGCCAGCTGTCCTGGTAGGTGGCCGGATAGCGGACGTGGTAGGCGTAGGTCGCCTGCTGGCCGCCCGTGCTGCTGCCCGATGCAGTCACGTTGATCACCTGGCTGTACTGGCTGGTGCCGCCGCCGCTGCCGGTCACGGTCAGGGTGACCGTGTAGTTGCCGTCGCTGGCGTACTGATGGATGGGATTGAGTGCCGTCTCCGGACCGCTGCCGTCACCGAAGTTCCATGTGCGGCTGGCAATCGAACCGGTCGACTGGTTGGTGAAGGTGACGCGGCGTCCGTTGCGCGCATAGGTGTAGGACGCGTTGAAATCGACTTCCGCCTTGAACGCGGACACTACGAGGCGGACATTGGGATCCGACCGCGCGAGGATGATTTCACTCGGCGAGATGCGATCGACGTTGCCGATCGTGGCCTCGAAGCTTGCCAGCGCATCCTCGATTTCGCCCTGCACGATCTGGCTCGAATCGTATTCCTGGGCCGCGCCGCGGCTGAAGAAGCCGATGCCGGTGATCGCGTTGTTGTCATCGCGCGTGGTCGTGAAGTGGTGCAGGCGCTGGCCGATGTAGTTGATCTGGCTGCCGCCGTATTGGACCTGCAGGTGGATGACCAGCTCGGCAGCGGCCGTATCGACGAGATCCCCCGCACTGGCCACGAGCTTGATCATGCTTTCGAGCGTCGGGTTGCCATTGGCCGCCTGGAACGAACTTCCCAGCACGCTGGTGAAGCTCTTGCTGCCGATGGCGACATCCCCGCCGGCGATCGGCAGCGCACTCGTCGATGGCAGATACTCGAGCAGGTGGTAGTTGAGGGCGTGTGTTGACCCGGAGCCTGTTTCGTTGACGACGACCAGTTGCTCATGGCCATCGAGGATCATGTCGCCAACCGCCAGGCTGACTACGCCGACCGCGCTGGCGCGCATCCATGCACCTGCCGAGGCGTTATCCGCCTGCTGGATGCCGCCGTCAGGCCGACCGGTCAGCACCACGGCACGCAGGCCGCTCGGGATGGTGCGTACCAGAACGCCGAGCTGCAGGTGATGGTCAGCGGAGCCATCGAGGTTTCCGGCCACCAGATGCACATCGGTGAACGCCTGGGCCAGGGTCCAGGTATCGAACAATTCGGCGCTCGTGCCGTTGCGCCGGAACACACCGAGGATCAGGTTGCCGTTGGCCAGGCGGTTCGCGGTGACGACTTCGTCGCGTCCATCGCCATTGAGGTCGATGCTGACGGCCTTGAGAAAGGTCGAGCCGGCCAGGGCGCCCGGGAACAGGGCGCTTTCGAACACTTTGGTATAGGGCTGCGTTTCCTGCGCGGTGGCCGGCCGGTATTCCTGGAACGCTTTCAGCGTCGAGGACGTGTTGATCATGTCGATGAATTCGGAATCCTGGCCGAGCACGGCCGTGCGTCCGAACGGCGAATCCTCGCACGGAATCGGCGTGCGCACATGGGTGGCAAAGCGCGGCAACGGGTCAGGCCCCGCCGCTTGTGCCAGCGTCGAACCGCCCATCGGCAGTACGAACGAAATGAGGACCAGAGAAAGGAACCGGATCGTGAACATGAGCGCACCCCCTTGCGTTGATCAGCACGTCCTCATGCAAACGCGGACCGGCAAGGAAGCCGGCGCGGCAAAGGACTGCTGTATCGGATCAAGCGCAAAAGAGGGGATGCGATGATCACCGGGGGCGAAAAATGATGATGGCGGCCTCGCCGGCGCGGCCGGAAAGCCTGTCGTCAGGCCAGGAACGGCCTTCAGCTCAAATGCTCGTGATCACCATCGGCGGAAGGGCCGTCGCGGTGGAAGGCGGTTTATAGGCCGCGTGAAAGTCAGACTCTGCTTGGATCAGGCGGGCACTGAGACTTGGGGGCGGGTCAGTGTGGCCAGCTTCGTGGGCTTGGCTGGGCAAGGTGGCATCCAAGGCGCTTGCGTCCGACCAGGCTATTAAGGCATTCTTTAATTGCGGTCGAGCATCTTAAAGGTACCTTTAATAGTCCTTTCAAGACCCGTTTGGAGCACCCATGCCACGCGCCACCGGCACCTACATGACTGCGACGACGGGTGGCGAGGTCGTCAAGGCCTTCGTGCCCAATCCCCTGCCGCCGGCCGAACCGGCGCTGGATCCGGAATGCTACGCGGGAAACGAGGCCGCGGAAAAGGCGCTGGGAAAGCTCGCCGCGATGTCGGGCCTAGTCGCTTCCTCCGAGTGGCTGATCTACAGCGCCATCCGCAAGGAAGCCTTGCTGACCTCGCAGATGGAGGGCACCCAAGCGACGCTGACGGATCTGCTGGACGAAGAATCCGGCATGGACGTGGCCAGCACCACCGACGTCAGCGACGTGACGAACTACCTGAAAGCGTTCGAATTCACACGAGGCCAAATCAATGCCCAACGAGGAGGCCTGCCGATCTCCACGCGCTTGCTGTGCGCAGCGCATTCGATCCTCTTGAACAGCGTACGCGGCGAGCAGAATCTACCCGGTGAAATCCGCCGATCGCAGAACTGGATAGGCGGCACCCGGCCGGGAAACGCCGTCTACGTTCCGCCGCCGCACACGGAAGTCGGCCGCTTGCTTGGGGATATGGAGAACTATATCCACCAACAGGCGCCTGCGTTGCCACCGCTGGTTCGGATCGCGCTGATACACGCGCAGTTTGAAACGATCCACCCGTTCCTCGATGGCAACGGGCGTATTGG
This sequence comes from Dokdonella sp., assembly GCA_036734345.1. Taxonomy (GTDB): domain Bacteria; phylum Pseudomonadota; class Gammaproteobacteria; order Xanthomonadales; family Rhodanobacteraceae; genus Dokdonella. The sequence continues at coordinate 549 of DAIMYT010000042.1, read as the reverse complement.
ACGATTGCTGATCGCCGCACTGCTGGAAGACTGGAAACTGCTGCCGGAACCCCTGCTCTACGTATCCGGCCAGCTCAAGTTGCATCAGGGCGAGTATTACCGGCTGCTGTCGGCCATCCGCACGGATGGCGATTGGGAGAGCTGGGTTCGCTTTTTCCTTGACTGCGCGACCGAGGCGGCCGAGAACGCGCAGCGCAGCATCATCGACATCGCATCGCTGATCGCAGCCGACCGCAAGAAGGTCATGGCCGCGAAAAATGGCACCGTCCAGGCCATTCGCCTTTTCGAGATGCTTGCGACGATGCCTCGCTTTACAACTAAGTTCGCCGCCAAAAATCTCCGCGTGACGTTTCCCACGGCCAGCACGGCCATCAAGGTGCTGCAGAGCGTCGACGTCCTGACCGGCAGCACCGAACAGAAGCGGAACCAGCAGTTCAATTACAAGAGGTACATTGAATTGCTCCAGCGATAGGTTGCCAAGCTTTACATAGACTGGGGTCAGGTCTAATGGGATGACTCGCCGCGGTGCATGCTATGCGGCACGGCCGC
>DAIMYT010000041.1:0-27133 GCA_036734345.1 Dokdonella sp. | reverse complement strand
TAGGGTTCGGCCTTTTCGCGATCCGGCTTTTCGACGAACGCGGCGACTTCACGACCTTCGCAACCCGGGATGTCGGCGCCCATGCGGATATAGCCAAAACCGGTCTCCGGCGCGGTCGGCTGGATGCCGAACGTGACCAGCCAGCCGTCGGCCGCCAGCTTCGCCGCGCGCTGCGCGTCGGCGACGAAGGCATCGAGGTCGCGGATCAGGTGATCGGCCGGCAGGACCAGCAAGGTGGCGTCGGCGCCGCACTGCTCAAGTGCATGCAGGGCGGCCAGGACCACCGCCGGGGCCGTGTTGCGGCCCACCGGCTCGAGCAGGAACGGAAGCTTGTCGAGATCCGCAAGCGGATGCGTCGAGTATTCATCGCGGGTCAGGAAATAATAGTCGCGACCGGTCACCGTCAGCACGGTGCCGCCATCGGCCAGCCGCAGGGCGCGGTCGAGCGTCTTGTACAGCAATGACTCGCCATCGCCCATGCGCATGAACGGTTTGGGATAGGCGCTGCGCGACACCGGCCAGAGCCGGGTGCCGGCGCCACCGGACAGAATCACCGGTACGATCATCAGGGTTCTCCAGTCGATGGGGTGCCGGCGAGCTCGCCGATCACCTCGCGCAGCCCTTCCTGCCAGGGCCGCAATTGTAATCCGAACACCAGCGCGAGCTTCGCGTTGTCGAGCACCGAGAACGCGGGGCGTCGTGCCCGCGTCGGGTAGTCCGCGCTGGCAATCGGCAGCACGCGCGGCACCTTGTCGAGCAGGCCGACCGTGCTGGCGGCCGCCATGATCGCCTGCGCGAAATCGAACCAACTACAACGCTGCAACGCGGTCAAGTGATAAGTGCCAAGAGCCAGTTCGCGGTCTTTCTCGTCCATCGCCGCCCATTTCCGCAGGATCAGGCCCGTCGTTCCGGCAATCCACCGCGCCGGCGTAGGCGAACCGACCTGGTCATCGACCACGCGCAGTTCCTCGCGCTCGGCGGCAAGGCGCAACATCGTGCGCAGGAAGTTCTGTCCGCGTGCCGCATAGACCCAGGCCGTGCGCAGGATCAGGTGGCGCGCAGCGCTTTCGCGCAACGCGACCTCGCCGGCCAGCTTGCTGCTTCCATAGACGCCGAGCGGCGCAGTGGCATCGGATTCGTGGCGCGCACGACTGTCGGTTCCGTCGAAGACATAGTCGGTCGAGTAGTGCACGACCAGCGCGCCGTTGCGCGCAGCCCATGCACCGATCTCCCCAACCGCGCGATGGTTGATGCGGTCGGCGCGCGCCGGTTCGTCTTCGGCGCGATCGACGGCCGTGTAGGCCGCCGCGTTGACGATGAGTTGCGCATTGGCGGAATCAATGGCCCGCGCCAGCGATGGAGCATCTTCCAGATCGGCTGCGAGACAGGACGTGCCATCGTCGAGCGCGCCCGAGCGCGTCGCACAAGCAAGCGCACCGAGCGCTGCGAGCGGTTCGCGCAAGGCGTGGCCCACCTGGCCATTGGCACCGAGCAGCAGGATCCTCACGCGCAGACCGGCAGTCTGTCCGGCGCCACGTCGGCAAGGAACGGTGCCTTCTGGTCCTTCTCCGAGAGCGACGGACTGGCCAGCGGCCAGTCGATGGCCAGCCTGGCATCGTTCCAGCGGATTCCGGAATCGGCCGCGGCATCGTAGTGCGCGGTGCACTGGTAGACGAAGGTGGCCGGACCCGAGAGCACGGCAAAACCGTGCGCGAAGCCTTCCGGCACCCAGAAGTGGCGCTTGTTTTCTGCGGACAGGATGGCGGCGGCCCATTGGCCGAAGGTCGGCGAGCCGCTGCGGATGTCGACGGCGACGTCGTAGACCTCGCCTTCGAGCACGCTGACCAGCTTTCCCTGCGGATTGGGCCACTGGTAGTGCAAGCCGCGCAGCACGCCCTGTTCGGAGCGCGAGACGTTGGTCTGCACGAACTTCAGGTCGAGCCCGGCCTCGGCGAAGCGCCGCGCATTGAAGCTCTCGTAGAAGAATCCGCGGGCGTCGCCATGGACTTTCGGTTCGATGACCAGGCAGCCATCGAGCGCCGTCTTGACCAGTTTCATCGGCGACGTCCCTCGCGCACGAGTTCCTGCAGGTACTGGCCATAGGCGTTCTTGGCCAGCGGCGCGGCCAGGCGCAGGACCTGTTCGGCGTCGATCCAGCCGTTGAGGAAAGCGATTTCCTCCGGGCAGCAGATCTTCAGGCCCTGGCGGTTTTCAATCGTCTGCACGTAGCTCGATGCCTCGACCAGCGACTCGTGGGTACCGGTATCGAGCCAGGCGAAGCCGCGGCCCATGCGCTCGAGCATCAGCGAATGGTCGGCAAGATAGCAGCGGTTGAGGTCGGTGATCTCGAGTTCGCCGCGTGGCGACGGTGTGAGCTCGCGGGCGAAATCGGCGGCGCGTCCGTCATAGAAATAGAGACCGGTCACGGCCCAGCTCGACTTCGGCCGGGCCGGCTTTTCCTCGAGGCCGACCACGCGGCCCTCGCCGTCGAACTCGGCCACCCCGTAGCGTTCCGGGTCGCGCACCCAATAGCCGAACACCGTGGCGCCTTGCGCGCGCGCATCGGCTGCGTGCAGCAGGCGGGTCAGTCCGTCGCCGTAGAAGATGTTGTCGCCGAGGATCAGGCAGCTCGGGTCGTTGCCGACGAAATCACGACCGATCAGATAGGCCTGGGCGAGGCCGTCGGGCGATTCCTGCACGGCATAGGAGATCGACAGGCCCCATTGCGAGCCATCGCCGAGCAGGCGCTGGAACAGGGCCTGCTCGTGCGGCGTGTTGATCACGAGCACGTCGCGGATGCCGCCCAGCATCAGCGTGCTGAGCGGGTAGTAGATCATCGGCTTGTCGTAGACCGGCAGCAGCTGCTTGCTGACCGATTGGGTCAGCGGATACAGCCGCGTACCGGAACCGCCGGCGAGAATGATGCCGCGTCGTGATGTCACCCGGTGGGCCTCTGCTCAGTCGGTTGGGCCGCCTATTGTAGGGGCTGCGCCGCAGGACCGCCCAGCGGCCGGGCCAGCCTTCGCAGGCCCTTGTTTCCAAAGCCCTTGGCGCTACTCGCGCCGGGTCCAGGGCAGGACCGCCGCCGCACCGCCGGTAGCCAGCCCGCAGCGCTCGAGGGCATCCGCAGCGAGTGCGATGCCACCGCCGTGGTCGTGGCCAGGCAGGCACCAGACCTCCTCGCGATGGTCGGGCCTGAGCAGCCACGACGGTGCAGTTTCGGCCTTCGGTTCCGCCACCTCGGGGACGAGCTCGCAGGTCCGCGCCGCCTGGCGAAAGCGCGCTTCGCTGCAGTACACCGGCCCGCCATCGATGATGCCGACGTGGCGGCTTGGCCCGAAGCCCTGCGCCAGCAATGCGTCGCGAAGCGCGGTCGCCGATTCGCCGACCTCGCCGATGGCCGTGCGCGCGGATGACCGCAGCAGCGAGACCACCACGGGGTGTCGCGGCAACAGCGCGGCCACGTGGCTGCGCCAGGCCGGACCGTATTCGCGCTCGCCGTCATCCGGATTGGCATCGTGGAAGAAGCGGCCCAGGCCTTCCCAGAACGGAAAAGCGCCATTGCCCGTGCGCACGCCGGGCAATTCGACGATGGTCCGCAGCTCATCCTCGATCGGCTCGTCCTTTCCACCCGCGGTGGTATCGAGCAGCAGCAAGGCGGCACGGATCATGATCTCGAGGATCTCCGTGCATCTTGCCGGCGGGCCATCCGCGGCATCGACCCGAATGTCGGCCAGTTCGGAGGCCGCCGTGAAATCGTTGCCGAGCAGGAGGACCTTTTCGCGCCGGAAAAGATCCAGTGTCGGCGCCGAATGCACGACTTCGCCGACGTGGTACCAGTAGCGCGGCAGGGTCATGCCGATGCGCCGGCGCAGGCGCAGCGTACCGAGCCGGATACTGGCGGACCCCGGCGCGGACAGGGCGTCGAACGCCAACAGGGTATCGGACGCGGCCGCCTCGACCGGATCGGGTATTCGATGCAGATGCCAGATGCTCATCGTGATTCGCCTCCCATGCCGTCGAACGCGGCGGCCTGGACCAGATCGCCCCTGGCGAGCCCGAGCTCATGCGCCGCCTCCGCATCGAGCCTGATCGCGCTATCGCTCGCGGCCGCGGACAGGATGCTGGCGCGAAATCCCGACAGGGCCGGCGCGGCGACGATGAACAGCCCGCTTGCCGAATTCGCCAGCGAGGCGCTGGCGGCGGACGTCTCGACGCGCAGCGTGCGCGACCTGCTGACCGTCTTGAGCATGCCGACGCGCTCCTGCACGGTCGGCCCGCCATCGAAGATGTCGACGTAGGTTTCGGCGTCGAATCCCTCGTCGAGCAGGATCGAGAAAGGCAATTCCGCCACCGGGTGCAACTGTCCGATCGCCCACTGCGCCTCCTCGGGCAGCAAGGGCACGTAGACCGGCGACGGTGGCATCAACTCGGCGATGAAGGCCTTGCTGCGCCCGCCGGAAAGCCGCTCGACGGCAGGATAGTTCATGCCGAAGAAGCGTCGTCCGACCGCGTCCCAGAACGGACAGCGTCCGCTGGCATCGGCCAGCCCCGGGCTTTCCGCCGCGATGCGGTCGGAAAATCGATCCGCATGCGCCGCGATGAAAAGCAGTCGCGCCCGTGAGAGCAACTGGGCGGCCAGCGAATCTTCGTATCGCGGTTCGACATAGAACGATGTCAGCAGGGTGAATCCGGTCAGGTCGTGGCACAGGTGCAAGGTGTGGATCCGGTTGCTGGCGCCGAGCGCCTGGCTGCGGTGGACGACGAATTCATTGCGATAGCTGTAGAAGCGATCGGAAAACCCGGCCCGGGCGGCAATGCCGCTGGTGCCGACGACTTCGCCGGTCGCGCAGTCCTCGACCACGAAAAGATAGATCTCCTCGCCGCTGGCGTCGTCCGTCGAGAACGCCTGCAGCGAGCGCTCGATGCGCTCGGCCAGTGCGCCACGATCACTGGGCAGCGTGGTCAGGCCGTGCGCACTGGCATCGGCGAAATTCTCCATCACGGACAGGTCTTCGGCGGCACAGGGCCGCAGCAGGAAGCGGGGCGATGGCTTTCGCAAGGTAGCGGTCATGTTGGATCCTCGGGTGTTTCCCCGCCCGCAGGCGACCGTGCCGGGTCGCCCGGATGGGAGCGCCATTCCACGGCCCGGGCGCTGCGTTCGTCGCGCGGCGTGCGATTGAAATAGGCGCGATAGGCGTTGGAAAAATGGGCGCCGGAAGAAAACCCGCAGCTGAGGCCGACCTGCAGGATCGACTGGGTGCCGAGCTTGAGCATGCCACGCGCCCGGTGCAGCCGTTGCTCGAGGTACCAGCGCGAGGGCAGCGCATCGAGATGCTGCTTGAACAGGCGTTCGAGCTGGCGCCGCGAAACACCGACCAGGTTCGCAATTTCCTCGGTCGAGAGGGGTTCGCCGATATTGTTTTCCATCAGGCTCATGGCCTCGCTCAACTTGGTGGGCACGCTTGGCCTGGCGGCGGCCGCGGCGCGCTGGCGCTGGCTCGAGGGACGCAGGCGCTCGAGCCCGAAGTAAACCAGCAGATCATGCACGATGCGCTCGCCGTGGCGCTGGCCGAGCCAGGCGATCATCATGTCGAGGCTGGCCGTATGCCCGGCGCAGGTGGCGCGCGTGCGATCGAGCTCATACAGGTTGCTAGAGACGATGCATTCCGGAAACTGCTCGGCGAGTAGCTGGGCCTGGTTCGAATCCAGCGTGCAGCGGTGCCCGCGAAGCAATCCGGCATGGGCCAGCCAGCCGGCACCTGCGCCGATGCCGCCGACCGTGCCATGGCGTGCCGCCACGCGAGACAGCAGCTTCGCGGTGGACGCCAGCGATGGATCGTCCGGCGTTGGCAACCGTCCGGCGACCACGAACAGACCGGCCAGCGGTTCCGGTTCCACTGCAGCCATCGACCGGAACAGCGTGGCGACCGGATTCGCCGCCAGGTCGGCGCTGCCGTTCGGCACGATTGCGATCTGGTAGGCGGCCTGTCCGAGCACGTGGTTGGCCGCCCGCAGCGCCTCGATCGCGCCGGCCAGGGCCAGCGGGGAAAACGCATCATGCAGGATGAAGCCGAACGCTTGCTGCGGATGCGCCATCGGACCGGGCCGGCCTACTTGAGGCCGTTGCCGAGGAACTGGCGCAGCCGTTCGCTGCGTGGCGTATCGAGGACCTCACGCGGCGGACCCTGCTCCTCGATCACGCCCTGGTGCAGGAAGATGACGTGGCTCGAAACCTCGCGGGCAAAGGCCATTTCATGAGTGACCAGGATCATTGTTCGCCCCTCTTCGGCCAGTTCGCGCATGACCGCCAGCACTTCGCCGACGCGCTCGGGATCGAGTGCCGAGGTCGGCTCGTCGAACAACATGACCTCGGGCTCGATGGCGAGCGCGCGGGCGATCGCCACGCGCTGCTGTTCGCCACCGGACAACTGCGCCGGATAGACGTCGCGGCGATGGCCGACACCGACGCGTTCGAGCAGCTTGCACGCCTGCTCCCTGGCCCGGTCCGGTGCCTGGCCGAGGACATGGATGGGTGCCTCGGTGACGTTTTCGAGCACGCTTCGATGTTGCCAGAGGTTGAAGGACTGGAACACCATGGCCAGGCGCGAACGCCAGCGGCGCAACTGCCGTTTGTCAACGGCGGTCAGGCTGCCATCCCGGTCCGGCCGCAGCAGCAGTTCTTCGCCGTCGAGCCGCAGCCGCCCCTGGTCGGGCTGCTCGAGCAGGTTCAGGCAACGCAGGAAGGTGCTCTTGCCGGAATCGCTCGAACCGACCAGGGTGATGACGTCGCCGCGACGGGCGCACAGCGAGACGCCGCGCAACACCTCGCGACCACCGAAGCGCTTGTGCAGGTTTTCCACTTCGAGCACCGGCTTCATGCCATCCCCCATCGTTGCGATCGTCATGCCGACAGCAGCCTGCCCGCGCGGACCGCCGCGCTGCCGGCGACCTTGGCCACGGCCATGCCGGCCTGCACCGTGCGACAGCTCTCGCGCGCGTACATCAGCCCGTCGGCGGGACTGGCCAGGGGGGTGACCGAGCCGCCCAGCGGATCGATGACGTCGGCGACATGCTCACCCCGGCGCAGCAGGTCGCCCGGCGCGCGCACGAAGACGAGCACGCCGCTGACCGGCGCAACGACCGGCAGCGAGCCCGCCAGCGGGGTCGCCCCGGCCAGCAGCGGCGGCAGCTCCGGGACCGGCATGTCGATGAATCCCTCAAGGACCAGGTAATCGACCAGGGCGCGCGCATCGGAAGCCGCGAGCTCATGGCTGACGTCGGCTTCGCCGCGCAATTCGACGGTCACGGCCACGCAGGCATCCGGAAGCGGCGTGGCGTCCGGGTTTCGCTCGCGCAGGTGTCCACTCAGGCGTCGCCAGACCGTCGAACAGGCTTCGTCGTAGGGATCGTCGCCCGATTCCTCGGCCAGCAGGCTGGCGCGTGCACCGAGCAGGCGGGCCAGCGGCTCGACGCGCGACCACAGCGAGGTCGCCGTATACAGGTGCATCACCGCTTCGTTGTCGCAGTGCAGGTCGAGCACGAGGTCGGCATCAATGGCGAGGCCGAGCAGGATCCGGCGCAGGCTCAGAAGCTCGCTGGTCGCCGGCAGTTCGTGGCAGGCACGCCGCAGCGCCCGGCGCGCACTGCTCACGTCGATGGTCGAAGTCGGGAATTCTTCGCCGCCGAGGATTTCCGCGGCTCGCCGGCTCAGGTCCGCATAATGCCGGTTGAAGTTTTCGCCGTCCGCCAGGGCGAAGCGGCCAAGCGTCCTGCCGAGCACGCGCTGGCCGAGTCCGATCGGATTGGCCATCGGCACCAGCACGATTTCGCCTTCGATGCAGTTGCGCACCTCGAGATCGGCGAGCAGGCCGCGCAGGTGATGGGCGACCAGCATCCCGGGCGGTTCGTCGGCGTGCAGCGAGGCCTGGATCACGGCCTTGCGTCCCGACCCGCCCTGGCCGAAATGCAGGCTGTGCAGTTCGCGCTGCGTGCCGGGAGCCGCAGCGGTGAGTGGATGTCGTTCGGTTCGCATGGATTCGTCGTCAGCCAGAGTTCACGGCATCGCGCCGCAATGGGGAAAGCCATCGCCTCTCCGCGGCGCGAAACGCCGCGACGAGGATGAAGGTAAGCAGGAAATAGACCGCCGCCGCCGCGATGAACGCTTCGAACGGCAGGTAGTAGCGCGCGTTCGTTTCGCGCGCCGCCCCGGTCAGGTCCATCAGGGTCACCACGCTGGCCAGCGAGGTGCCGTGCAGGATCATCACGACCTCGTTGCCATAGGCGGGCAGGCAGTGGCGCATGGCGGCGGGAAGGCCTGCGCCGCCTCGATTTCGCCGACCGGCAGCGCGCGGATCGCGCCGGCCAGCATTTCCGTGGTGTAGGCGCAGCTGTTGATGGCGAACGCGGCGATCGCGCAGAACCAGGCCGAACTGAGGACCGGCCAGAGCGCGCTGTCGCGAACGATTTCGAACTGGGCCAGGCCGTAGTAGAGCAGGAACAGCTGGACCAGCATCGGCGTACCACGGATCGCATAGGTGAACACGCGTACCGGTGCCTGCAGCCAGGGCGAAGGCAGGCAGCGCAGGATGGCCAGGGGCAGCGCCAGGCAGCCGCCGATCAGCAGCGAGGCCAGCAACAGGCGCAGGGTCGTCCACAATCCGCTCGCATACAGCGGCAGGCTGTCGATCAGGGCCTGCGTGTTCACCGGTACACCGCCCGCCGCGTGCCGACGTCGAGGCGCCGAGAAAGCCAGCCGAAGGCGGCTTGCGAGCAGGCGGTAAAGCCGAGATAGAGCACGCCGACGGCGGCGTAGAACAGGAACGGCTGGTGGGTCGCGCCGGCGGCGAGACCGGCACGCTGCATCAGGTCGGTCAGTCCGATCACCGAAACGATCGCCGTGCTCTTGAGCAGGACCAGCCAGTTGTTGAGTAGCGGCGGCAGTGCATGACGCAGCATCTGCGGGCCGACGATGCGACGGAAGGTCAGCCACGGGCTCATGCCATAGGCCAGGGCGGCCTCGCGTTGTCCGGCCGGCACGCTGAGGAAGGCGCCGCGGAAGGTCTCGGTCAGGTAGGCGCCATAGATGAAGCCGATCGTCAGCACGCCGGCGACGAAAGGATCGATGTCCGGCCCCCGCGCGAAGCCAAGACGAAGGGCCAGGGCGTTGACCAGCGCCTGGCCACCGAAGAACACGAGCAGCATCAGGACCAGGTCGGGCACCGAGCGGACCGCGGTGGTGTAGGCCTGGGCCATGCCGCGCAGCCAGGCCGAACGGGACAGTTTGGCGCTCGCTCCGAGCAGGGCAAGTGCCAGCGCGAGCAGCAGCGAGAGCAGGGCCAGCGACAGGGTCACCAGCGCCCCTTGCAGCAGGCTGCGTGCGTAGCCGTGCAGTGGCCCGGTCGAAGCGGCCGTTGCCGGGGTACTGTCGACGTAGAGGTCGAAATCGACGTAGCGCGACTGGATCGCCGCATAGCTGCCATTCGCACGGATCGCCGCGATCGCCGCGTTCAGTGCGTCGCGCAGGGCCGCGTCGCCCTTGCGCACGGCGATGCCCGCGCCATTGCCGAAATAGCGCGGCTCGAGGAAGTCCGGCCCGACGAATGCATAGGCATCACCTCCAGGCTGGCGCAGGAAACCGACGTAGCTGGCCACCGAATCGGCGAACGCGGCATCGATGCGGCCGGCGGCAAGATCGAGGAAGACATCGTCCAGCCTGGCGTAGCGGACGATCTCGCTGCGCCTGAAGGTATCGGTGGCATAGCGGTCATAGGTGCTGGCCCGCTGCACGCCGATGCGCCGGCCCGCCAGCCCGTCCGGCGTCGGCAGCAGGGATGCGTCGCGGCGGGCGACGAGGCGACCGGGTGTCTTGTAGTACTTGTCGGTGAAATCGACCGACTTGCGACGCTCCTCGGTGATCGAAAGCGAAGCGATCACGGCATCGATCTTGTTCGCATTGAGCGCGGGGATCATGCCGTCGAAATTCTGCTGCACGAGCACGCAGCGCAGCCGCATCTGCGTGCACAGCGCGCGCGCGATGTCGATGTCGAAGCCCTTCAGTTCGCCGTCCGGACCGACCTCGCTGAAAGGCGGATAGGCTCCTTCCACGCCGATCCGGACGGGATCCGGAAGCGCTGCCCGGGCAAGGGCCGGAATGGCTGGCCCGGGCAGGCACGCAAGCAGGCAAAGCAGCGCCCTGCGCAAACCGGCCAGGCGCGAGCCGCGGCTGATCATGGCGTGGACGGTCGCCACGGCCGGTACAGCGGCGCGGCCATGCGAACCGGCTCGACGTCCAGGCGCATGCCGGTGACCGTGTAGTCCTCGGCGCCGCCGGCGGTGCCCAGCCAGCCCAGGGTGCGACCGGTCTTGGCCAGGCGGAACTCGAAACCGGGGGTATCGGCGCCATCCCCGGCGTTTTTCGCCGGAGCGAATGCAAGCCCGCGCAGCTCGTGCTGCGGACTGTCGAGCAGGCGTCCCATGGCCGTGGCCAGGGTGCGGTCACCGAGAAAGTCGGGATAGAACATCACGGCCGCATGATACGGCTTGTAGCCGGGTCCATTCGGGTCGATGCGGGTGCCCGCGCGCCTGGCCGCGGATGGCGTGACTTTCCCGCTGCGCAGGTTCATGCGGTCGCCGTTGCCGAGAAGGTTCAGCATCGCCCCCTCGATGTTGAAGGCGCCGGCGGTCTCGTCGCTGGCGGCGCTGGCAAGGTCGACGACGAGGACGCTGCTGGCACCGACCACCTCGACCGAGCCGTCGTGCACGATCGCCGCGGTGTTTTCGTCGACGCCGAGCCCGAACCGGATCCGGCGTGCCTGCATCAGTGGCAGCAGCCGTCCGATGCGCCCGCGCCGCAGGAAGTGCTGGTCGACCAGAACATCTGCATCGAGGAGGCCGAGGCCGCGATCGATCTCGTGGCCGACACGCATCGATCCCTGCAGCACCTTGAGGACATCCTGTGCATCGCGAAACATGACCTCACTCATCACCGCCGCGCCGGCCGAGGTGCCGGCGACGACTCCGCCGCGGCGATAAAGCTCGCGGATGGCATCGAGCAGCGGGGTCGGCTTGCCATCCGGCAGCAGGGTATCGACGATGCGCTCCTGGGCACCGCCGGTGAAGTAGACGGCCGTGGCCGCGCCGACCTTGTCCACCCACACCGGATTGCGCGCCTCGCGCGCACTGTCGCTGCCCTCGAGCAGCGGCGCCACGGCGATGAGTTCGGCCTGTGCACCCTGCTTGCGCAATGCGGAGATGGTCCGCGCCGCGGCCGCCACGGGATCTTCGGAAGCCGTCGCCAGTACCGCGAAACGCGCCGACTTGCCACCGGCCAGCGCGACCAGGCGTGACCAGACGGCGGTGTTGTCGTAGTCCAGCGCACCCCCGATCGGAACCACGTAGCCGCGGCCCGCGGCAGGCTCGGACCCGGTTGCGCAGGCACAGGCCGGCAACATGGCAAGCAGGCAGAAGGCGAGATGGAGGAGCGCGCGGTTCATCGTCTTGGGCAGCCCTGCAAGCGTCACGGGCGTCGAGCATGCCACTGCCGGGCGCGAGGCGGACGCCCGCGCTGTCGACGCGGCGCCAATCCGGCAAGTCCATGTCGCATTGCTGCAAGGCTCGCGCAGCCGCCCGTTTTCAGGAATGCGACAGCAACTTGTGCCGAGGCGACCCCCGGGACCCATGAGGACCCCCGGCGTGGCGCACGGCACGTAGAGTCCGGGCGCCGGTCACCGGCACGGGCATCGCGCTCCACGCGTGCGCTGCCGAGCCAATGCCACACATCATCTTTCGGGGGGAGTCGAATGAAATCTGGACAACCGCGCGCCGCACATCGCCTGCAGCTACTTCGCACGGCCAGCGTGCTCGGCGCCTGCATCGCCGCAGCGCTGGCCACACTGCCTGTCATGGCCCAGGAGGAACCCGGCGAGAAGGCCGTCACGTCAATGGACAAGATCGTCGTCACCGGCTCGCGCATCAAGCGCGTCGATGGCGAAACCGCCCTTCCGGTCGAGGTCATCACGCGCGAGGAGATTGCCAAGCGCGGCGTCACCACCGCGGCCGAACTGGTGCGCACGCTGAGCGCGAACACCGCGCCGCTGACCGACGGCGCCAGCATCACCGACGGCACTTCGGGCCAGCGCGGCTTCAATGGCGCCAATCTGCGCGGCATCGGCGTCTCGAGCACGCTGATCCTGCTCAATGGCCGGCGCCTGGCCAACTTCGCCTCGCCCGGCGACAACGCCGGCGTCGATCTAAACAACATTCCGGCGGCCGCCATCCAGCGCGTCGAAGTGCTCAAGGACGGCGCCTCGGCGATCTACGGATCCGATGCCATCGGCGGCGTCATCAACTTCATCACACGCAGCGACTACCAGGGTGTCGATCTTTCCGTTTCGGCGGCCGACACCGACGAAGGCGGTGCCGACAAGCAGACCTTCTCGATCAGCGCCGGCACCGGTAGCCTCGAAAATGACCACTACAACGTGTTCGGCGTGCTCGACGTGCAGCACCTCGGCGCGCTGCGCTCCAGCCAGCGCGAGTTCATCCGCGCCCGGCCGCTGGCCGCGCGCCTGCCGGCTCTGATGTCGAGCAACACCTACCCGGCCAACATCGACATCAATTCGGACCAGCGCAACGCATTGATCGCGGCAGGCCTGCTGCCCGCCGGATCGACCCGCAACCGCATCAATCCGAGCTCCCCCGACTGCAATCCGCCGGCGACCGTATATGCGCCGGAAGGCCCTGGCGGTCCGACCGCCTGCAGCTACGACTACATGGAGGACACCGAGCTCTACCCCGACTCCGATCGCGTGTCCTTCCTCGGCCGCGCCATCTTCAAGATCAACGACGAGCATCGCCTGTTCGCCGAGGTCAGCTACGCCCAGGCCAAGAGCACCTATCGCCTGAGCCCGAATCCGCAACGCATCCGCAACCTGCCGGTCTCGATCCTGCCCGAGCCCTACCGCAGCGTCCTCGGCGCCGAGGGACTGCCATCGACGTTCAGCGGCATCCGCTACCGCATGACCGAAGCCGGCAATCGCACCAACGAAGTCACCAGTACCGGCCAGCGCCTGGTCTTCGGCGCCAACGGCATGCTCGGCAACTGGGACTACGAAGTGGCGCTTTCACGCAGCCAGAACGACGCGATCGACAAGTACGTCGACGGCTATGTGCTGTTCGACCAGTTCGACGCCGCCGTGCGCGACGGCATCATCAATCCGTTCGGTCCCTCCTCGGCCGAGGGCCTGGCCCTGCTCGACTCGATCACGGTCAATGACGAGGCACGCAAATCGAAGGGCATCACCGAGGGCGTCGACTTCAGCCTGACCCGCTCCCTCGCCAGCCTCGGCGGTGGCGACCTCGGCATCGCCGTCGGCGGCGAGTTCCGCCGCGAGACCCAGGACTTCACGCCCTCGGACCTGCTGGTCAGCAACAACATCGCCGGCGATCGCGACAATGGCGCCGGCGTCGGATCCTCCACCGACCTCGTCGCCACCCGCGACGGACGCAACATCGCCTCCGCCTATGTCGAGCTCAATGCGCCGTTCACCTCGACCTTCGAGATGCAGGCCGCGCTGCGCTACGACCGCTACAGCGGCGTCGGTTCCTCGGTCAATCCGAAGATCGGCCTGCGCTGGCAGCCGCGCGAAGACCTGCTCGTGCGCGGATCCGCCGGCACCGGCTTCCGCGCACCGTCGATCAGCGACCTGAGCCGGCCGACCACCTTCGGAACGACCTCGAGCTTCCTCACCGATCCTCAATGCGTCGACGTCGAGGGCAGCATCGACTTCTGCACCGACCAGTGGCCGGTCGAGCGGCGCAGCAACCCGGACCTGAAGCCGGAGAAGTCTCGCCAGTTCTCGCTCGGCGTGGTCTATGAACCGAGCCAGGCTTGGAACGTCGGCGTCGACTACTGGAACATCCTCAAGAGGGACGTGATCAGCACGCTCGGCGAACAGATCATCGTCGAGAACCCCGACCGCTACAACGGCACCTACATCGAGCGCGACGAGGATGGCTTCATCACCAACATCCTCCTGCAGAAGGAAAACCAGGGTCGCCTGAAGACCTCGGGCATCGACCTCAGCACGACCCTGCGTGGCGAGGAAGGCGACTATGGCCGATTCGGCTTCACCGCGACCAGCACCTATGTCCTCGAGTACAAGCGCCAGTTCGGGCCGCTCGAACCGTATCGCAACAACCTCGGCGTGTTCCTCAACGACCAGGTCATCCAGCGCTGGCGGCACCGCATCGCCTTCAGCTGGGACAAGGGCCCGTTCGGCGTGACCCTGGCCAACACCTATTCGTCCGGCTACCGCGACCAGAACAATACCTACGACCCGGTCACCGACTCGCTGTTGCCCGAGCACGACGTCAAGCCGTATTCGCTGTGGGACCTCAGCACGAGCTGGACGGCGACCGAGAAGTTCCGCATCCGCGCCGGCGTGCTCAACCTGTTCAACCGCGTGCCGCCGTTCTCGAACCAGTCCTACTACTTCCTGGCCAGCTACGACCCGACCTATACCGATCCACGTGGTCGGTCCTACTACGTAAGCCTGGAATACAGGTTCCGCTGATACATCGGAGCCGGCACCGCGGTGCCGGCCGCTTCATTCGCCTCCCCAAGGCGAATCGCGCGCAACCAGCCTCCTGCCCAAGAAGGACTGCTGGTTGCGCGCACCTCTTTCGTCGCCGCTGCCGGACCGGCATCGGCAGGAACGGGCTTCAGCGGTCCGCGAATGCGTCCGCGAAGAAGTCCTCCATCATGCGGTAGGCGCGTTTCGCCGCGCGCTCGTTGTAGACGCAGCCGGGCGGGCGGTTGGCGTCGGCTTCGGCGAAACAGTGCACGGCGCCGCTGAAATTGACGAACTGCCAGTCCGCGCCGGCGGCGTTCATCTCGGCGTTGAACTTGCCGATGTCTTCCCACGAATTGCTGCGATCGTCGGCACCGTTGAGGACGAGGACCGGTGCCTTGATGGATCCGGGCGCCGCCGGCTTCGAGGTCGAAAGGCCGCCGTGCAGGCTGACCACGCCGGCCACGTCGGTGCCGCTGCGCGCCAGTTCGAGGACGGTCGAGCCGCCGAAACAGAAACCGAACGCCCCGACCTTGCCGGGCTTGAGCGGCAGCTTGCCGACCTGGGCCCGCAGCGTCGCCACGGCTTCGTTGATGCGCGCGCGCAGCGTGTCGAGGTCGCCGTAGAGCTTGCCGACCTGGGCGCGCGCTTCGTCGGCATTGGCGGGCCGCACGCCTTCGCCGTACATGTCGGCAACGAGGATGACGTAGCCGGTGGCGGCAACCCGCTTTGCCTTTTCCACCGCGGATTCGTTTTCTCCCATCCAGTTCGGCACCATGACCAGGCCTGGCCGCAGCGCCGTGGAACTGTCGTCATAGACGAGATGCCCGGCCATCACGGTGTCGCCGGCGCTGTAGCTGACGGGCTTGACCACCATCGCGGCGTGCACGCCGGGAACCTGCAGCAACAGGATTGCGAGAACGGACAGGATACGCATCGGACTCTCCATCAGGGGCGGGCTACCGATGATAGACCGCCGGCGAACGAATGACCCGTTCCCCGCCCTTCAGGCGATGCCGAGGCCGTCGATCTGGCCGATCGCTTCGGCATCGAAGCCGGCCAGTTCGGCGAAGCTGCGCCCGCGTTCGGCGTAATCGTGGAACTGGTCGAAACTCGGCGCGCCGGGCGAGAGCAGGACGACGCCACCGGCCGGCGTCTCGTCGCGGGCAATGGCCACCGCTTCGGCGAGGTTGGCCACCGAATGCAGGCGGTACTCGCCCTGTTGCGCATGCAGGCGCGCGGCGATGCGGCGGCCGTTGGCACCATTGACGATGACCGCGTGCGGTGGATGCGCATGCACGTATTCGGCGAAGGGCTGCCAGTCAAGCCCGCGATCGAAGCCGCCGACGATCACGCTGACCTTGCGTCCATCGAGGCTGCGCAGGGCCTCGATCGTGGCTTGCGGCGTGGTCGCGATGCTGTCGTCGATCCAGCCCACCGCATCGCGTTTGCCGAGCGTCTGCAAGCGGTGCGGCAGGGCGCGGAACGTGGCCAGGGCATCCGCCGCGGCCAGGGCATCCTCGCCGACCGCTTCGACCGCGGCCAGCGCGGCGCAGGCATTCATCGCGTTGTGCAGGCCCGGCAGCGGCAGCCGGGCCAGCTCGAGCACGGCGCGATCGCCACGCCGGATCGCGCCCTCGGCGACATGCCAGCCCGGCGCGTGGCCGTAGCGCAAGCGCTGCGCATGCTGTGACGTCAGTTGTAGCAACTCGGCCTGCAGGTCGTTGACCAGCAGCAGGCGCGCGCTGTCGGCCAGGGCCAGCTTGTCGCCGACATAGCGCTCGCGGCTGCCGTGCCAGTCCAGGTGTTCTTCCTCGATGTTGGTGATCACGGCGAGGCGAACGTCGCTGGCCTGGCGGGTCTGGAAACTCGACAGCTCGACCACCCACCAGTCCGGCGCCAGCGGCGGATCGAGCAGTTCGAGCAGCGGAAGACCGATGTTTCCTGCCAGCGCCGTGCGCCGGCCAAGCCCGCGCAGCAGGTGCGCGATCAGGGCGCTGGTCGTGCTCTTGCCCTTGGTTCCGGTCACCGCGATCACGCGCGCATCGGGGTTTTCGGCGAACCAGAGGGCCGTGGCCGAGGTGAAGCGCGTGCCGTTGCGCTGCGCGTCGAGCAGTTCGGGGCGATAGGCGCTGATGCCGGGCGACTTGATCACGATATCGAAGGCCGACAGGTCGGCGGCGTTCGGCGCACGCGTGACGTAGCAATCGAGCGGATTTTCCACGGCCCTGAAATGCGCTTCGGCATCATTGCAGAACAGGGTCAGCCTGAGTTCCGGCAGGCGCTGGCGCAGGGCCGTGTGCGCGGCGTGGCCTTCGCGGCCGAGGCCCCAGATCGCCACGCGCAGGTTTTCGAGGTCGGCGATGCGCATGGCTCAGCGCCGACCGACTTCGGCCAGCAGGCGGGCGGGAACATGGTGTTCGCCTTCCAGCGCCAGAAGGGGACCGATGGCCGGTCCGGCAGGGTCGAGCAGGGGCAGGATCTCATGGGCAAAGCGTTCCACGATGGCGTCCTCGCGCCACTCGGCGCGCGCAGCCAGCGCGGCCATCGCGGCTCGCGATTCACGGCCCTCGCCGACGCACTCGAACGGTTTGTGGTCCTGGTATTCGATCAGCGCGTCGAATCCCGGGATCTGCGCCGGGTCATCGAGCAGGTTGCGCCCGAAGATGCCGAGCAGGCGCGGCTTCGGCATGAACGGCGCCAGCGCGAGGAACACGAAGTGGCATTTCGGGCACTGCCCGCACCAGCGGTCGGACGGTTTCGGTCCGAGGATGCGGAAGTTGCGGTTGCAGCTCGAGAAGACGTCGTCGTAGCGGTTGTTCTTCGCGAAGCGCGCGGCGACCGCCAGTTCCGAGAGCGGCCGCAGCAGCGAATAATAGTCGAGATCGGCGGCGACCCGGGAATGGATCAGTTCGCGGAAACCCCGTTCGAAGGCCCAGCCCTTGCTCCACTGGTGGTTGATCGGCACGCCGTCGTATTCGAGCGTCGCGCTCGATGCCGATCGTTCGTTGGAAAACGCGATTGCGTCGTGACCGTAAAGAATGGCGGCCACGACCAGGATCGCCGAATTGATCGCGGTCACCGGGATATGCCCGTTCAGCGCGCCGGCGCGGTTGTAGTCGAACAGCACCGGCGAGATCGCGCGCGAGATGTTGAGCATCGGCAGGCCGGTGCGTTGCGCGCAGGATTCGATCAGCGCCGAGTTGCCGATCCACACGGCCGTCGCATTCTCGCCGGTAGCCTTGAGGATCTCGACACTGACCAGCGAATCCTTGCCGCCGCCGATCGGCACCAGGGTGCTGCGCGGCAGGCCGATGACGAGTCCCCGATCAGCAGAAACAGCTACGCGTCCCTCAACGTCATCCCGGCTTTCGCCGGGATGACGAGCGTGAGAGGGAAATCGGATCTTCCCGCGCAGATCAAGCTTGTTGGTGTAGGCGAATTCGCCGAGTCCATGCAGGTACAGGGCATCGAGGAACGCCGCGGTCGCCGCATCAAGCGTGGTGCTCTCCACGCGGATTTCTGCGGGGACACCGGCCTTGTAGTAGCTGATGCCGGCGATCAGGTGAAGCAGGTTGAGCGCCGCATCGAACGCAGGCTGTCGTTCCACCGGCAAATCCGGGGCATGCGGAAATCCGATCCGCTCGATCAACTCGGGACCGTCGTCGAACGCATAGACCAGCCTCGCCTCGCCCTGCGCGTATTCGCAGCGAACGAAACGGAAACTCCCGGCGATGCGCGGATCAGGCAGGCTCACTGGCCGGCTCCTGTTGATGTAGGCGGGCGACCTTGTGGGCAATCCACGCCGTTGCCGGCAGCGTCAGCACGCCCGTCAACGACAGCGATACAAATGCGAAAAACAGGGCCTGCGCGGGCAATTGCCACCAGTTCTCCATCGACGTCCATTCATCGGCGCCGGAAACCACGAGCAAGGCCAACACGAGCAGTATGCCGAACAGCAGGTGGGTCAAGACGGCCATGCCCAGTCCGGTCAACCAGGCCGGACCCTTGGCCATCGCCCTCGCCTGCAGCGCCTTCCAGCGCAACCCGGCGGCGAGTTGGGCCGCAAGAACGGCCGGCCCGGCGAAAAAAAGCATGGCGGCAAAGCTGTTCCAGTCCAGGGAGCGATCCACCACCAGCATCCAGCCCGCCAGCGGCAGCACCGGCAGCAGCAGCGCAGCGAGATGCAGGACGACGCGGGCGCGCATCACAGGCACACCTCGGGCGCGGGATCGCGCAGGTTGTAGTGCGATGCCATGACCGCACCATACGCGCCTGCCTCGGCGATCAGGATCACATCGCCTTCGCGGCAGCCCGGCAGGCGCCGGTTGTTGCCGAGCACGTCGCCGGTCTCGCAGATCGGGCCGACGATCTGCACGAGGTCATCGGCCGGCGCATCGATGCGCGAAAGATTGACGATCTCGTGCCAGGCTTCGTACAGGGCCGGGCGGATCAAGGAATTCATGCCGGCGTCGATGCCGACATAGTGCACTTCGCCCTTGCGCTTGGTCTGGGTCACGCGCGCCAGCAGCACGCCGGCCTCGGCCACCAGGTAGCGGCCCGGTTCCATCCACAGCTGGAACTGCGGGTAGGCCTGCTTGACTTCGGCCAGCGCGGCGCCGAGCGCATCGAGGTCGAGCGGCAGGTCTTCCGGACGCGAGGGCACGCCGAGGCCGCCACCGAGATCGAGCACCTCGATGCGGTTGAACTGCTCGGCCAGGCTGGCCAGTTGCGCGTAGACGCTGCGCCAGTGCTGCGCGTCGAGGATGCCCGAGCCGAGATGCGCATGCAGGCCGACGATGCGCGCGCCGTGGCGGCGCGCATGCGCGCGGAATGCCTCGATTTCGTCGAGCGACACGCCGAATTTCGATTGCGCGCCACCGGTCTTGACCTTGTCGTGATGGCCGCGCCCGGCACCGAGGTCGACGCGCAGGAAGATTTCGCTACCAGCGAAATCCGCGCCCCACTCGGCGATCGGATGCAGCGCGTCCAGGGTCACGCGCACGCCGGCCGCGAGCGCCGCCCGGTATTCCTCGCGCGGGGCGAAGTTCGGCGTGAACAGGATGCGCCCGGCGGCAAGCCCGGGAAGCGCGGCGCGGACTGCCTCGACTTCGTTCCACGACACGCATTCGAAGGCGAAGCCCTCGCCCTGCAAGGTACGCAGGATCTGTGGATGCGGATTGGCCTTCAATGCATAGTGCCAGCGATCGACCATGCCGAGCGCGGCCAGGCCGCGCGCCTGCGCACGCACCTGATCGAGACTGTAGACGTAGCGCGGCGTGCCCTCGGCGGCGATGTCGAGCAGGCGCGGGCGCTCGTTGCGCCACCAGGCGCTCTTGCGCGTCGCAGCGGGACCCTGCGCCAGCTCGCGCCAGCTCGGACCGAACACGGTCGCGTCGCCGACGCGCATGACTTCGGCGCGGATCAGCAGCGCATGCAGGCGCGGAATCAGCGAATCGACCAGGGCCTCGTCGATGACAAAGGTCAGGTTGAGGTTGTTGGACGACTGCGAGATCAGGTGCACGTCGAGCGCGCCGAACTCGGCGAGCACGGCGGAGAGCTTGTGCAGCATCGCGCGCATGCCGCGTCCGACCAGGGTAATTGCCGCGCAGGGTGCGATGACCTTGACCCGGCAGAATGCCTCGAGATCCGCGCACAGGCGCGCCAGCACGTCGGAATTGAGCAGGTTGTCGGACGGATCGAGCGACACCGTGACGTTGGTTTCGGCCGAACCGATCAGGTCGACCGACAGTCCGTGCCGCCTGAACGCCTCGAACACGTCTGCGAGGAAGCCGACCTGCTGCCACATGCTGATCGATTCCATCGAGACCAGGGTGATGCCCTTGCGCGAACTGATCGCCTTGACGCTCGGCGCGCCGGCCTGCGTGCTCCAGACGATCTCGGTGCCGGGCAGGTCCGGGCGGTTGGTGTCCTTGATGCGGATCGGGACGCGCTCGTCGCGCACCGGGTGGATGCAGCGCGGATGCAGGACCTTGGCACCGGTGGTCGCGATCTCCTGCGCTTCGGCATAGTCGAGCCTGGACAGCAGCCGCGCATCGGGCACCTGGCGCGGATTCGCACTGAACATGCCCGGCACGTCGGTCCAGATTTCGACCGCTTCGGCCTTGAGCAGGGCACCGAAATAGGCCGCCGAGGTATCCGATCCGCCGCGACCGAGCACGGCGGTGGCGCCGTCACCGCTGCGCGCGATGAAGCCCTGGGCGATGAAGACGTCGCCGCGTTCCGCCAGCGCCGCGGCGGTCGCCGGCTCATGGCGGACGCGCACCGAAGCCGACAGCCAGCGGCCCCAGTCGCCCTGGTTGGGCGAGGCCTCGGCGCGGAAGTAGTCGCGCGAGTCGAGCCAGTGCGTGGTCAGGCCCAGGCTGTTGAGGTAGAGCGCGCCCAGCGTGCTCGAGCACAATTCGCCAAGAGCGAGCACCTCGGCCTGCCATGGCAGCTCGCCGGTCACGCGGCGCTGATCACCTAGCAGCTGGTCCAGCCGCGCCAGCCAGGCGTCGATGCCATTGCGCCTGGGCAAGCCGAGTTCGCCGAACAGCGTGTGATGGCGGGCGACGATCGTTTCGCGCAACTGTGCGCAGCGCCCGCCATCGGCGAAACTTTCGCCAACACCCTTGAGCAGATCGGTGATCCCGGACAGCGCCGAAACCACGATCAGCACGCGCTTGCCCGCCTCGCGATGGGTCGCGGCGATGCTGGCGATGTTGTCCCAGCGCGCACGCGTGGAGACGCTGGTCCCGCCAAACTTGATGACGACCCAGGGAGCGTCGTGCGGCAACGGTGGAGTGGGCGTATTCACGGTTCAGCGCGCAGGAAGGGCCAGGGGAGCGTCGGTCGCCCATTCTTCGGTGCAACGCAACAAAAGGCAATGCGGCGAGCCATCCGTATGCCGATGGCTCGCTCCGCCATGCGCTTTCAGTGGTGGTGCGGTTGCCCTTCCGTCGCCTCGCCGTCAGCCGCCTGCACGTCGAAGATCGCCGGTACGCGCTGGCCATCGGAAAGCATGAAGGTGATCTCGATGCGGTCGCCGGGCATCACCTCCTTGCGTGGCTGCATCAGCATCAGGTGCAGGCCGCCCGGGGCGAACTTGAGCTCCTTGCCAGGCGCGATCTCGAGGCGATTGAGTTCGCGCATGCGCGATACCCCGTTCTCGATGACGGTCTGGTGCACGGTCACCGTGCGGAAGCGATCGCTTTGCGCGGCCAGGATGCTGATGGTCGCGTCGCCGGAGTTCTTCAGGGTCAGATAACCGGCCAGCATGTCGCTACCGGGCGGCGCCTGTGGAATCCAGGCGTTCGAAACGCCGAGCTGGCCCGCCGCGAAGGCGAAAGGGGCCAGCACGAGCAAAATGGCAGTAGCGATCAGGCGTTGCAGGGTCTTCATGGGCTTCTCCACAAGGGATCCCCCATCATAGTCCCTGCCCGGCGGTTTCCAATGACACCAAATGCCGCAGACGCTTTTCACGAAAAACGTGGCCCCGTCCACCCTGCCCTATACTGGTTCCTCACTATTCCCCATTCCCTATTCCCCATTCCCGGGCTCCACAATGACCGTACTCGAAATCCTCCAGCACGATTCCATCCACGAGCTGCGCCTGGCCCGGCCTCCGGTCAACGCGCTCAATGCCGAATTGATCCGCACGCTGCGCGAGGCCGTGCTGGCCGCGCCCGGCCAGGGTGCGCGCGGCATCGTGCTGTCGGGGCGCTCGGGCATGTTCTCGGCCGGCCTCGACGTTCCTTCCCTGCTGCAACTCGATCGCGACAGCATGCGCTCGGTATGGGAAAACTTCGTCGGCCTGTGCGAGGCGCTGGCGCGCTCGCCGGTGCCGATCGCGGCTGCGATCACCGGGCACAGTCCGGCCGGCGGCGCCGTGCTGACCCTGTTCTGCGACTACCGCATCATGGCGCGCGGCCCGTTCCGCATCGGCCTCAACGAAGTCCAGGTGGGCCTCGTCGTGCCCGAGATCATCCAGGCGGCGATGCGTCGCCTGCTCGGTTCGCACCGCGCCGAACGGCTGATGGTGGCCGGCGCGATGATCGAAGCCGAGGATGCCCACAGCGTCGGCCTGGTCGATGAACTGATCGACACCGAGCTCGTCGTCGGCCGCGCCATCGGCTGGCTGCAGGACCTGCTCAAACTGCCGCCCGAGGCGATGAGCGAGACGCGCCGCCTCGCCCGCGCCGACCTGCACGCGCATTTCGACCGCAATGCCTCCACCCCGAGCAACGACGAATTCGCCGAACGCTGGTTTTCCGAAGAATCGCAGACCGTGCTCGGCGCGATGGTCGCGAAGCTCAAGGCCAAGCACGCCTGAAGTCGATTGCGGCACCCGCGATGCCTGGCCTCTAGATCGGGCGAAGCTGCTCGTCGAGCGAACGTGTCCTTTCGTTGACCACGTCGCCGGTGTGCAGGGTCGACTTGCGCTCGATCAGCATGATCAGGCACTCGTCCTGCGCGATCGGGTTGTGGCGCACGCCCTTCGGCACGACGAAGAGGTCGCCCTCGGCCAGGTCGACCGCGCCGTCTTCCATGTCGATGTGCAGGTTTCCGCGCAGCACGAAGAACAGCTCGTCTTCGTTTTCGTGGGCGTGCCATCCGAACACGCCCTCGATCCGGGCGACCTTGACGTAGGCATCATCGAGCTCGGCGATGACGCGCGGGGACCACTGCTCCGTGAGCGCCGATGCAAGTTTCGCTGGCGAGGCAACTTTTGACATGGGGACTCCGATCAGGCGGGTGCCGGAAACATACGATACCGGTTACGGCTCCTGGACCAATGCACGAGGATGACGAGACCAGCGACAACCACGAAAAGGGTGATGACGGAATCTTCCGGACCGAATACGCCACCGGTCAACCACTGCGGCCCGTTGTAGTGCGATTCCATGGGCGCCAGTGCGCTCCAGTCGAGCAGGCCCGAAAGTGGCACGCCGGTAAGCAGGATGGTGAAGTTCCATGCCGCGTGGTGCGCTGCCACTGTCCACAGATTTCGCGTGGCCACGAACATCAGGGTCCACAGCGCACCGATCAGGGTCACGGAGATCACCGTCGTTATCGACTCCGACACGCTGGCGTCCGCGTTGGCCAGATGCAGGATCGCGAATACGAAGGCCTGCAGCCAGAGTGCGATCGTCGTGCCCCAGGCCTCCTCGAGCAGGCGAAACAGCACGCCGCGAAAAAAGATCTCCTCGATCATCGCTGCAATGGCGATGACGCAGGCTACGCCCAGCAGGGCGAACTGCGGCCCGCGCCAGGCAGTCATCACGTAGTTTCCGGTCGCGAACAGCGCGGCCAGTGTGATCGAGATCATCAGGCACCCGGCCACGGCGCCGAGCAGGATGCCTGCGCCTGAAAGCCGAAGCTCCGTGGCTGCGCGCTTTTCGTAAAAGTGGACGTAGCTCCAGTAACCGAGCAGCACGAACGAGAAAATGCCGCTCCGGCGAAAGGCCGCCGTGAGCAGTTCGCCCGGGCCAAACACGGCCACGATAGCCGGCAGCAGCAACAACCGGAACAGCTGGACCGATGCCAGTATCGCGATGGAAGCGAGGAACAGCTTCAGCAGGACCCGTCCTGCCACTTGCCATGGATTCAAGGCGAAACTCCCTTGCAGTAGTCGTAATTCGGGGGCCGCAGATGCTTGTTCGGCGGATTCTTCAGTGACGGCCCAAACTAGATCATTCGCATACGCATGGACATAGACGAAACCTGATAATACTCATGCATAATTGAATGATCCGACCAAGGCGACGACGACCATGGAATGGAGTGACCTCAAGGTATTCCTGGCCATTGCCCGCGCGGGTTCGCTGAGCGCCGCGGCGCGCACGCTCGGGCTGTCACAGCCCACCATGGGTCGACGCCTGCGCACACTGGAAGAATCGGTAGGTCACAGCCTGTTCCAGAGAACCGCGGACGGATTCGTACTCACCGACGAAGGCGGCGTGGTCATCGAGCACGCCGAACGGATCGAGGATGAAGCGCTTGCGGTGGAGCGAAAGCTTGCCGGCGCCGCGCAACACCTGCAGGGCAGCCTGAGGATCACGTCATCGGACTGGTTCGGACAACATGTGCTGACGCCGCTATTGGCCGAGTTCGCGTCGAAGCATCCCCATGTTGCGGTCGAGTTGCTGACCGAAGCGCGCTTCCTCAGCCTGTCGCGCCGCGAGGCCGACCTGGCCTTCCGCATCCGCCCGTTCGACGAGCAGGACGTGATCTCGCGCAAGCTCATGCACGTGCGCTACGCCGTCTACGCGCGCAGGGGTGCCGGCAAGCCGGTCGCCGGCGACGGAGCAGGCACGAACCTGATCGCCCTCGGCGCAGGGTTTGCGGGAATCCCGGATGACAGCTGGCTGCCGTCCATGCTGCCGGGGGCGCGCATCGTGTTCCGCAGCAACAGCCGCGATGTCCAGGCGAGCATGTGTGTCCAAGGCATCGGCATTGCCGTGTTGCCCGTCCTCCTTGGTGATCGCATCGCCGAACTGGAACGCGTCGATCTCGGCGCGGAACCGCCGGGCCGCGATACCTGGATTGCCTGGCACCGCGACCTGCGTCGCCTCGCCCGGCTTCGTGCATTGATCGACCTGGTGGTCGACCGGCTGGCGAAATGAAACGGCGGGCGCCCGGCGCCGGTCTTCGGTTTCCACCGCACATCGAGAGTTCATCGACATCGCCTGGAAATGCGCCGGATTGGCAATGCGGGCGGGCAAGGCGTATACCTTGAACCCACTCGCAATCTCCACGCCTGAGGTGCGACGCATGAAACAGTGGATACGGAAAATTTGCGCAATCGCGTTTTGCGCGGCATCGGTCGTCGGTGCCAGCGCGGCATTCGCAAATTCCGCTGCGGCCCCATCGGCGGCGGCAGGAATGGTCGCGCAGATCGACCTGGTCGGGCCGATCGGCCCGGCCACGGCGGAATATTTCGAACAGGCGGCTGGACACGCCGAAGCCGACGGCGCCGTCGCCATCGTGCTGCGCCTGGATACCCCCGGCGGCCTGGCCGATTCGATGCGCCAGATCATCACGCGCATCCTGTCCTCGAAGATACCGGTGCTCGGCTACGTCGGTCCCGAAGGTGCGCGCGCCGCCTCGGCCGGCACCTACATCCTCTATGCAAGCCACGTCGCGGCAATGGCGCCGGCGACCCACCTCGGTGCGGCGACGCCGGTTTCGCTTGGCGGGCCGATGCCGACGCCGGCCGAATCACCCTCCAGCCTGCCGGAGAAAAAGGACGCGCCCGGATCCGAAGCCAAACCCGACGACACCGAAGCCGCGAAAGGCAATGCGGGAGAACGGAAAGCCCTCAATGATTCGATCGCCTATATCCGCACGCTGGCCCAGTTGCGCGGTCGCAACGTCGAATGGGCCGAAGCTGCCGTGCGCGAGGCGGCAACCCTGACCGACCGCGAGGCGCTCGAGCAGCACGTCATCGAAATCATCGCCGCCGACGTGCCCGCACTGCTCGCGCAAGCCAATGGGCGCCAGATCACGATCAATGGCGAGCAGCGGACCCTGCATCTCGCCGATGCGTCGATCCGCACCTATGCGCCGAACTGGCGCTCGCGCTTCCTCGGCATCATCACCAATCCCACATTCGCCTACCTGCTGCTGCTTGCCGGTATCTACGGCATATTCCTCGAAGCCTGGAATCCCGGTGCCTTCGTACCGGGCGTCGTCGGCGGCATCTGCCTGCTGATCGGCCTGTATGCGTTGCAGTTGCTGCCGGTGAACTACGCGGGACTCGCCCTGATGGCGCTGGGTATCGGCCTGCTGGTCGCCGAGGCGCTCTCGCCGAGCATCGGCATCTTCGGCATTGGCGGCCTGATCGCCTTCGTATTCGGCTCCGTGCTGCTGTTCGACACCGACGTGCCGGGTTACGAGGTCAACATGGGCGTGATCGCGGGCATCGCCACCGGCGCCGTCGGGCTGCTGGCGCTGACCCTGGCCCTGGTGATGCGCTCGCGCAGGGCGCCGCGCTTCAGTGGCGATGCGTTGTTGCGCGAGGCCAGTGGCGAGTTGCTCGATGCGCTGGCCGCCGGCGGCGAGGGCTGGGCCAAGGTGCTTGGCGAGCGCTGGCGCGTGCGCAGCGATGTCGACATGCCTGCAGGTGCGCGCGTGCGCGTCCTCGACCGCGAGGGCATCGTCCTCCGGGTCAAGCCTGAATAACCACGAATACAAGGAGACTTGCCATGTTTGGTTTCGTCGGAATACTGGTGCCACTCGCACTGGCCCTGCTGTTCGCTTCGATCAAGGTGCTGCCGGAATACCAGCGTGGCGTCGTCCTCACCCTCGGCCGTTACACCGGCACCAAGGGGCCGGGCCTGGTGATCCTGATTCCGGTCATCCAGCGCATGCTGCGCGTCGACCTGCGCGTAACCGTGATGGACGTGCCTCCACAGGATGTGATTTCGCGCGACAACGTCTCGGTGCGGGTCAACGCGGTGGTCTATTTCCGCGTGCTCGAGCCGGACAAGTCCATGCTGCAGGTGGCCGACTACTACCAGGCGACCAGCCAGCTGGCGCAGACACGGCTGCGTTCGGTG
>DAIMYT010000040.1:0-27593 GCA_036734345.1 Dokdonella sp. | reverse complement strand
AGGTGTACGGCACCCTTGCCGTCCTGTCGGGAGCGGCGCGCAGAACTGAAGACGAAGCCTGGCGGCGGCTCGATCACGCTCCATGCCGGAGGACCACGCAAGTCCACTTCTCCGGGCGGCGCTGCGGTCGTGGTCAACAATTCCCGCTGGCTCGGAATGAGGTCGGTATCGTTCGGCAGCTTTCCGATTTCCAGCGATACGAACATGAACTGTTCCAGCGGGCGCCGCTCGCTGTCGGTCACCATCGATCGCAGCAGAAGATGGCTTCCCTGGTCCAGCCAGAGACGATAACCGTAGCGATAGCCATCGCGTGGCACGACATCGACCACGTTGGCCAGGTATCCCGCGACCCGGTCGGTGCCGACGACATCGACCTTGTAGTGTTCGCCGAGCAACCGGTTGCCTGCATCCGGCACCAGCGGCAACAACCCACGACCCGAGCTGCTCGCATACACCGTGGCGGAACCGTCTGCCTGGATGCAGGTGACATCAAGGCCGTTCCGGACGACTTCGCTGCGCGGCCCGTTGAGGCTGATCAGGCGTTCGCGTTCGAGAACCCCGCCCGCGTGGAAAACGCGGAGGGTGTCGACGCGTCCGGCATGCTGGTAGATGAAGGATCCCTGGTAATCCAGCGATCGGATCGCGGAGGCCATCTGCACGAGCATGGCGCGGGCATCCGGCGATTGCGCAAGGGCGACTGGCGCAAATCCGCTGAAGAGACCGAGGAAAAGGCCGACAGCAGCGAGCCTGGCAGGGAGTGTCACGGGTGCCTTGGTATGAGCTGCCGATTCCGATGAATGGGCTTGCATCTCGGCTCAGCGCTGCTCCACCGCTTTCTCGGCTGCACCTTCGGCAGCCTGCTGCTGGCTCGGCACGATCAGCAGGACATACGGCATGACGCCCGCCTGGCCCGCGTTGCCGGCCGCATCGTAGTGACGGATCAGATAGGACTGCAGGCGCGGATCGATGGGCGTCGATTGCGTGGCAAACCCGGGCGTGCTTGCCGACGCCGGCTGCACGTCAAGCGCCGGTGAAATCATCGGCGGACGGAATTCACTGCCGGCGGAGGAAACCGGACTGACGGGTGCGCTTGCAGGCACCGGCGTTGCCGCCAGTGGCGTTTCGCCGAGGTCCTCGGAAACGCCACGCGGACCGCTGAATAGCAGGGCGACGACGGCCACCGAAGCCGCAATGGCGCCACCGGACGCCCAACGCAGCCACTTGCCCGTACCCGGCAACGCAGGTGCCGAATCCTGCTCGATCCGGGCCAGCACCGCTTCGGCAAAATCGCCGCGTACCAAGACGATCTCCTGGCGGCGCAGCGCCTGGCGAAGAACATGAAAACTCGACCAGCACCGGGCCAGGCCGCGATCATGCTCGATTCGCCGCAACAGAAACTTCGTTTCATCACGCGGCAGCTCGCCATCCATCAAGGCGGACAGCTGTTCCCGGATTTGCTGGCTCATGCGGCTTATTCCTCGTCTTCGGACAACAGGGGCCTCAGCTTCTCGTCGATTGCTTCGCGCGCCCGGAAAATCCTCGAACGCACGGTACCGATCGGACAATTCATCGCTTCCGCGATTTCCTCGTAGCTCAAACCATCGACTTCCCTGAGGGTAATCGCGGTTCGAAGCTCTTCTGGCAGTTCTTCGACAGTGCCGAACACGGTTCGTTCAATTTCCTGCCGCAACAACTCGCGTTCGGGCGTGGCGCGATCGCGCAATTGCGTGGCACCGTCCAGTTGCACGGCGTCCTCGATGGCAATGTCGCCAATCGGCGGCCTGCGTCCCTTGGACACGAGGTAATTCTTCGCCGTGTTGATCGCGATCTTGTATATCCAGGTATAGAACGCACTGTCGCCACGGAACGCGCCGATCGCCCTGTAGGCGCGTATGAACGCTTCCTGGGCGACGTCCTGGGCTTCGCTCCAATCCGAAACATAGCGGGTCACCACGCTGATGATCTTGTGCTGGTATTTGCGCACAAGCAGGTCGAAGGCGCGCTTGTCGCCCTTCTGCACACGCTCAACCAGCGCCTGATCCAATTCGCTTTCGCCCATGCGGGCAGATCTCCTTGCCGGCGAAGGGGTCGAGGCACGTACCCCTAGACCCTCACGACGGGAAATAGTTTCACCACGATATCCCCGATGCAGCGGATAGCGGCCATCTTTGCGCGCCGCAGCCCGTGCGAACTGCCGCATCCGCCTCCAATCTGCGGTCGACAGGCGCCGGGGACAATGTCCGATCAGCCGGAAATCCGCAATTCCTCGTGCAGCCGCTCGCGCTCGGCGAGGAGGCTTTCGAAGCTTGCCGCCGGCAGTGGACGGCAAAACAGGTAGCCTTGCAAGACTTCACAGCCCAATCCGCGCAGGAAATCGAGATGGGCCTCGATTTCGACGCCCTCGGCCACGACTGCCCGGTTCAGATTGTGGGCCATTCCGACCGTCGCCTGCACGATCGCCTCATCGTCCGGGTCCAGGCCGATGTTGCGCACGAAAGCCTGGTCGATCTTGATGCGGTCGGCTGGAAAGCGCTTGATATAGTCCAGCGAAGACTGGCCGGTACCAAAGTCGTCGATGGAGATCTGGCAGCCGAGCCCGCGGAGCGCCTGCAGGGTCTCGAGCAGGTTCGGAATCGACTTCACGCTGATGCTCTCGGTAACCTCGAGATCGAGCAGATGGGCGGGTACGCCCGTTTCCTCGAGGACGGACGCCACCAGGCCGACCAGGTTGGGCTGCCGCAGTTGCAGCGGGGAAAGATTGACGCTGATGCGCAGCGGCAGCGAAAAACGCAGTTGCCACCGGCGTGCATCCTGGCAGGCCGCCCGCAGCACCCACTCGCCGATCGGGATGATCAGGCCGGTTTCCTCGGCCAGCGGGATGAAGAAGCCCGGGCTGATCATGCCGAGTTCGGGATGCTCCCAGCGGATCAGCGCTTCCATGCCGACGATGTCCTCGCTGGTCGTGTCGACCTGGGGCTGGTAGAACACGCGCAGCTCGCCGTTTCGTTCGGCCTGGCGCAGCTTGGCCTCCAGCGCAAGGCGCTGCTGGTGCGACTCTTCGGGTACGGCGACATAGGCCTGGTAGTTGTTGCGACCCATTCCCTTGGCCGTGTACATCGCCACGTCGGCATGCTTGAGCAGGCGCTCAGCCACCGTCGCGTCATCCGGGTAGAAGCTCAGCCCAAGGCTCGCCGTTATCTGGATTTCGAGGCCATCCGGCAGGGTCAACGGGGCCTCCATGACCCGCACGATCTTCTCGGCGATGCGCATCACGTCGTCGCGCTGCACGATATGCCTGAGGATCATGGTGAACTCGTCACCGGCGTAGCGGGCCACGGAATCCGAGGCGCGAACGCACAGACGCAGGCGGCGCGCGACCGCCACGAGCACGTGATCGCCGACGCTGTGTCCGAGCGAGTCATTGATGTTCTTGAAGCGGTCCAGGTCGACGAACAGCACCGCGAACATCTCGCCCGTGCGGTGCGCTTCCTGGATGACCGATTCAAGGCGGTCGTTGAAAAGCAGGCGATTGGGCAGTCCGGTCAGCGCATCCTGCAGTCCACGCACGCGGCCCTGCTCGCGGGTGCGACGCAATTCCAGTTCGAGCGCCAGCCGGTGGGCCACCGCGCGCAGCCCTTCCAGCGTGGGTGAGGACCGGGTCATCGGCTCGCGGCGGGCGACGACCAGCGCACCGAGCGCGACCTTGCGCTCGTCGCACAAGGGGAGCCCGATCAGGCATTCGAAGCGTCGCTCACGAACGAAGCTGTTGTCGGGGCTGAGCCGCCAGGCATCGGCGAGATGCACCAGTTCGTCGCCGTCGAGGACTCGCTTGAGGGTCGACTGGCGCAGCGGATCCGGCGTTTCCTCGGCCGGGCTGAACCGGTGATACACGACCAGCGGCTGGATCTCGCCGGCTTGTTCGAGGCGCAGCGCGACCAGGGCGACGAAATCCAGTGCCAGCCAGTCGACCAGGCTGCGTACCGCGGCATTCAGCCCCTCGTCCCCGCCACCGGCAAGGGTCAGGCCGGAAATGACCTCGAGCGCCTGCTCGTAGCGACCCAGTTCACCGAGCTCGCGGAAGGTATAGAAATGCACTACCCTCCCGTCCTGCACGGAAAGCTGCACGTGCACGTCGACCGGATAGGTGCTGCCATCGGCGTGGGGTTTCTGCGCGCGGTAGCGGATACTGCCTTCGCGGACCAGGCGCAGGTTGAGTTCGGAACGAAGTTCCGGGCTCAGCGCGGCATCGAAATTCTCGATTCGCCTGCCGAGCAGTTGGGTTCGCGAATATCCGCTGCGCCGCACAAAGGCGGGATTGACTTCCAGCAGGCGACCGCTCTTCGGTTCGACCAGGGCCAGTTCGTCCAGGCTTCCGTCGAAGGCATACTGGTAACGCGAGTCGGCCACGACCGGCGGTGCAGTACCGGAGCGGGCGCGCGCGGCGCTCAGTTGCGCCTGGATACGGGCCAGGGCTTCGGCCGGATTGACCGGACTGGAGATCCATTCAACCACGCCCGGCGGCATGTTCTCCCAGTTCCAAAGCTGCTCGCCGGGCGCAGCCGCCAGAATGCCGATGACGGGCACCGCCGCATGCGGCCGGTAATTGAGCAACTCGCCGCAGAAGGAAACCGCATCGGTGGCCGGGCCGATGAACTCGAGCAGGACCAGGTCGATTTGCGGATCCTGGGCGAGAAAGGTGCGTGCCTGGCCGATGTCCTTGGCGGTGTAGATCGCATCGAATTCCTGCGCATCGAGCGCATCGAAGAGGAAGCGCCGATCGTCGCGGTCGGTCGCGACGATCAGGACGGCGCCGTTGTCGGTTTCGCCCGCCATCAGGTCACCCAGCGCCCGTCACGCAGGCGCGGAGGCGAATTCGCCACCTTGCCAGGGGTCATGCGCTCCACCAGCACGTCGATCTCCTCCGGAAATTCCAGCCTGCGTGCGAGGAATACCATCTTGCGCTGGTTGCCCGTGCGAATGCGCGCAAAGCGCCGCAACAGCGCGGTGTTCGGCGGCTTGACCTGTTCCTCGAAGTCGACCAGCAGGTACACGGCGAACTGCATGCTTTGCAGGATGAAGCGCAAGGCGTCGCTGAGACGCTTCGAACCCGGCACGCGCAGTTCGCTCTGGCGCAATGCCGCAATGCCGTTCTCCGGATCCCAGACATAGACCGACTGCCCGCTGCGCATGGCCAGTTGCCTGAACTGGTCCAGCGTCTCCTCCATCTGTGCGGTCTCGATGCCGATCAGGTTTCCCTCGGCATTGAGAATCTGCTCGAAGAGCTTCGGCGTGACCAGTACGCCTGCTGTTTCCTGCATCTCGTTTTCCGGTGCCCCATTCACCAGTCCGCAACAGTAGACCGATCCGGGTGCATTGACCAGAGCCGCGGCTTGCCCGGATCATAGCCGTCCGCTTTTCCGAGGATCTTGCCATGTTCGAAGGACTCCGTTTCAAGCACTGGAGCAGCGAACAGGACCCAGACGGCATCGTCGTCCTGACCATCGACCGGGCCGGCAGTTCGGTCAACACCTTCGCCCGCGAAGTCCTCGATGAACTCAACGAGGTGGTCGAGCGGCTGTCGTTCGAACTGCCCAGGGGGGTAGTCATCCGCTCCGGCAAGGCGGCCGGGTTCATCGCCGGCGCCGATATCCGGGAGTTCGAGAGCTACGCAAAGACGGGTTCGGTGCTCGATGCCATCAGCTTCGGCCAGCGCGTGCTGCAGAACCTCGCGCGCCTGCGCTGCCCGAGCGTCGCCGCCATCCATGGACATTGCATGGGCGGCGGCACCGAACTGGCCCTGGCTTGCCGGTTCCGCGTGGCCAGCCGGGACCCCTCCACGCGCATCGGCTTGCCCGAAGTGAAGCTCGGCATCTTCCCTGGCTGGGGCGGCAGCGCCCGCCTGCCCTACCTGATCGGCGCCCCCAAGGCGCTTGAATTCATGCTCAGTGGCCGCGCGGCGTCCGCCGAGCAGGCGCGTTCGATGGGCCTTGTGGATGCCGTGACATCGAACGAGATGCTGATCGAGCGCGCCAAGGAGATCATCCGGCATCCGCCGACGCGCGCGTTGCCGCAACGCATGGAGGCGTGGGCCACCAATACCTGGCCCGCGCGCCAGATCCTTGCCCCGCTCGTGCGCAAGCAGACCGCGGCGAAAGCCCGCCCGGACCACTATCCGGCGCCGTTCGCGCTGATCGAGACCTGGCGACGTGGCGGCAGCCTCGCGCAACGGCTGAAAAATGAAGCCCGGGCCGTGGCCAGGCTGGCGCAGACCTCGACCGCGCGCAACCTGATTCGTGTGTTCTTCCTGCAGGAACGGCTCAAGGGGCTCGGCGCGGGCATTGAACACGGCATTGGCCACGTGCACGTGATCGGCGCCGGGGTCATGGGTGGCGATATTGCCGCCTGGTCGGCACTGCGCGGCTTCCAGGTGACCTTGCAGGACCGCGAGATGAAGTACATCGAACCCGCCCTCGTGCGCGCCCGGGAACTGTTCGCAAAGCGCCTGAAGACCGCGCAGCGCATCGACCCGGCGCTGGCCCGCCTGGCGGCGGATGTCGAAGGCAAGGGGG
Organism: Dokdonella sp.; assembly: GCA_036734345.1. Lineage (GTDB taxonomy): Bacteria > Pseudomonadota > Gammaproteobacteria > Xanthomonadales > Rhodanobacteraceae > Dokdonella. The sequence goes on along the minus strand of DAIMYT010000040.1, from coordinate 21,024 downwards.
TGGCGTCGGCGGACCTCGTCATCGAAGCGATCTTCGAGAACGCGGAAGCCAAGGAGGCCCTCTACCGGAAAGCCGAGCCGGAGATGAAAGCCGGCGCGTTGCTCGCCTCCAACACCTCCAGCATCCCGCTCGACGAACTGCGCAAGGCCGTCGCCCAACCCGGCCGGTTCCTCGGCCTGCATTACTTCAATCCGGTCGCCTTGATGCCGCTGGTCGAAATCGTCCGTCACGACCAGCTCGACCCTGCCGCCGAAAAGCGTGCGCTGGCCTTCTGCAAGGCGATCGACAAGCTGCCGGTGCCGGTCAAGGGCACGCCCGGCTTCCTCGTCAATCGCATCCTCATGCCCTACATGCTCGAAGCCGTCCGCCTCTACGGGGAGGGCGTGCCGGGTCCGGTCCTCGACAAGGCGGCGAAGAAATTCGGCATGCCGATGGGGCCGATCGAACTGGCCGACACGGTCGGCCTGGACGTCGCCGCCTCGGTCGGTCGGGAGCTTTCCGGTTTCCTCAAGCTCGAGATACCCAAGGGCATGGAATCCCTGCTCGAATCGGGCAAGCGCGGAAAGAAGGACGGCGAAGGATTCTACAAGTGGGAGAACGGCAAGCCGGTCAAGCCGGAGGTCGATCCCGGCTACTCCGCGCCCGACGACATCGAAGACCGCATGATCCTGCCGATGCTCAACGAAGCCGTAGCCTGCGTGCACGACGGGGTGGTCGACGATGCCGACCTGTGCGACGCCGGGGTGATCTTCGGCACAGGCTTCGCGCCGTTCCGCGGCGGCCCGATCCAGCATATCCGCGATACCGGCGCCGACGTCCTCAAGCAGCGCCTGGTCGAGCTGGAAAAACGCCACGGTGCGCGCTTTGCGCCACGCGAGGGCTGGGACAGCCCGACCCTCGGGGCGGACTCGCGCTAGCCGCCAGGGTCAGCGCTCGCCGCTGGCAAGTCGCGCTTCATGGATGCGCAATTGCGTGCAGGCGGCACCGAGCAGGGGCGCATCGACGCCCAGTGCATTGGCGCGGGCGAGCATGTCGCCGAGCACATGTTCGACTTCGGTGCGTTGACCGCGCTCGGCGTCGCGCAGCATCGACGCCTTGAGCGGGGAGTGCGGCGCGGTGAGGATGTCGATGGCTTCCGAAATGGCGCGCTCGCCCGGCGCATGACCGCTGCGCCGGGCCACCTCCGCGCATTCGAGATACAGCCAGCGCACGAGGTCTGCGCCATCCGGCGTGGCCACGATGGCGCCGATGTTGGCGCGCATGAGGCACGTTATGCCGGCCAGGGCGGCCAGGAAGGCGAATTTCTGCCACATCGCGGCGATCACGTCGGTGCTGCAAATGACCTCGGCGGGAGTGGCCAGCAGGCCATCGCGCACGATCGCGGGAATCCCGCCAGCCGCTTCGCGCTGGCCGAATGTCAGGCGTGCAATGCTGCCGGTCTGCCGGATCGAACCGTCTTCGGCGACAGTCACCGAGATATGGCAGAGCCCGCCGAGCACGTGCGACTTGCCGAACGCCGCGTCGAGCACGTCGAGATGGCGAATGCCATTGAGCAACGGCAACAGGCAGGTTTCGCCGTGCATGGCCGGTGCGACCGCCGCAATGGCGGAATCGAGGTCGTAGGCCTTGCACGACAGCAGGACCAGGTCGAAGGGCCGGTCAGCAGCAACCGCGGTCAGCGTCTGCACCTCGTGCCGGATGCCGCCACTGGCCGCGTGGATGACCAGGCCATCGCGGGCCAGGGTGGCGGCCCGCTGCGGGCGCACGAGGAACGAAACATCGGCGCCCGATTCGATCAGGCGCGCGCCGAAGTAACCGCCGGTTGCGCCCGCACCGAGGACGAGGACGCGCATCACATGGTGTGGGTAGGACGCTCCTGGCCAAGGATGCCGGCCAGGATCGATTCAATCTTCGTGCGCGCCGCGTCGCCATCGCTGGATTCGTTGAACTGCACGCCGATGCCGGCGGTCCGGTTGCCCTGCGCGCCGGGCGGGGTGATCCAGACCACTTTGCCGGCAACCGGCAGGCGGTCCTTTTCGTCCATCAGCGACAACAGGATGAAGACCTCGTCGCCCGGGTTGTAGCGCTTGCTCGTCGGCACGAACAGGCCACCGCCCTTGACGAAGGGCATGTAGGCATTGAACAACGCACCCTTGTCCTTGATTGCCAGGGACAGGATTCCCTGTCTGGGCATGCCTCCGTTGGCGGGTGTCGACATCTCATCTACTCCGGGGCATCTGCCATGAGTGCAGCAGGTCCAGCAGGACCAGATCGCTGCGAAGTTGCGTGCTGAGCAGCTCGCGCGACCGGTTGGCCGACGCAAACCATGCGGCTAGCTTCGGTATTTCGCCGGCTCCGGTCAAGCCGAGCGTGCTGCCTGCCCCGCTGGCCAGCCGCAGGGCTTCGTCGCGGACCAGCACTCCAGCATGCCACAGGCGCTCGGCCGGCCGATCCGCCGACCAGGCCTCGGCAATCGCCAGTGCATCGCCGCGGCGCCCGCTCAGCGCGAGCAAATCCTTGCGGCATTCGGCGCGCAGCGCCAGCGAATCGCTGCTGAGCGCCAGCAGGGCGCGGCCCGGGTTGCCGAGCGTTGCCGCCAGTGCCTCGTCGGCGTCAGCGGGCGAAATCCCCTGTCCGCCCAGCCAGGTCCGCGCCTGGGCCGGCGGCGGCGCATGCGCTTCGATGCGCTGGCAGCGGCTGCGGATCGTTGCCGGCAGGCGGGACGGCGTATCACTGATCAGGATGATGACGGTGCTCGCCGACGGCTCTTCCAGGGTTTTCAACAGCGCGTTCGCGGCACTGGCGTTCATGCGGTCCGCCGGATCGACCAGGACGACCTGCAGGCCGCCGAACTGGCTCGACAAGGAGAGACGCTGCGACAGCGCGCGTATCTGGTCAACCGTTATTTCGCTGCGCGGCTTGCCGTCGTCGCGCAACTCGAAACTGGTGAAAATGCGATCCGGGTGCGAACCGGCCCTGAGCAGCTGGCAGGCCCGGCAGTGGCCGCAGGCGAAGCCCTGCGCGTCCCTCGATTCACACAGCATGCTGGCAACCAGCGCATCGGCGAGCGCGCGCTTGCCCAGTCCGGCGTCTCCGCAGACCAGCATGGCGTGCGGCAGCTCGTTGCGCACGAGCCGCGCCATCAGCGACCGCCAGGTTTCCTCCAGCCACGGGGGAAGGCTTGTGATCGTCATCGGCCGTCCCTGATGAAGCGGTCGACCGCCGCGCAGGCGTCGGCTTTCACCGTGGCCACGTCCCGGCTGGCGTCGATGACCCGGAATCGCCGCGGATCCGCTTCGGCGCGGGACCGATAGGCCACGCGAACCCTGTCGAAAAAATCGGCCTGTTCGTGCTCGATACGATCCGGATTGCCGCGCTCGCCGGCTCGTGCCAGGCCCACCGCGACTGGCAGGTCGAGCAACAGCGTGAGGTCCGGTCGCAGGCCCCCGGCCGCCCAGCGCTCCAGCGTTTCTATGCGCTCGACCGGCTGGCCGCGGCCAGCGCCCTGATAGGCGAAGCTGGCATCGGTGAAGCGATCGGCCAGCACCCACTCGCCACGGGCCAGGGCTGGCTGGATCAACTCGCGCACGAGCTGCGCGCGCGCGGCAAACATCAGCAGCAGTTCGCTTTCCGCACAGACTTCGCCAAACCCGCGATCGAGGACGATGCTGCGGATCGCTTCGCCCAGTGCCGTGCCGCCCGGCTCGCGGGTGGTGCGCAGGGCAATGCCGAGCGATTCGATATGAAGCCGCAGCGCTTCCAGCACCGTGCTCTTGCCGGCGCCCTCGCCGCCCTCGAGCGTGATCAGGCGGCCCCTCATGGCTGCCTGCTGCGGATGAGGTAGCGCGCCACCGCGCGATTGTGCTCCTCCAGCGTCGCCGAAAACTCGTGCCGGCCGCTGCCATCGCCGAGGGCGACGAAATACAGGGCATTGCCATCCGCCGGGTGCATGGCCGCTTCCAGTGCCGGCAGCCCGGGCAAGGCGATCGGGGTTGGGGGCAGGCCGGCGCGCGTGTAGGTGTTGTAGGGCGTATCGGTCTCGAGATGAATCCGCCGGATATTGCCGTCGTACTGCTCGCCGAGTCCGTAGACAACGGTCGGATCGGTCTGCAGGCGGATGCCGATGCGCAGGCGCCGCGCGAACACGCCGGCAATCTGCGCCCGCTCCTCGCCAATGCCGGTTTCCTTTTCGACGATCGAGGCAAGGATCAGGGCCTCATAGCTGTTGCGCAACGGCACATCAGGATCACGCGAGGACCACAGCCGATCCAGGGCCTTGCGCATGGCGGCATGGGCGCGCTGGAGGACGAGGAAATCGCTGTCTCCCTTGACCCAGGCAAAGGTCTCGGGCAGGAACCAGCCTTCGGGCTTGCCACCGGCGATGTCGAGTCGCGCGGCGATCGTCGATTCGTCGAGCCCGGGCAGGGTCTGCTGCAAGCCGCCCTCGCCGGCCAGGGCAAGGCGCAATTGGCGGAAGGTCCATCCGTCGACGATCGTGAAGTGGTGCTGCAGGACCCTGCCGGCAGCCATCATCTCGATCAGCCCGCGCGGCGTCAGGCCGGGCTGCAATTCGTATTCCCCGGCCTGCAGCCGCGAGGCAACCTTCATTTGCCGGGATAGAAGGTTCCAGTAGAACGGGGAGCCGCTGGACACGTTCTCCCGGCGCAACTGGCGGACGATTTCCTTGAACGACGTGCCACGCGGAAAGTCGATGATCCTGGTCTCGTGCAGTTGCATGGGCGCGGTCGCGAACTGCCGATAGTCGCGCCAGGCCAGCGTGGCCAGGACAGCAACGGCGCCCATCAGGATCATGCCCAGCAGCAGTACCCGGCGCACGCGACCGCGCTGTCCTTGCGGGGCATTCATTGGACTGTGCGGATCCGGATTCATCGTGGAAGCCTAGCAGGATTGTCGGGCCGGTTCGGTCTCGCCGGGTCCATCAGCCGGCACCGAACGCACGCAGCAATCCGAGCGCCTTGGCCCGCGTTTCGGCGAGTTCGGCCTCGGCGTTCGAGTCGATCACGATGCCCGCCCCTGCGCGCAGGCTGACCTGGTCACCGATGATCTCCAGCGTGCGGATGAGGATGTTCAGATCGAGGTCACCGTTGTTGTCGACATAGCCGAATGCCCCCGTATAGCAGCCACGCGGTGCCTGCTCCAGTTCGGCGATGATCTCCATGCAGCGGACCTTGGGGCAGCCGGTGATCGTCCCGCCGGGAAAGACCGCGCGGATGGTCTGTCCCGGCGTGGTTCCGCCGCGCAGGCGGCCGCGCACGTTCGACACGATATGGTGCACATGCGCATAGCTTTCGACCACCATCAGCTCGTCGACCTCGATGCTGCCGGGCACGCAGATGCGACCCAGGTCGTTGCGCTCGAGGTCGATCAGCATGACGTGTTCCGCCCGTTCCTTGGGATGGCCGACGAGCTCGCGGATGCGGGCGGCCGCATCATCGCCTTCGATGCGCGGCCGGGTGCCGGCGATCGGCCGGGTCTGCACGACATTTCCGCAGGTCTGCACCAGCCGCTCCGGCGAGGAACTGGCGATCGCCCAGTCTCGCCATTGCAGCAGGCCCGAGAAGGGCGCGGGATTCGATCTGCGAAGCGAGGCATAGATGACAGCCGGAGCGACCGGCGCGTCCAGCGACAATCGCCACTCGCGCGACAGGTTCACCTGGAATACGTCGCCGGCCCGCAAGTATTCCCGGGTGCGTTCCACCCCCTCCAGAAACCCGTGCGGATCATCTTCCCGGACTTGCACCGCTGGAATCGCCGGTTCCGACGGCAGCTTCGCAGCGGCAAGGTCGCTTTCCAGCTCGGCCAGCAAGTGCGCATGGCCCGCTTCGGCGAAGAGATGCGTCCGGTCCGCGACATGATCGACGATCACGCCAGCCGGGCAGCGCCATGCCATGGCCACGGGAAGTCCGTGCCCGCCCATGCGCAGATCCAGGCGCGGCTCGACCTCCCCGGCCAGTTCGTAGCCGAGGTAGAGCAGCCAGCCACCGTGGAAAGGAAGGCCGTCCGGCGCCGTGCGCGCGCGTGCGCACGCCTGCCAGGCAGCGTCGAAAGCATCAAGAAATGTCCCGGGCAGCTCGACACCTTCGCCATTGCGCACACGGCCGTCAGCATCGAGCTGCAGGGTCGATTGCGGAAAGGCCAGCAACATGTCGTAGCGCGCCTGCGCCGTTCCGTCCGCTGCGCTCTCGAGCAAGCCCGGATAACGATCCGGTCGCGCAGCGGCAAGCGCCAGCAGGTCGCGACGGCCTGCCAGGGTCCTGGATTCGAGCTCGGGTTCTTGCGGCACGTCGGTTCCGCGCGCTGGGCTGGGCTCAGATCCGGCGGAATACCAGGGTACCGTTGGTGCCGCCGAATCCGAATCCATTGGAAACCGCCGTCGTTATCCGCTTCTCGCGTGCGACATTGGGGACATAATCCAGATCGCAGCCTTCACCCGGTTCATCGAGGTTGATCGTCGGCGGGATCACGCCATGGTGGAGTGCAAGGATGGTGAATATCGCTTCCACGCCGCCCGCCGCGCCAAGCAGGTGGCCGGTCATCGACTTCGTCGAGCTGACCATGGTCTTGTAGGCATGATCGCCAAGTGCACGCTTCAGCGCGAGGGTCTCGGCGAGATCGCCAAGCGGCGTCGAGGTGCCGTGCGCATTGAGATAGTCGACGTCGCCCGGGTTGATGCCGGCATCGTTCATCGCGGCAGCCATGCAACGCGCCGGGCCCTCGCCGTTTTCACTCGGCGCGGTCATGTGGAAGGCATCGCTGCTGCTGCCGCTTCCGGCCAGCTCGCAATAGATGCGCGCGCCACGTGCCCTGGCCGATTCGTATTCTTCGAGCACGAGGATGCCGGCGCCATCGCCGAGGACGAAGCCATCGCGATCCTTGTCCCACGGCCGGCTGGCCCGCTGCGGATCGTCGTTGCGCGTCGACATCGCCTTCATCGAGCAGAACCCGCCGACAGCGGTGGGCACCGTCGCGTATTCGGCGCCGCCGGCGATCATGATGTCGGCATCGCCGTACTGGATCAGGCGCATTGCCATGCCGATGCTGTGGTTGGACGTCGCGCAGGCCGACACCGCCGAGAAATTGGGCCCCTTGATGCCGGTCATGATCGACAGATGGCCGGCTACCATGTTGATGATCGTCGACGGCACGTAGAACGGGGAGATCTTGCGTGGGCCGCCTTCGTGCCAGGCAACCGTGGTCTTCTCGATGCCCGCGATGCCGCCGATGCCCGAGCCGATCAGGGCACCGGTCCGCTCGGCATTCGCTTCGGTGATCTCGAGCCCCGCGTCCTGCAGGGCCATGAGCCCTGCGGCGACGCCGTAGTGGATGAAGAAGTCCATCTTCTTGACGTCTTTCGGCGCAATCCATGTCGTCGGATCGAAATCCCTGACTTCGCCGGCAATGCGGGTTGGAAACGCGCTGGCGTCGAAATTGCTGATCGCGCCGATACCGCTGCGGCCCGCGGTGATATTGCCCCAGGCGGTGGCCAGGTCGTTGCCGACGGGGCTGACGATACCTAGACCAGTAACGACGACGCGACGCTTGCTCATGCTCGTGTTTCCGAAATGCGGGGAACGCCATTGCCAACATACGCCGGCGTAGCGTTGCCTGTCCTCAAAATGAAAGCTGCGCCTCGAGGGCGCAGCTTGGCAGAACTGATGTACCCGGATCGGGTGTGGATCACTGCCGCCGAAAATCGAAGCTGACGCTCGCGTTCGATCTGAAGGATCCAGGCCGGAACGCAGGCGTCCCGGTTCAGGCGCATCAGGACTTGACGTGCGCCTTGACGTAGTCGACCGCCTGCTGGACGGTCGTGATCTTCTCGGCATCCTCGTCCGGAATTTCGCATTCGAATTCCTCTTCGAGAGCCATCACCAACTCGACGGTGTCGAGCGAATCGGCGCCCAGATCGTCGACAAACGACGCATTTGGCGTGACTTCGTCTTCCTTTACGCCCAACTGCTCGACGACGATTTTCTTGACGCGTTCTTCGATAGTGCTCATGAGTGTGTTGTCTCCCGATGGGATCTCTAATCGTGATTCGGATTGCGGACTGCCGGCTGCCAGGTGTCGCATCCGGCTTCCGCCGCGCAGGGATGGTTGCTGCGAAGCGCCGCGAATTGTAGTGGAACGTGTCGGCACCCGCTACCGCCAGCCGGCAACTGCCTTCATTGGCTTCTTGCAGCCAGGGATGCGAATTGCCGTGTGTATTGGCGATCTGGCCGTGGATTGTAATGGATCAGGGCACGGGAATGCGTGCCCGTTCAGGCCGATACCGACTCAGGCCATGTGCATACCGCCATTGACATGCAGGGTTTCGCCGGTGATGTAGGCAGCCGCTGGCGAAGCCAGGAAAGCGACGGCCTCGGCGATGTCCTGCGGCTGGCCGAAACGCTGCAGGGCGATCTGCCCGAGCAGTGCACTGCGCTGTTCCTCGGGCAAGGCGCGGGTCATGTCGGTATCGATGAATCCCGGCGCAACGACATTGACGGTCACTCCACGTGATCCGATCTCGCGCGCCAGCGATTTGGAGAAAGCGATGATGCCGGCCTTGGCGGCCGCATAGTTGGACTGACCGGCATTGCCGATCGCGCCGATCACCGAGGCGATGCTGATGATGCGGCCCTTGCGCGCCTTCATCATTCCGCGCAGCACAGCCTTCGAGGTGCGAAACACCGAACTGAGGTTGGTGTCGAGGATGGCCTGCCAGTCTTCTTCCTTCATGCGCAACAGCAACTGGTCGCGCGTGATGCCGGCATTGTTGACCAGCACGGAAATCGCGCCGAATTCCTCGCCGATGGAGGCGATCACGGCCTCGACGGCGGCACTGTCGCTGACGTCGAGCACGCGTCCGGCGCCGCCCTGCCCGGCCAATCGTTCGCCGATGGCGCGCGCGCCGCTTTCGCTGGTCGCCGTGCCGATCACGGTGGCGCCGGCCGCAGCCAGTGTTTCCGCTATCGCGGCGCCGATACCGCGGCTTGCGCCGGTCACCAGCGCGACTTCACCTTGCAGCGATGCATTCATCCGGATTTCCTTGTACAGGTCTTGAAGCGAACGGGCCCGGTTCAGGCCCAGGCTTCGCGTGCGGCTTCGAGATCGGCGGGCGTGCCGAGGGCACGCATGTCGATGTTCTTGTCGATGCGGCGAACCAGCCCGCTGAGCACCTTGCCGGGACCGCATTCGGCGGCACGCGTCACGCCGCTGGCGACCAGGTTCTGCACGCACTCGGTCCAGCGCACCGGCAAATACAGCTGGCGCACCAGCGCATCACGAATGTCCGCAACCGTGGCATGCACGCGAGCATCGACATTCTGCACGATGGAGATCACCGGTTCGCGCCATTCATAGGCACGCATGGCTTCTTCCAGGCGGTTGGCTGCCTCGCGCATCAGCGGCGTGTGCGAGGGCACGCTGACCGCCAGCTTGACCACCTTGCGCACGCCCTGTTCGCCGAGTTTCGCAACCGCGGCATCGACCGCAGCAACATGTCCGCCGATGACGATCTGGCCTGGCGAGTTGTAGTTCGCCGGCACGACCACGTGATCCCCGGAAACCTCGCGGCAGATCGATTCGACCAGCGCCTCGTCGGCACCGATCACGGCCGCCATGGCGCCGACGCCTGCCGGCGCCGCGGCCTGCATGGCCTGGCCACGGATGCGCACCAGGTGCGCGGCATCGCCCAGCGCAAGGGAACCCGCGGCGACGAGGGCGGTGTATTCGCCGAGGCTGTGTCCGGCCAGCCTCGCCGGAGTCGCCCCACCGGCGAGCTGCCAGATGCGCCAGACCGCGATACCCGCGGCAAGCAGGGCCGGCTGCGTGTATTCGGTGCGATTGAGCATCTCCTCGGGACCGCCCTGGGAGAGCGCCCAGAGGTCGGCGCCAGCCCCTTCGGAGGCCTCGACGAAGGTCTTGCGCACGATTTCGTGCTGCTCGGACAGCGCGGCGAGCATGCCGACGCTCTGCGAACCTTGTCCCGGGAACAGGAAGGCTGTGGAATTCATCGCATCGACTCCCGGATCAGTAGCGAAGCAAAGCGGAAGCCCAGGTGAATCCGCCGCCAAAGGCTTCCAGCAGGACGTTCTGGCCACGCTTGACCTTGCCCGACCGCACCGCCTCGTCGAGGGCCAGGGGCACCGAGCCGGACGAGGTATTGCCGTGCCGGTCGACGGTCACGATGACCCGCTCCATCGGCAACTTGAGCCGCTTTGCAGTGGCCTCGATGATGCGCAGGTTAGCCTGGTGGGGAATCAGCCAGTCGACCTGGGATTCGTCCATGCCGGCCGCTTCCAGCGTTTCGCCGACGATGCGGTCGAGAGTCTTGACGGCTACCTTGAATACTTCGTTGCCGGTCATCATCACGCGGATGCCGTGGTTCGGTTCGTCGTCGCGGAAGCCGGCGGACACGCCGACCGGGTTGTACAGCAGATGCTTGTAACCCCCGTCGGCATGCAGTTTGGTCGTATAGATGCCCGGCTCTTCGGCCGCCTCGAGCACCACGGCCCCGGCGCCGTCCCCGAACAGGACACAGGTGCCGCGGTCGTTCCAGTCGAGCATTCGGGTCAGCGTCTCGGCGCCGACCACGAGCGCCTTCTTCGACTGGCCGCTGCGGATGAACGCGTTGGCCACGCCGAGCGCGTAAACGAACCCGGAGCAGGCCGCATTGACGTCGAACGCCGCGCATCCATTGGCCCCCAGGCGGTGCTGGAGGAGGCAGGCGGTGGACGGAAAGATGATATCGGGCGTGGTCGTGCCGAGCACGATCAGATCGATCTCGGCGGCCTCTACGCCGGCAGCCTCGAGCGCCCGTGTTGCCGCGTGGAAAGCCAGGTCACCGGTCGTCTCGCCGTCGGCAGCCTTGCGCCGCTCGCGGATTCCAGTGCGCGTGCGTATCCATTCGTCACTGGTCTCGACAAACTGCTCGAGATCCTTGTTGGTGACGATCTTCTCCGGCAGATAGCTGCCGGTTCCCGCAATGCGTGAATACAACAGGGCCCGTTCTCCCGAACAAAAGGAAACGGCGGACACCATGTTGCCGGTATCCGCCGCTTTGGCACGTCAGCCGCGCAGGATCAGTCCGCCTCGGCGACCGGCGCCTTGCTTTCGATCACCTTCTTGCCGCGATAGTAGCCATCCTTGGTCACGTGATGGCGCAGATGCACTTCACCCGATGTCGGGTCGGTGGACAGCTGCTTTGCAGTGAGGGCATCGTGTGCACGGCGCATGCCGCGGCGGGACGGGGATTTTCGACTTTTGGCGACTGCCATGACAACTCTCCAGATGAAACCGAGCTTGCGTGCAAGCGTAAATGAAATGAATCGGTGGATATCGCGGCCCGGCCACCTGGCCGACGCCCAATCTGTTCAGTGTTGCGACTTCTTCAACTGTCCGAGCGCGGCGAACGGATTCGACGGCTCGCCGGAATCCGGATCAGGCCCGGCGGTGACCGGGACCCTCTCCAGCGGCGCACCCGGACTCAGTGCGACCAGCGGCACGGCGAGGATCAACTCATCCTCGATGACATCCTTCAGGCTCACCTGCCCGTCGGAAACCAGCAACGGCTCGTAGCCTTCCGGCAACGCGGCCTCTTCCGATTCGTCCCGGATCAGGCCGAGGCGCTGGTCGATCCTGACCGGCTGCACGTAGACCGACATCGTGCGCTGACAGACCAGCGGCAAGCCGGCATCGACGGTGATGTCGACATAGCCGATATCATAGTCATCGATGCCGAATTCTATCCTGTAGGCAGCTTCGCCCTCGGCCGATTCGAGCAAGCCGAGAAGACGCTGCAACTGTCCCAGCGGCAAGGATCCTTCGAACACGCGCCGCCCCTGCACCATGCGCCAAGGATCGAGACTGTCTGGCAAGGTGTCTGGCATGGGCGCGCGATGGTAGGTGCGACATTCCTCAATGTCAAATCGAAAATCGCCGCAAGCGATTGACTCGAACCGCAATTTTAGCGCCTTTCCGGAATAATTGCTGCCACCGCCGGCAACCGGCAGACTGGAAGCTTTCACGGAGACCCGCCTTTTGCTGTACTACCTGCTGTTCGCTGCCCTGCTGCTGGCGCCGCTGCCGGTCGCCATTTACCTGCGTGAGCGTCGTCTCGGAGCGCGCACGCGCGAACTTCGCGGCGTACTCGACCATGCCGACGCGCTCGAAAGCGAGCTGCAGGAATGCCGGGCCCGCCTGCGGGAAATTCCGGCCCTGGTCAGCCACTTGCCGCCGGCCATCAGTCTTTCGGCGCGCGCCACCCTGACCGCCGAGCCGGAAGTCCAGGCCGCCCTGCATGACCTTCTGCAGCACCGGCTCTGGCTCAAGCAGCATGGCGCGGATGCCTCACTCGAGGAGTTGCGCAAGGCCACATCGGCCCTGGTCCACTCGCGGCAGAAACTGGCTACCCAGCTCGAGCGGCTCGAACAGGTGCGCAGGGAGCTGGCCGAAGCCGGTGCCGATCTGGCCAATCCGGCCGCATGAACAACCCTGCCCCGCTCATCGTGCTCGCCTCGACTTCAGCCTACCGGGCCGAGTTGCTGGCCAGGGTCGTGCCGATTTTTGCCTGCGCTGCAGTGTCCGTCGACGAGGGTGCGTTCGACGGCGAGGCGCCAGCGGCAACGGCCGTCCGACTGGCCGCCGCGAAGGCCCAGGCGGGCGCGGACGCCCATCCCGGGGCATTGGTCATCGGTTCGGACCAGGTCGCCGAGCTCGACGGACAGGCCATCGGCAAGCCGGGCACGCGGGCGCGGGCGCATGCGCAACTGGCTGCCTGTTCGGGCAAGCAGGTGCTGTTCCATACCGCAGTCTGTCTGGCCGATGGGCGCGGCCGCGAGCGCGTCGTGCACGGTGCCTGCGACCTGACCCGCGTGGAATTCCGCGCACTCGGCGAGGCCGAAATCCGCCGCTACCTGGACAGGGACAACCCGCTCGACTGCGCCGGCAGCTTCAAGGTGGAGCGTCTCGGCGTGGCGCTCTTCGAACGCATCGAAAGCGATGATCCGACGGCCCTGATCGGCCTGCCGCTCATTCGCCTGTGCAGCCTGTTGCGCCAGGCCGGAGTCGTCATTCCCTAGGCCGCATCCCCGGAGCCGGCCGTCGGCCGTGCGGCGCAAGCGCCCGCGGTCGACGCCTGTCCGCGAATGACGACCGTCGACCGGACTGATCGCCGCTGCCGCTCGCAAGTCGCAAGCGGCCGCCGCTACACTGGGGCGCAGCGGATTTTCCGCCGCGCAAGTTCCCCGTCTCCCACGCACCGGTATCCCATGCCCGAATCCCGCCCTGCCACGACGATCGACCCAGGGCTCGTTCCGGCGGACCTCCGTGATGCGCTTGCGCGCAGCATCGTCCAGGTCAACGGCATCCTGCTCGGCAAGAAACAGGAGGTGCGCCTGGCCTTCGTCTGCCTGCTCGCCGGCGGGCACCTGCTCATCGAGGACCTGCCCGGCGTCGGCAAGACCACCCTCGCCCACGCTCTGGCGATCACGCTCGGCCTCGATTTCCAGCGCGTCCAGTTCACCAGCGACCTGCTGCCCTCGGACATCGTCGGCGTCAGTGTCTACGAACGCGATCCGGGCACGTTCAAGTTCCACCCCGGACCGGTGTTCTCCCAGCTCCTGCTCGCCGACGAGATCAACCGGGCCACGCCGAAGACGCAAAGCGCGCTGCTCGAAGCCATGGCCGAAGGCCAGGTCACCATCGACGGCCGCACGCATCCTTTGCCCTCGCCGTTCTTCGTCGTGGCCACCCAGAATCCGGTCGATTTCGCCGGCACCTACCCGTTGCCGGATTCCCAACTGGACCGGTTCATGCTGCGCATGAGCCTTGGCTATCCGGACGCGGAGTCGGAACGTGCGATGCTCGGGTCGACGGATCGGCGCAAGTTGCTGGAGAGCCTTGCCCCATGCCTGGCGGCCAAGCAGATCCTCGCCCTGCGCAACGCGACCGCATCGGTCGTCGCCAGTTCGGCCCTGATCGCCTATGTCCAGCATCTGCTCGAGGCCAGCCGCCGCCAGGCCGAGATACGGATCGGCCTTTCCCCGCGCGCCGGCCTGGCCATCCTCGCCGCGGCCCGCGCGCATGCGCTGCTTGGCGGGCGCAACTATGCGGTTCCCGAAGACGTCCAGGCGGTTTTTCCCTATATCGCGGCGCATCGCCTGAGCCTGGGCTCGGGCGCACGCTCCAGCCGTGCAATGCTGGTGGCCAGCCTGCTCGAGAACACGCCGGTGCGATGAGCACGCCGGGGCCCGCCGCACTTTCACCGGCCCAGCGCCTGCTCGCCATGGCCGAACGGCGCCTGCCGGCCCTGACCCGCCTGCGCGCGCCTGAAAACCTTCCGGTACGCCTGCACCGGCGACGCATCTACGTGCTGCCGACATTTTTCGGCCTCGGCTTCGCGGTCCTGCTGCTGGTCATGCAACTCGGCGCGCTGAACTACGGCAACAATCCGGCCCTGCTGCTGACCTGCATCCTTGGCGCCGCGGCATGGATGAGCCTGTTTGCCGGATTCCGCGCCCTGGCCGGACTCGAACTGACCTCGGTCAGTGCCGGTGAATGCCACGCCGATGCTCCACTGGAGCTCGAACTCGTCTTTGCCCCTTCGCCGCGCCCGCGAGCGAGCCTGCATCTGGAACTGGGCGGCGGGAAGTTCGCATTCGCCATTGCCAGCGGTGATGCCCGTCGGCTGCAGGTGAGCCTGCCCGCCCAGCGCCGCGGCTGGCTGCGGCCCGGCCGCATGAAGCTCTGGACCGAACAGCCGCTGGGGCTTTTCGTGGTCTGGAGCTGGATCCATCCGGAGCTGTCGATCCTGGTCTATCCGCGTGCCGAGGAGAATCCACCGCCGCTTCCGCGCGGCCCCGGCCAACCGGGCGAACGACTTGCGGCGGGCGACGGCGACGAATACTCGGGCCTGCGCGAATACCGCAGCGGCGATCCGCAACGGCGCATCGCCTGGAAAGCCTCGGCGCGCCATGATGGCCTGCTCGTCCGCGAGAGCGAGGATCAGGTGGACGACTGTCGCCTGCTCTCCTATGCAGCGATCGGTGGCCTCGACCATGAAGCCCGGATCAGCCGCCTGACCGCCTGGGTGATGGCGGCCGAGGCATCCATGCTGAGCTATTGCCTCGACGTCCCCGGCCAGCAGGTCGGTCCGGGGCTGGGCAAGCACCATCGACACCGGTGCCTGCAGGCCCTCGCCCTGCTGCCCGATGCGCCTTAGCAACCGCCAGTTCAACCTTCTTGCGCTGACCGCACTGACGGCCATCGCCGCGCACCTTTCGCGCCTGCCGCTGTGGCTGTCCGTGACCCTGGTGCTGATAGCGCCGATGCGAATGGCCACCAGGGCCAGGACCGGCAAGCCGATCTCGGCCTGGCTGCGCGTTCCCCTGGTGTTCCTGCTGGTTGCCATGATCATCGTGCAATACGGCAACCTGTTCGGACGCGAACCTGGCAGCGCGCTGGCTTGCGGCCTGCTCATGCTCAAGCTGCTGGAGAGCGAGCGCGTCCGCGACGCACGTGCGGCCACCGCATTCGCCGCATTCGTCCTGATGAGCGCGTTGCTGTTCACCCAGACCATGGCGTTTACCCTGGTGGTCTGCACGAGCCTGGTCCTCCTGCTGGCGACGCTGAATGCGCTCGAGCCCGCCCCGCTTCCCGCGCCGCACAGACTCCGCGCGGAATTGCGAACCGGAGCCCTGCTGCTCGGTGCCGGCCTGCCATTGGCGGTCGCCGCCTTCCTCTTCATTCCACGCCTGGGCTCGCCATTGTGGGGAGCGCCCGGCAATCTCGCCGAAACACGCACTGGCCTGAACGACCGGATGTCGCCCGGTTCCATGTCCGAACTGCTGATCGACGATTCGCCGGCGCTGCGCGTGCGCTTCGATGAAAGCCCACCAGCACCGGCGGCAAGGTACTTTCGCGCACTGGTCCTCTGGGACTTCGACGGGAGCACGTGGACGCGCGGGCGCCCCCGCGCGGGCACGCCGGCGGAAGCCATCGCCGCCACGACTGCTCCGGTCGACTACGAAATCACCATGGAGCCGACCCTGCAGCCGTGGTTGCTGGCGCTCGACGTGCCGGTGCGCGCGCCGGACGAGGCGACCATGCGCTCCGACCGCACCCTGGCCGCGCGCAGCAGGGTCAGCCAGTTGCGCCAATACCGGCTTCGATCGGTGCTCGAATACCGGCTTGGCGGCGAGCTCGAATCCGGCGACCGCCAGCGCGCCCTCAAACTGCCGGCAGGATTCAATCCGAAGACGCTGGCGCTGGCGAAGCAGTGGCGCGAACAGGGAGACGACGACGAAGCCGTCGTAAGCAATGCGCTGGCGATGTTCAATGCCAGCTTCACCTATACGCTTTCCGCACCGCTGCTCGGGCGCAACTCGGTCGATGATTTCCTCTTCGAAACGCGTGCCGGATATTGCGAACACTACAGCTCGGCCTTCGTTTTCCTCATGCGCGCGGCCGGCATTCCGGCGCGGGTCGTGACCGGCTACCAGGGAGGCTGGTGGAATGGCCTCGGCAACTATCTGCTGGTGCGCAACTCCGATGCCCATGCGTGGTCGGAAGTCTGGCTCGCGGGCCGCGGCTGGGTGCGCATCGATCCGACCGCGGCGGTCAGCCCGATCCGGATCGAATCGGGCGCCGCAGCCGCGAACGGCAGCGACGCGTGGTATTCGGCGTCCTGGCTGCTCGAATTGCGCAACAGCTTCGATGTGGTCAATCGCTACTGGACGCAGGCCATCGTGCAGTTCAATGCGCTGCGCCAGAAGAGCCTGCTGGCGCCGATTGGCATCGATAGTGCCGACCAGCGCCAGCTACTGCTTGCCCTGGTCAGCGTGTTTGCGGCCATACTGCTCGCCGCGACCGCCTGGGTGCTGCGCAGCGGCGCGGCGGCGCACGGCGACGCGCTGGACAAGGCCTGGCAGCGCTTTTGCCGCAGCTTTGCCCGACGCGGCCTGCGCATCCGCAGCGACGAGGGCCCGCTGGACTTCCTGGCCCGCAGCGCGGGCCTGCTGCCTGACGGGCCCTGCCGCGACCGCGCGCACCAGCTCGTGGACGAATACATACGGCTGCGCTATGGAGTTGTAACGCCGGCACAGGCGGACGTTCAGCTGTTTGCACGCAAAGTCGGGGAATTCCGCCTGCCACGCGTGGTCAAAGAATCCGCATGAAAGGGGCGGGCGACGCACAGGCCGCCTGCCATCGAAGCATCCCGAGGAGTTTGATTATGCGCAAGTCGATCCTGTTGCTCCCGTTGCTCGCCACGCTCGGCGCCTGCGCAACGGTGCCACCGCCGCTGCAAGGCGAATATTCCTCGATAGCGCCCTCTCAAGCCGTCGACGGCAGTCATTCCGGTGAACGGGTGCGCTGGGGCGGAGAAATCATCAAGGTCGAGCCGGGCGCCTCCTCGACCTGTTTCGAGGTGCTTTCGCACGAACTCGACAGCAGCGCGCGCCCGCGCTCGCGGGATACCAGCGAAGGCCGCTTCATCGCCTGTCGTTCGGGTTTCTACGATCCGGAGGTCTTCATCAAGGGTCGCGAATTGACCGTTGCCGGAGCGATCAGTGGCACCCAGGTGGGCCGTGTAGGCCAGTTCGACTATACCTACCCCAGGGTCGCCGCGGACATCATCTACCTGTGGCCGAAGCGCCCGCTGGTCATCCAGCAGCGCTACAACTGGCCCTACGACCCGTTCTGGGGACCCGGATTCGGGCCCTACTGGGGAGGCGGGTTCTGGGGCCCGCCGCCCATCGTGATCGTCAGGCCCGCACCACCACCCGACCCGGATCCGGGACGCAAGCGCTGACGGGTCGCCAGATCAGCCCGGCGGCCAGTGCATCTGGCGGCCGGCCAGCAGATGCAGGTGGAGGTGATAGACGGACTGCCCGCCATCGCCGTTGCAATTGATCACGCAACGGTAGCCCTGCTCGGAAAATCCCTCGGCCCTGGCAAAGCGCGTGGCTGCCAGCACCAGCTTGCCGATCAGGTCCGCGTCGGCCGCTTCGAGATCGTTCAAGGTCGCGATCGGGCGCTTCGGGATGAACAACACGTGCACGGGCGCCTGCGCATTGACGTCGCGGAATGCAAGCACGTCATCGTCTTCGTAGACGATCTGTGCCGGAATCTCGCGCCGGATGATCTTCGAAAAAATCGTGTCTCCCACGGATCCTCCTCAAAGCAGCGACTGGCGCCCGCCGAATGCGTGCGCCAGGGTGCCGCGATCGATGAACTCGAGTTCCCCGCCCAGCGGCACGCCATGGGCAAGCCGGCTGGCCCGTACATTGGCCGCCCGCGCCAATTGCGAAAGCATGTGTGCAGTCGCTTCGCCTTCCACGGTCGGATTGGTGGCGACGATCATTTCCTCGACCTCGCCCTCCGCCAGCCGCGAGGCGAGCAGGTCGAGTCCGAGCTCCTTCGGACCCAGCCCGTCGAGCGGGGACAGCCGGCCGAGCAGGACGAAGTAATGGCCCCGATAGCCGGTGGCCTGTTCGATGGCCAGCTGGTCCACCGGCGTTTCGACAATGCAGAGCAGGTGCCTGTCGCGCGAAGCATTGGCGCAGAGCGAACAGATGTCCTGCTCGCTGAAACCGCGGCAGCGCCGGCAATTGCCGACCTTTTCGACCGCCAGCGCGAGACGCTCGGCCAGGCGCCTGGCTCCCGCGCGGTCGCGTTCGAGCACGTGGAAGGCCATGCGCTGCGCCGTCTTCGCGCCCACGCCGGGCAGGCAGCGCAGGGCCTCGATCAGATCGGCCAACAGGGGCGAGCCGGTACTCAAAACGGCATCTTGAATCCAGCCGGAAGTCCGAGTCCGGCGGTGAGGCCGCCAAGACGTTCCTGGCTCAACGCTCCGACCTTGTTGACTGCGTCGTTGAATGCCGCGGCGACCAGATCCTCGGCCATTTCAGGATCGTCGGCAAACAGCTTGCGGTCGATGTTGACCCTGCGCACCTCGTGGCGGCCGCTCATGACGACGCTGACCATGCCGCCGCCGGCCTGGCCGGTGACTTCGAGCTGGGCGAGTTCCTCCTGCGCGCGCTGCATGTCTTCCTGCATGCGCTGCGCCTTTTGCATCAAACCGGCTAGCGGACCTTTCATTTCAATTCTCCAGGGGGCGCACGGATTCACTGATGATGCGGGCGCCAAACGTGTCTATCAACGACTGCACCGCCGGATCGGCATGCAGGCCGTCGTGGGCTTCCTGACGCTTCACCGCACTGGCGCGGGCGCGGCTGTCCGCCGGGCTCTCCGCGGAATCGGTGACGCGCTCGATGCGCACGCGAACCGGCTGGCCAAGGGCCGTGCCGAGCCTGTGTCCAAGCAATTCGAGCAAGGGCGGCGAGGCAAAATGCTCGTGCGCGGCCTTCATGCCCAGGCGCAGCACGTTGCCTTCCACGCCGAGCAGCACCGCATGCAAGGCCAACTGTCCCACCGGGCCACCGAGTTCGGCGCTTTCCAGCAGGCGCGGCCAGTCGTCGATGTGCAGCGGTCCCGCGTCCAATGGAGGTTCCCCGACCTTGCCGGCCGGCTTTTCATTCGGCCTCGGTGAAGGCGGAGGATCCCGCCGCGATGCCGGTTGTGACGACGCCGCAGCCGGCCCGGGCATGCTGCGGACAGGCGCGGATGCCGCACTCCCCGGCTTGCGCTGCGGTTCGCCGCCCGCAGCAGCCGGGGCAAAAGCCAGCATGCGCAGCAAGGCCATTTCGAAGCCGGTCCGCTGGGTCGGGGCAAGCGGCAGGTCGCGCCGCGCCGTGACCGCGATCTGGTAATACAGCTGGACTTCACGCGGATCGATTCGCGCCAACAGGTCGCCTAGCCCGGGCTCATCGCCGGCCGACGCGTCGGCGACCAGTTGGCCAAGCTGGATCCGGTGCAGCAGGCCGGCCAACTCGTCGAGCACCTGGCCAAAGTCCGGGGCGAATTCGGCAATGCGTTCGATCTCGGCGAACAGCGCCGGCACGTCATGGGCGACAAGGGCGTCGAGCAGCACCCGCACCCGGGCCCGCTCCACGGTGCCGAGCATCGCATGCACGTCGGCGGCCCCGAGGCTGCCGCCGCCATGCGCGATGGCCTGGTCGAGCAGCGACAATCCGTCGCGCAGCGAGCCGTCGGCGGCGCGCGCGAGCACGTCGATGGCCTCGTCGTCGAAGCTCACCTTTTCCGCATCGAGGATGAAGCGCATCTGGCCGACGATCTGCTCGACCGTCAATCGCTTCAGGTTGAACTTGATGCAGCGCGACAGCACGGTGATCGGCAATTTCTGCGGATCGGTGGTGGCGAGCAGGAACTTCACGTGCTCCGGCGGCTCCTCGAGGGTCTTCAGCAGGGCGTTGAAGGCTGCCTTCGACAGCATGTGCACTTCGTCGATCAGGTAGACCTTGTGGCGGCCTCGCGACGGCGAATACTGGGCGTTGTCGATCAGCTCGCGTACGTTGTCGATGCCGGTATTGCTGGCGGCATCGATTTCGAGCAGATCGACGAAACGGCCGGCGTCGATCTCCTGGCAGATGCCGCAGACGCCGCAGGGCCGGGAGGTCGGCCCCTGCTCGCAGTTCAGCGATTTGGCGAAAATGCGCGCGATCGTGGTCTTGCCGACCCCGCGCGTCCCGGTAAACAGGAAGGCATGGTGGATGCGCCCGCCATCCAGCGCATGCGAGAGCGCGCGCACCACGTGTTCCTGCCCGACCAGTTCGGAAAACTGCCGGGGACGCCATTTGCGCGCAAGGACCTGATAGGACATCGTGACTTCCGTGGATCGATCCGCGATTGTGCCAAGTTATGGCCGGCGTGACCAAACTTCCTCACGGCGAACTTGTCTGTGGAGGGCATGCCTAGTATCCTCCGCCGCCCGTCGAGCCGCGTGTCACGACGGGTAGCGGTTGCGGAGAGGTGTCCGAGTGGTTGAAGGAGCACGCCTGGAAAGTGTGTAAGCGGCTTAACCCCGCTTCGCGGGTTCGAATCCCGCTCTCTCCGCCAGTTACACAATGGAATCAATGGGTTACGCGAGCAATTCGCCGA
>DAIMYT010000039.1:0-28342 GCA_036734345.1 Dokdonella sp. | reverse complement strand
CATATTCCGAAGTGCCGGCGCGCGCGATCTGCTGGTCGTACTCGGTCCTCAGCACGCTGTCATCGACCTGGGCACTGCTGCGGAACTTGCCGATGGTCGCATTGGCCATGCCACGCAGGCGGTTGATTTCGACCTCTGCGGCAAACCCGGGGTCCTCGGCGTAGTTGCCCGCCGCAGCCGCCTGGCTGAGCAGGATGTAGTCGGTCAGCTCCGTCAATGCGGCCGCGCGCTGTTCCGGCACGGCAAGATCGAGCTTGCGCTCGCGCGCCAGCACGTCGAGCAGGACCTGCGGCACCGGCTCGCCATTGACTGTTTCCACGACTGGCAGCCCGGGCGGCAATCCGCCCTTGCCGGCCTTGCCGCTGCATCCGGCGAAAGCGACGACCATGGTCAGTGCGAGCAACGGAACTCCAAGCGTAAGGCGGGGTGTCATGCATTTTCCTCATTGCTGCGTGCGTCGATGGACAACGCGTGGATATCGGTCTGCATCAGCTCGCCAAGGGCCGCATAGACAGCGCGATGACGCGCCAATGGTGCCATTCCCTCGAACGCGCGGCTGACGATCCTGACGCTGAAATGGCCGCGCCCATCCCTCGCGCCGGCATGTCCGGCATGCAGGTGGCTGTCGTCGCGGACTTCGAGTTCGGTCGGCGCCAGGCGTGACTCCAGGCGTGCCCGGATTGCGGCCATGCGCCCGCTCACGGCAAGACCCGGCGAAACGGACGCACATCGACCTTGCCGTATACCCCGGCCGCAACATAGGGATCCGCGGCAGCCCAGGCATCCGCCTCCGCCAGGTCCTTGAATTCGGCGACGATCAGGCTGCCACTGAATCCGGCAGGACCGGGTTCCTCGGAATCGATCGCCGGGAACGGTCCGGCCAGCAACAGGCGCCCTGTATCCCGAAGCGACTCGAGGCGTGCAAGGTGCATGGCCCTGCTGGCCTTGCGTTGCTCCTGCATGCCCGGATTGTCCTGACCTACGATTGCGTACCACATGCCTCAGGCTTCCTTGGAGGGGCGCGTATGTTAGCCGATGAATGCCGGCCCCGGCGGAGGTTGGCCGCGCCGTGGTGCCGGCGGTGCCCCTTCAAGGCCCCTCCGGGGCACCGGCAATTCCCGGTCGGCGACGCCGGCGGCCCGTTGCCCGGCCGGCATCGAGGCTGGACTTCCAATACCGATTGGGCTTACGCTTGCAGTCGAACCAGCGGCACGCAGGCTTTGCTGCTTGCGGTTATGGCGATTCCTGCAGCTACGGAATTCACGCCTCTGGTTTCCGCGCAAAGCGCCTGGCACCGGATCCTTGTGGGAACTCCGGGTGTAATCCAGGGCGATTTGCCAGCATGCAACCTGAGGCCGTGCATGGCTCCGGACAGTCCGGGCGCCGTTGATGGTTGCCGGGTACCGGGAAATCCGGCGATGCAGTTTACGAGTCTGTGATTTCGTGGTGTTGGGTCCGCAGGTGCGGCCCGTGCCACATGCAGTACGCATGGTTCCGGCGCGTTGTCGCCCGCCACGCAAACGGCCTGGATGGAACAAGCCATCGGGCTGAGCCCTCATTACGCGAGATCTGCGCATGACCCACGCCGTGAGGCGTCGGGCAACCGGATCGGATATGAATACCCCGATAGCCGAAATCGAAATCCAGCAAGAAGAATCCGCCACGGCGTTCCCGCCCGTCCCGCAGCAGCAGGAAATGCCGCTGGCGCTGGTACGTGGCGAACCGCTCCTGCAGATGCCGCAGGACCTGTACATACCGCCGGACGCGCTCGAAGTCATCCTCGATGCATTCGAGGGGCCGCTCGATCTGCTGCTCTACCTGATCCGTCGGCAGAACCTCGACATTCTCGACATCCCGGTCGCCGAGATCACGCGTCAGTATGTCGACTACATCGACCTGATGCAGGAAATGCGGCTCGAGCTGGCTGCCGAATACCTTGTCATGGCCGCCATCCTGGCCGAGATCAAGTCGCGCCTGTTGTTGCCGCGCCCGCCGGAAGCCGAAGGCATCGAAGACGATCCGCGCGCGGAACTGGTGCGGCGGCTGCAGGAGTACGAACGCTTCAAGAAGGCCGCCGCCGATATCGACGAGTTGCCGCGCATGGAGCGAGACACCGCTGCGGCTTCGGTATACGTGCCGGACCGCAACGTCATCCGCCTGCCGCCTCCGGTCGACCTTCGGGAACTGCTGCTGTCCCTCAAGGATGTCCTCAATCGCGCCGAACTGTTCAGCCACCACGCCATCCAG
Organism: Dokdonella sp.; assembly: GCA_036734345.1. Classification (GTDB taxonomy): domain Bacteria; phylum Pseudomonadota; class Gammaproteobacteria; order Xanthomonadales; family Rhodanobacteraceae; genus Dokdonella. The sequence goes on along the minus strand of DAIMYT010000039.1, from coordinate 26,095 downwards.
CGCGAGGCCCTGTCGGTGCGCAATCGCATGAGCGACGTCCTGCGCGCCCTCGGCAACGGCGAGTTCCATCGATTCGAAACGCTTTTCGACCTCAGCGAGGGACGCCACGGAATCATCGTGACCTTCCTCGCCATCCTCGAGCTGGCCAAGGAGCAACTCCTGGAAATATCACAGGGCGAAGCGCTGGCTCCGATCTACCTCAAATCGTTGGCTTCCGCCGACTGACCGCAACCACACATGATCGAATTCGAACTCCTCAAACGCATCATCGAAGCCGCGCTGCTGGCCGCCGGCAATCCGCTCACGACCACGCAGCTGCTGGCGCTGTTCGGCGAAAACGAAGCCACCAGCCACGACGAGATAGCGCGGGCCATCGCATCGCTGCAGGCCGATTGCGAGTCGCGCGGCATCGAACTGCTGGAGGTGGCTTCCGCTACCAGGTGCGCCAGGATGTCCATCCGTGGGTCGCCCGCCTCTGGACCGAACGGCCCAGCCGCTATTCGCGCGCCCTGCTGGAAACGCTCGCCCTGATCGCCTATCGCCAGCCGATCACGCGCGCCGAAATCGAACAGATTCGCGGCGTCGCGGTTTCCACGCATATCGTCAAGACGCTCGAAGAGCGCGAATGGATCCGCGTCGTCGGACATCGCGATGTTCCCGGCAAGCCGGCGCTGTTCGGCACGACGCGCGGGTTCCTCGACTATTTCAACCTCAAGTCCCTCGACGAGCTCCCCTCGCTGGGCGAGATCCGCGATCTCGAGGACCTCGACCCACAACTGGCGCTCGGACCGCCAACCGCGGACGACGCCGGGTCGGGCATCGACGCCGATCCGGAACGGCTTGCCGAGGTTGTTGAAGAACTCGAGGCTGCCGGGCACGAACATGCCGGTGCGAGAGCCGCCGTCGAATCCCACCTGTCCGCCGAGCCCGCCGGGGCCGGCAACCCATTCCCGAACTTGTCTGCGTCCGCAGCCGACGCCGAGACCACGGAGCAAGACGCATGACCTCACCTGTACGCAATGTACTGTCGCTGAAACGATCGGCCTCCGAAGAAGTAGCCGCGACCCTTGAAGAGCGCCTGCACAAGGTCCTGGCCACGGCCGGCCTGGGGTCGCGACGCATGCTCGAGGGCCGCATCGAGGCCGGCGAAGTCCAGGTCAATGGCAGCCCCGCCACGCTGGGCTCCAGTGTGCGCGCGGGCGATCGCATCGAACTGGACGGCAAGCGGTTCGTCGTCATCAGCGACAGTACCGAGCATGCACGCGTGCTCGTCTACAACAAGCCCGAAGGCGTCATGACGACGCGCGAGGATCCCGAAGGACGTCCCACCGTATTCGAACAGCTGCCCCGCCTGAAGGGCGCGCGCTGGATTGCGGTGGGCCGACTCGACATCAATACCACCGGCTTGCTCCTGCTGACCACCGATGGTGCGCTGGCCAATGCGCTGATGCACCCAAGCTCGGAGCTCGAGCGCGAGTACATCTGCCGCGTACACGGCGAAGTGCCCGACGAGGTCATCGAACGCCTGCGCAGTGGCGTGGATCTCGAGATGGTCCTGCCCATTTCGATGAAATCGCCGTCATCAGCCGCGGCGGCAGCCATTCATGGTTCCGCGTGGTGATTCGCGAGGGGCGCAATCGCGAAGTTCGCCGCATGTGGGAGGCTGTCGGCATGATGGTCAGCCGGCTCAAGCGCGTGCGCTACGCCAATGTCGAATTGCCTCGTCTGCTCAAGCGCGAGCAAAGCGTCGAACTCGAAGCCGATCAGGTCAAGACCTTGCGCGAGTTATGCGGCGCCGCGGAACCCGAGCCTTGCCTGACCCTGGCCCCGGTCATCGGCCAGCGACGCGCCATGCCGACCGAATTCCGTCCGGACCCGAACGCCCAGCAAGCCTGGACCAGCACGCGGACCGAAGAGGCACGCGAGTTCGGCCAGTTCGACCGCATACGTGATGATGGCTGGAAGGCACCCTCCGCCAACAAGGGCAAGCGTTCGCGTGGCGGCGGTGGCCCGCGCCCGTCCCGTCCGCGTGGCAAGCCCTCGCAGGCAGCGGGCTCGCAGTACGTCGATCCGGGTCTCAACCCGGCCGTGCTTCGTGCCTGGTTCCCCGATTCGCCGGTGCCGGGGGCGCGCAAGCGTAATTCAGGTTCCCGGGGTCCGGGTGGCCAGGGCCAGCGTCCGCAGGGCGGTCGTGGCAATCCGAATGCGGACGGCAATGTCGCGCATGGCAATCGCGCACCGGTCTTCGACAGTCCCGGCGGCAACCGGCCGCCACGTGGCAATCCGCAGCGCCGGGGTCCGGTGCACGGCAACCGGCCGCCAGCCGGCAATGTCCGCACCGACGATTCAGTGGGCAACCGCGCTGCGCGGGGCAACCCGGAACATGATGACGCACGGGGAAATCGCGCCCAGCCTGGCGATGGCAATCGTGACCAGGGCGTCTGGGGCAACCGGGGCAAGCCGCAACGCAACGACCAGCGCGGCAACACGTCGCGAAGCAATCCCAATCGCGGAAATGCCGCCCCGCGCGGTGGCAATGCCGGTCCGGGCGGTCGCCGTGGCAAGCCCGGGCAAGGTGGCAACCGGCGCGGACCCAAGGGCCAGGGTTGAAGCAACGCCCGACCCCCGCCCGGGAGTCGTCGTACCGCCAACGAAAGACGGCAGGACTTTCGCCCTGCCGTCCATGAACCAGCCTGATCGTTGCGATCAGTCGAGTTTCAGGCCCTTCTTGTTGCTGTCACGGCGCTTGCGCTCCTTGGCTGCATATTCGTCTTCGCAGCCATTGCGCTCGACCATCACGCAACTCAGGTAGTCGGTCACCTCGACCAGGACGGCACGAATGGCCTTGCCGGCTGGGGTGTTCTTTTCCTGCGAGAGCGATCCACCGAATCCGCCGCGGAAAACGCCGACGCTCACACCGCCGCCCGACGTGCGACCCTCGACCGTGCGCGAGAAATCCACTTCGCCGGTCGTCGCATTGACCACGCGCACGTCTACTGCGATGTAGGCTTCGCTCTTCTTGCCGCCGAGCGAGATGCCCTTGAAGCTGATGCCGCCGCCGGTGCTTGCCGTGTTCTCCTCATAGGAAGTGACCGTACCCATGACCAGGTAATCGGCACCGGTGAGCTTTCCGATCTGTGCTCCGCTGCCGGAGCGTACGCGTCCAGAGGCCGCCAGGTTCTGTTCCTCGAGGACCTTCTCGAGCTTGGCGCGCTCGACGACTCGGAAGCTCCCCGTGCTTGAAAGCTCGTTGGAGAGCATGCCGGAAAGTTCCCAACCCACACCTCCGCGCCACCACGCAGCACCCGACTCGTTCTTGAACTCGGCGACGCCCACTGACGGCTTGCCGCCCTGAGCGAGAGCCAGTCCTGCAAAACCCATTCCGGCAAGGGCCAGGGTGGCCGCGACGACAAACTTCTTCATCTTTCCTCTCCCGTTGAAAATGGACTTCTCATTGCTGCCCACCGGCCAGGTCGGCACGCTCGACCACGCGACTGCAGGTCCGTGACCGGCTCTTGAAAGCGGCCCAGGCAACCCGCCGATGGAGCGATTGGCCGGCATTCTAGCAGGCGATTTCACCGGAAAAGAGGTGCCGGTAGTCGCGCCGGTCCCCAATCCCGTCACATGCGAATTGTGCGCCAGTTCACGCGACGCGTCCCGCCCGGCCGCGATCGTCGTGGATAACGTGATCGAAACACGCGGTTAACCGGGGCGACACACGACCTGAGTAAGCTCACCAGCCACGGCAACCAGGTGATTGAAGTCATGCAAAACCATCGCCAGACAGAAGCAAACATCCTCGGCTACCGTCTCGATCGCATTGAGGTGAGCGACAGGCAGACGCTTTGCTACGAGGTGCTGGGCCCGGAGAATGGAAGCGTGATCGCCAGCTTCCTCGATCGTCCGTCCGCCGAACGGTTCATAGTCCTGCGCGAGCTGCGGAACATCAGCATCCGGCCGAGGAATCCCGCCTATTGATGCGGCACCCCCGCGGCTTGCGCGACTCGCCGGGCGTTGGCGACAACGCGTGCGTCCGGGTTTAGCCTTGCCACGCCGTCGGGTTCGGGTCAAAGTCGGCATCCGCTTCACCGGAGCCGGTCCTTGCCCAAGGTCACCATCCTGCACAACCCGCGCTGTTCCAAGTCGCGCGCCGCCCTGGCGTTGCTGGCCGAGCGCGGCATCGAACCGCAGATCATCGACTACCTTGCCGACCCGCCTGGCATCGAGGAACTCCGCAACCTGCTCCGGCTGCTCGGCATTGGCCCGCGTGAGCTGATGCGTCGGGAGGAAAGCGAATACCGCGAACTTGGCCTCGATGACGCGCAACTCGCGGATGCCGAACTGGTTGCCGCCCTGCACGCGCATCCACGCCTGATCCAGCGGCCCATTGTCATCGCCAACGGCAAGGCCGTGATCGGCAGGCCAACCCAGGCCATCCTGGAGATCCTCTGATGGACAAGTTGCAGGGCATGCAACTGTTCACCCGCGTCGTCGAATCCGGGAGCTTCACGGCCGGAGCCGCGCAGATGGGCATTTCGCGGGCCCTGGCCAGCAAGCTGATCCAGAACCTCGAGGATTCGCTCGGGGTGCGCCTGCTCAACCGCACCACCCGCCGGATCAGCCTGACCGATCCCGGCAAGAACTATTACCAGCGGGTCAGTGACCTGCTTGCCCAGCTGGCGGAAGCCGAGGCGGAAGCCGCCGAATTGCAGGTCGAGCCGCGTGGCCGCATGCGCGTCAGCGCACCCATTTCGTTCTCGGTGCTGCATCTTGCATCGGCGCTGTCGGAATTCCAGCGGCGCTTCCCGCGTGTCGAGCTGGAGCTCGACCTGGACGACCGCCAGGTCGATCTCGTCGAAGAAGGCTACGACCTGGCGATCCGCATCGGCAGGCTGGCGGACTCGTCGCTGGTAGCCCGGCGCATCGCCCCGGCCTGCCTTGCCCTGGTCGCCTCGCCGGGCTATCTGCAGCGTGCCGGCACGCCCCGCCATCCGGACGAGTTGGCCGGGCACGAGTTCCTCATGTACACGCTGTCCACGCGTCGCGATGAACTCGTGCTCGAGCGCGACGGGGAAAAGGTCGCAGTGAAGATTCACGGCAACCTGATGGTCAACAATGGGGATTACATTGCCGCATCCACGCTCGAGGGCAACGGCATCAGCCTGCTGCCGACGTTCATCGTCGCCTCGCACCTCAGGAGCGGTGCCCTGGTCAGCATACTTGGCGGGTGGAACGTCCCGCCGATAGCCATCCATGCCGTCTACGCCCAGACCCGGTCATTGCCGGCGAAAACCCGCGTGCTGATCGATTTCCTCATCGAGAGATTCGGGCCCGAGCCGCATTGGGAACAGCTCTGTTCCGGTGAGGCAAGTGGCAAACCAGGTCCTGCTAGGCATCCAGGCTGAAGGAGTCGGCATCCATCCATGCAGGAAAGCGCGTGCGATGGGCGGCGAGGGCAACCGGATCCAGGGCCACGGTGACGGTCTGCTCCTGGCCGCCCAGTTCGACCAGGGGCTGGCCGAGGAAATCGAGGGCGACGCTGTCACCGGCATAGGCGATGTCGTTGCCATCCACGCCCACCCGATTGACGCCGACGCAATAACTCAGGTTTTCGATCGCCCGGGCCCGGAGCAGGGTCGACCAGGCGTGGCGCCGCGGTGCCGGCCAATTGGCCACGAAAATCAGCAGGTCGTAATCGAAGCGCTGCCCTGTCGCGTCGTAGCGGTTGCGCAGCCAGACCGGAAAGCGCAGGTCGTAGCAGACCTGCGGGCAGATCCGCCAACCGTTGAGCTCGACCAGCAGGCGCCGGTTCCCTCCGACGTAGCGTTCGTGCTCGTTGGCCATGCGGAACAGATGGCGCTTGTCATAGATTTCGCGGCTGCCATCGGGCCTTGCCCAGACCAGGCGGTTGGCGCACTTGGCGCCGTCACGGATCACCAGGCTGCCGGTGACCACGGCACCCGACTCGACGGCCAGCGCGCTCAGCCAGCGCACGCCTTCGCCATCCATGTCCTCGGCGTTGCCCAGCGTCTCGTTGGTGAATCCGCTGAGGAAGGTTTCCGGAAGGACGACCAGGTCGCTCTGGCCACGCAGCTTGCGCACCATCGCACCGTAGTATTCGCGATTGGCCGGGGCGTCGTGCCAGCGCGTCGCCCCCTGCACGAGGGAGATCCGCAATGGTGAAGTCGGCATCTGGGCCATCTCAGAGGGCCTTAAGCCGCTGGGCTGCAGTACGCAGGATCTCATCGGACTTGGCGAAGCAGAAGCGCACCAGGCGCATCTCCGGCGGCGCGGATTCATAGAATGCCGAGACCGGGATGGCTGCAACGCCCGCGTTCTGGACCAGCCATTCGCAAAACCCGAAATCGTCCTTGTCGCTGATCGCCGAGTAGTCGACGAGCTGGAAGTAGGCACCGGCTACCGGCAGCAGGCGAAATCGGGAGCCGGCCAGCAGTTCGCGGAAGAAATCCCGGCGCGCCTGGTAGAAGGCCGGAAGCTGGAGGTAGTGTTCGGGCTGCTTCTCGAGGATCTCGGCCAGGGCTACCTGGGCCGGGGTGAACGTGCAGAAGGTCAGGTACTGGTGGACCTTGCGCAGCTCGGCGCTCAATCGCGCCGGCGCGATGCAGTAGCCGACCTTCCAGCCCGTGCAGTGGTAGGTCTTGCCGAACGAGCTGACGACGAAGCTGCGCGCCGCGAGCTCCGCGTGCCGCAACACGCTCTGGTGCGCCATGCCGTCGAAGACGATGTGTTCGTAGACCTCATCGGAGAGGACGAGGATATCCGTGTCGCGCGTGATGTCTGCCAGCGCATCGAGGTCGGCTGCGGCGAATACCGCCCCGGACGGATTGTGCGGCGTGTTGACGATGATCATGCGCGTGCGCGGCGAAATCGCATCGCGGACGCGTTGCCAGTCGACGGAGAAATCCTGCGGGCTCAGGGCGAGGTGGACGGCGATGCCGCCGTTTAATTCGATCGCCGGTTCATAGCAGTCGTAGCATGGATCGAGCACGATCACTTCGTCGCCCGTCCTCACGACCGCCGCGATCGCGGCAAACAGCGCTTCGGTCGCGCCCGAGGTCACCGTCACTTCGGCATCGGCGTCGACCTTGCACTGGTACAGGGCCTCGCTCTTCAGCGCGATTTGCTGGCGCAGAGCAGGCCATCCGGTGGCCGGCGCGTACTGGTTCTTGCCCGAGTTCATCGCCTCGGTCAGCGCGTCGCGCAAGGCCTGGGGACCGTCGAAATCGGGAAAACCCTGGCCCAGGTTCACCGCCTTGTGGCTCGCCGCAAGCTGGCTCATGACCGTGAAGATGGTTGTCCCCACTTTTGGCAACTTGGTTTCAATCTTCATCGCAACCCATTGGTTTTTATTGAGAAACGGCGCGCGATATTCTCGCGCGCCGACTCATACGATAACCCGGATCGAAGCCCTCAGGTTGGCCATGAACGCACGGGTGCGTCAGCTCCCGGTGTTGGGTGGCTGGCCGAGGAGGACCCTGTTGAGGCGCTGCACGAACGCGGCAGGATCCTCGAGCTGGGCACCCTCCGCCACCTGGGCCTGTTCGAGCAGCAACAGGGCCAGGTCGCTGGCACGGCCGTCGTCGGTCTCCGCCTCGAACCGCTTGAGCAAGGCATGGCCCGGATTGATCTCGAGCACGGGGACGGAATCCGGCATCTCATGCCCGGATTGCTTGAGGACACGACGCAGGTGCAGGGCCATGTCGTACTCGTCGAGGACCAGGCAAGACGGCGATTCGGTCAGTCGCTTGCTGACCTTGACGTCGCGGACACGATCGCCGAGCAGCGTCTTGAGCCGGGTCACCAGGCCCGAAGCCGCTTCCTCGCTGGCCTTGTGCGCTTCGCTGGCGGCCGAGTCGAGTTCCATCTCGCCTTTGCCGACGTGGCGCAGCTTCTTGCCCGCGTACTCGGTCAGGTAACCGGCCATCCATTCGTCGATGCGATCGGACATCAGCAGGACCTCGACACCCTGCGCCCTGAGCGCCTCGAGTTGCGGACTGCCCTTGGCCGCGGCGTAGGAATCCGCGGTGATGTACCAGACCACTTCCTGCCCGGCCTTCATGCGCCCGATGTAATCATCCAGCGAAACCGTCGGCGCGGCACCCTCCGAATGCGTCGAGGCGAATCGCAGCAGCCTGGCGATGCGCTCCCGGTTGCCGGCATCTTCGGCGATGCCTTCCTTGAGTACGCCGCCAAACGCGCTCCAGAAGGTCGTGTACTTCGCCGGTTCGTCGGCCGCCAGCTTGTCGAGCAGGTCAAGGACGCGCTTGGTGCAGGCGCCGCGGATGCGTTCCACCTGGCGGTTCTGCTGCAGTATTTCGCGGCTGACATTGAGCGGGAGGTCGTCGGAATCGACGACGCCGCGGACGAAGCGGAGGTAGGCCGGAAGCAGCTGTTCGCTGGCATCCATGATGAACACGCGGCGGATGTAGAGCTTGAGGCCCTTGCGCTCCTCGCGGCCGTTCATGAAATCGAACGGCGCCTTGGCCGGGACGAACAGCAGCGAGGTGAAGTTCTGGTTGCCCTCGACGCGATTGTGCGTCCAGGTCAACGCATCGCTGAAATCGTGGCTGAGCGACTTGTAGAAGTTCTGGTAGTCCTCGTCCTTGAGTTCGCTTTTCGGGCGCGTCCACAGGGCCGAGGCCGAATTGACCGTCTCCCATTCATCGGAGGGCTTGCCATCCACCTGCCTGGGCATGCGGATCGGAAAGCCGATATGGTCCGAGTAGCGCGAGATCAGGCTGCGCAGTTTCCAGTCCTCGAGGAATTCGCCCTCGTCCGCCTTCAGGTGCAGCACCACGGTGGTGCCGCGCCGGTCGAGTTCGACCGTTTCGAGCGTGTATTCGCCCTGCCCGTCGCTCTCCCAGCGCACGCCTTCGCCCGTGGCGGCTCCCGCGCGCCGGCTGGTGACGCTGACCCTGTCGGCGACCACGAAGGCCGAGTAGAAACCGACGCCGAACTGGCCAATCAGGCGGCTGTCCGCCTTGCTCTCCGCAGCCAATGATTCGAGGTAGCGTCGCGTTCCGGAACTGGCAATGGTGCCGAGGTTGGCTACCAGTTCTTCGCGATCCATGCCGATGCCGTTGTCGTGCACGCTGAGGGTGCGTGCTTCGGCGTCGTAGGAAACATCGATGTGCAGTTCGGAGTCCTCGGCAACCCAGTCGGGATGTGCCAGGGACTCGAAGCGGAGTTTGTCGCAGGCATCGGAGGCATTCGAGATCAGCTCGCGAAGGAAGATTTCCTTGTGCGAATACAGCGAGTGCGTGACCAGGTGCAGGACCTGGGCGACTTCAGCTTCGAATTTGCGGGTTTCGGTGGTTGTACTCATGGGCAGGGACCTGGGTGAAAGGATCTGACCTGCTGGTGGGGGTAAAAGACACCCTTTTCAACTGCCCCGGCTCAAACACGGGATTCGCGAAAAAAACAATACGGCCGCCTTGCGGCGGCCGTACTGCGACGAGGAGCACAGACGCGACTCAATGCTCCAAGACGGAAATACCGTTATTCCGCTGCCGTGATCGGCGTACTGAGGTCTTCCTTGATGCGCGCCTTCTTGCCCTGCAGGCCGCGCAGGTAGTAGAGCTTGGCGCCACGCACCGAACCGCGGCGCTTGACCACCACCGACTCGATGATCTGGCTGTGCGACTGGAAGACGCGCTCGACACCGGTGCCATGGGACATCTTGCGCACGGTAAAGGCGGAGCTCAGGCCGGCGTTCTTCTTGGCGATGACCACGCCTTCATAAGCCTGCACGCGCTCGCGGTTGCCTTCCTTGACCTTCACGTTGACCACGACGGTATCGCCGGGGCTGAACTGCGGAAGGGTGCGGGTGATCTGTTCTGCTTCGAATTGTTGGAGGAGGTTCATGGCATTCACCAGTATCGTTAGATTCATCGTGCAGGCCCGGCACTGGCCGCCCTGCTATTCCATCGCCGCCCGATGTTCGCGGCGGAATTCTTCGAGCAGCGCGCGGGCCTCGTCATCGAGTTGCACGCGTGCCAGCAAATCGGGGCGCCGCAACCAGGTCCTGCCCAGCGCCTGCTTGCGTCGCCAACGCCGGATCATCGCGTGATCACCCGACATCAAAACCTCCGGCACGTCGCCCAACGCGTCGCTGACCGGGCGCGTGTAGTGCGGACAATCAAGCAGGCCTCCGGTAAAGGAATCCTGCTCCGCCGACTGCGCATCGTTCAATGCGCCATCCTGCAACCGGCCCACCGCGTCGATCACGACCGCCGCTGCCAGCTCGCCTCCCGAGAGGACGTAATCGCCGATCGACAATTCCTCGTCGACCAGGTTTTCCAGCACGCGCTCGTCGACGCCTTCGTAGCGACCGCAAACCAGGATCAACCGATCCAGCCGCGCGAATGCCTCGACCTTTTCCTGCGTGAGCCGCGCTCCCTGCGGACTCAGGTAAACCACTCTGGCAGGCTCTTCCGAGGCTGCTCGCACCGCATTCAGCGCATCGCGCAGCGGCGCGATCGTCATCAGCATGCCGGGCCCGCCGCCGAATGGCCGGGAATCGACCGTTCGGTGGTTGTCGGTCGCGAAATCCCGGGGGTTGCAGGCAACCACCTGCAACAGGCCCCGCTCCTGCGCCCTTCCCACCACGCCGATTCCCGCACAGGAATCGATGAATTCCGGGAACAGCGTGATGACGTCGATGCGCATCGCGCCCTATTCCGAAAGTCTGGCTTCTAGAACTCCGGATCCCAGTCGACCGTCACGCGGCCGGCATCGAAATCCACAGTCTTCACGTATTGATCAAGCACGAAGGGCAACAGCCTTTCACGCTCGCCGTCGCGGACCACCATCACGTCGTTGGCGCCGGTTGAAAGCAGATGCGAAATCCTGCCCAGCGAAACGTCTTCGATGGTTACGACTTCAAGTCCTTCGAGGTCGGTCCAGTAGTACTCGCCAGGCTTTGGCTCTGGAAGAACCGATCGCCTGACCTTTATCTCGCTTCCCACCAGACTCGCCGCGCGATCCCGGTCGGTCACCTCGGGCAACGTCGCGACGATGCCCTTGCCTTGCTCCCTGCCCCGGCAACCGGAAATCTCGGTGTTGCCGGAAGTCGTACACAGCAGCCAGGGCTGGTAGCGGAAAATCTGCGTTCGCGGTTCGGTATAGGACTCGAGTTTCACCTCGCCCGCCACACCGTGCAGCCCGACGATCCTGCCTACCAGGATCCACCGGTCACCCGCCGCGATCACGCCGCCGGCACAGCCTGCTTGGATGCCGACTTGTACAGTGCCTTGACCTTTTCGGTCAGCTGCGCACCCTTGGCGATCCACTGCTGGACGCGCTCGGTATCGAGCTGGAGCTTGACGTCCTGGCCGGTTGCGATCGGGTTGTAGTAGCCAACGCGCTCGATATTGCGACCGTCGCGCGCGTCGCGCTGGTCGGCAACAACGATGTGATAGAACGGGCGCTTCTTGGCGCCGCCACGTGAAAGGCGAATCTTGACCATGGTATCTCTCTGATATTGCTGAAGTTTCCGGCGCGCACGCCGGGAAACAACCGGGTCGGGCCAAGGGAGCCGGCTATTTTAGCGGAATTGCAGGAAAATGAAAGCCCTGCAAGGAGTTGCCCGAACTTCCTGCCGACAAGGGCAACTGCCGGATCGGGCTCCATCGGCCGGTACCGGCCTGCGCAGGAAATCCACGACCTAGTGTGGCGGCTGGAATCCGCCGGGCCCGCCCATGCCGCGCATGGCACCCTTCATTTGCCGCATCATGCCCTTGATGCCGCCGCTGCCAAGCTTGGACATCATCTTTTCCATCTGCTGGTACTGCTTGAGCAGGCGGTTCACATCGGCCGGTTGCTGGCCGGATCCGCGCGCAACGCGAGCCCGGCGCGAGCCCTTGAGCAGGTCGGGATGACGGCGTTCCTTCTTGGTCATCGAATTGATGATGGCGATCATGTGATGGACCTGCTTGTCGTTGACCTTCGACTTGACCTGCTCGGACATCGCGCCCATGCCCGGCAGCTTGTCGATCAGCGAAGCCATGCCGCCCATGTTGACCATCTGCTCAAGCTGGGTCTTCATGTCGTTGAGGTCGAAGCGCTTGCCCTTGATGACCTTCTCGGCCAGCTTCTGGACCTTTTCCTGGTCGACCTTGCGCTCCACTTCCTCGACCAGCGACAGTACGTCGCCCATGCCGAGTATTCGCTGCGCCAGGCGGTCAGGATGAAAGGGCTCGAGCGCGTCGGTTTTTTCTCCGGCACCGACGAACTTGATCGGCCGGCCGGTGATATAGCGCACGGACAGCGCGGCGCCGCCGCGTGCATCGCCATCGGTCTTGGTCAGGATCACGCCGGTCAGCGGCAGCGCATCGGAAAACGCCTTGGCCGTATTCGCCGCATCCTGGCCGGTCATGGCGTCGACCACGAACAGGGTTTCGACCGGATCGAGCGAGGCATGCAGAGCCTTGATCTCGTCCATCATTTCCGTGTCGACGTGCAGGCGTCCGGCGGTATCGACGATCAGCACATCGGCGAAATTCTTCTTCGCCGCATCCAGTGCCGCTGCAGCGATCGCCAGCGGGGACTGCTCCGCCGACGACGGATGGAACAGGACATCGACCTGGCCGGCGAGCGTGCGCAGTTGCTCGATGGCCGCTGGCCGGTAGACGTCGCAACTGACCACCATGACCTTCTTCTTCTTGCGCTCGCGCAGGAAGCGGGCCAGCTTGGCCACGGTCGTGGTCTTGCCTGCGCCCTGCAGGCCGGCGACGAGGACGATGGCCGGCGGCGCGGCCGCCAGGTTCAGGTCGGTATTGACCGTGCCCATGACGACCGTCAGCTCGTCGCGCACGACCTTGATCAGGGCCTGGCCGGGGGTCAGGCTCTTCAGGACCTCCTGGCCGATGGCGCGCACCTGGACACGCTGGATCAGCGCCTGCACCACGGGCAAGGCGACGTCGGCCTCCAGCAGCGCGATGCGCACTTCGCGCATCGATTCGCGGATATTGGCTTCGGTCAGGCGGCCTCGGCCGCGCAGGCGCTCGACGGTGGAGGAAAGGCGCTGGCTCAGGGATTCGAACATGGGGCATTGAACCGATGAAAACGTAGCCGCGAAGTATATCAGCGCATTGCTGGCGGCGCGGGCCAAGGCTGGGCGGAGTCCGGCATCGCTGGAATGGTTGCGGATTCACGCCCGACGGTGCCTGTGCGAAACTCGCCGACATGCCCAACACCCTGCTCAGCCTGTTCGCGATCGCCGACTACCTGATCGCTACCATCATTCTCGCCTTGCCGATCGCCCGCCTGCCGGCGCCGGCGCGCGGCATCGGCCTCGGCCTGGCCACGCTGGCCGCCCTGGTCCACGCCACCCTGATGTTCGGCATGCATCGCGGCGGCCTCGACCTGCACTTCTTCGCGTCGCTGTCGCTGGTCGGCCTCGGCCTGGCCGCGCTGACCCTGCTGGTCAACCTGTTCCGACCGGTGGTCGCCCTCGGCGTCATCGTGTTTCCGCTCGCGGCCCTGCTGCTCGGCCTCGACGTGTTCGTTGCCTCGCCCAGCACGCCGCAACCGATGGAATGGCAGATCAAGCTGCATGTGACATTCGCCCTGCTCGCCTACAGCCTGCTCAGCGTCGCCGCGCTGCTCGCCATCCTGCTCGCCCTGCAGGAGCGCGCATTGCGCCGCCACAGGCTCGACTCGGGCCTGATCCGCGCCCTGCCGCCGCTGACCCTGACCGAGTCCCTGCTGTTCCGCCTGATCGGCACCGGATTCGTCTTCCTGACCCTGACCCTGGTCAGCGGCGTGCTCTTTGTCGACGACCTGTTTGCCCAGCATCTGGCGCACAAGACCATTCTTTCCATCGCATCATGGCTGGTGTTCGGGGTGCTGCTGTTCGGACGCTGGCGCTGGGGCTGGCGCGGTGGTCGCGCGGTGCGCCTGACCCTGATCGGAATGACCGTCCTCCTGCTCGCGTTCTTCGGCAGCAAGTTCGTGCTGGAAATGGTCCTGCATCGCGCTGTCGCAGGATGACGAGACCCGCCGCAGGCTAGAGCTCGGCGGTCGCCGAGAGTGCATCGCCGAGTCGGTCGACGGCGATTATCTGCAGTTCACCGATGCGCGATTTTTTCGGTGCATTGGCGCGCGGCACGATCGCATGGCGGAATCCGTGCGTGGCCGCCTCGCGCAAACGCTCCTCGCCATTCGGCACAGGCCGGATCTCGCCGGACAGGCCGACCTCGCCGAATGCCACCAGCTTGTCGGGCAGCGCGCGATCGCGAAAGCTCGAGAGCACGGCCAGCAAGACCGGCAGGTCGGCGGCCGTCTCCTGCACGCGGATTCCGCCGACCACGTTGACGAACACATCCTGGTCGAATACTGCCGCGCCGCCATGGCGGTGGAGGACGGCGAGCAACATGGCCAGGCGGTTCTGCTCGAGGCCCAGGGTGACGCGGCGCGGATTGGCCAGTGGCGAGGCATCGACCAGCGCCTGCACTTCGACCAGCAGCGGGCGCGTTCCTTCGCGGGTCACCATGACCGCGCTGCCGGGCGTCGGTTGCGCGTGAGCCGACAGGAAGATCGCCGATGGATTGGGCACTTCCTTCAATCCCTTCTCCGACATGGCGAACACGCCGAGTTCGTTGACCGCTCCGAAGCGGTTCTTGAACGCGCGCAGGATGCGGAAACGGCTGCCGGACTCACCCTCGAAATACAGCACGGCATCGACCATGTGCTCGAGCACGCGCGGACCGGCAATGCCGCCTTCCTTGGTCACATGTCCGACCAGGAAAACGCTGGTCCCGCTTTCCTTGGCAAAGCGCACCAGCCGCGCAGCCGATTCGCGCACCTGGCTGACCGAACCGGGTGCCGCGCTGAGCAATTCGGTCCAGATGGTCTGGATCGAATCGATGATGAGGACTTCCGGCTTGCTGGAGGCCGCTTCGGCGAGGATGCGTTCGATCGAGGTCTCGGCCAGCGCTTCGAGCCCTTCCAGTTCTATGCCCAGGCGCCGCCCCCGCGCCGCCACCTGGGCGAGGCTTTCTTCGCCAGTGACGTAGAGGCCACGCATGCGCGCACCGATGGCGCCGAGCATCTGCAGCAGCAGGGTCGACTTGCCGATGCCGGGATCGCCGCCAATCAGGACCACCGATCCGCCGACCAGTCCGCCGCCGAGGACGCGGTCGAGTTCGCCGATGCCGGTCGCCTGGCGCTGGTCGGCATCGCCGGCGATCGAGGCCAGGCGGGTTACTTTCGGTGCATCGAGCGCGCCGGCGTAACCGCCGCGGCGGACGCCACCGGCTGCCGGCTTTGCGGCGGACTCGAGGGTAATTTCCGACAGGCTGTTCCAGACCCCGCACTCCGCGCACTGCCCCTGCCATTTCGAGTGCTCGCCTCCGCACTCGGCGCAGACATAGGCGGTCCTTGCCTTGGCCATGTCAGTCCAGGTCCTCGAGGAAACGCACGCGGCGCGTCATCCCGCAGACCAGCTCATAGCCGATGGTTCCGGCGCAAGCCGCGACTTCCTCGACCGGCAACTGCCTGCCCCACAGGACCACGCCATCGCCAATCCTCGCGTCGCCGTGCTTGCGCAGGTCAACCGTGATCAGGTCCATCGAAACGCGTCCGACGATCGAGGCGCGACGCCCGTTGACCAGCACCGGCGTACCCGCCGTGGCGGAGCGCGGATAGCCGTCGCCGTAGCCGATCTGGACTACGCCGATATCCATGTCCTCCGGGCAGGTCCAGGTGGCGGCGTAGCCGATCGATTCACCCCTGGCGATGCGATTGATGGCAACCAGCTTGCTGGTCAGGGTCATTGCCGGCCGGAATCCGAACTGGCTGGCGTGGCTACCTTCGATGACGGAAATGCCATAGAGCAACCCGCCAGGCCGTGCCCAGTGCCCGCGTGCCTGCGGCCAGCCGAGCAGGCCCGCCGAATTGGACAGGGAATGCGGACCTGGAAGGTCGCCGGCAAGGCGATCGAAACTCTCGATTTGCGACGCCGTCTGGGCATCGCCGAAAACGTCGGAATTGGCAAGATGGGTCATCAGGCCAATGTCGGGATTCACATTCGGCAAGGCGCGCAGGCGCGCATAGGCCTGGCGGGCCTGCGCTGGCGGAAACCCCAGCCGGTGCATGCCGGTATCCAGCTTGAGCCAGACCCGCAACGGGCGAGGATCCCGGTCATGCTGCAGCCAGTCGATTTGCGATGCGTGATGGATCGCCGACTCGAGGCCGAGGCGGTGCATCTCGGCGATGTCGGCCGCCTCGTCGATGCCCGAGAGAACCACGATGCGCTGGCTGATTCCGGCCGCACGCAGGCGTTGTCCGTCGGCGATGCAGGCGACGCCGAATGCATCGGCCTCGTGCAGCGCACCGGCGACCCGCTCCAGGCCATGACCGTAGCCGTCCGCCTTGACCACGGCCATGACCTTGGCGGTCTGGGCCAGTTCGCGCGATCGGCGCAGGTTGTCACGCAGTGCGCCGAGATGGATCGTCGCGCTGGTCGCTCGGCTCACTCGAAGTGTTCCGTGTAGCGGTCGACCGCCAGGTTCTCGAAGCGCGTGAACTGGCCAAGGAAGGCAAGCTTGACCGAACCGGTCGGGCCGTTTCGCTGTTTGCCGATGATGATCTCGGCAACGCCCTTTTCCGGCGAATCCGGGTTGTAGTACTCGTCGCGGTAGATGAACATGATCACGTCGGCATCCTGCTCGATGGCGCCGGATTCGCGCAGGTCCGACATCATCGGTTTCTTGTCGGTGCGCTGTTCAAGCGACCGGTTGAGCTGCGAAAGTGCGATCACCGGGACATTCAGTTCCTTGGCGAGGGCCTTCAGTCCACGCGATATTTCTGAAATTTCGGTGGCGCGATTCTCCTTGTTTCCGGGCACCTGCATCAATTGCAGGTAATCGATCACGATCAGGCCGAGGTCATGCTCGCGCTTGAGGCGCCGCGAACGCGCGCGCAACTCGCCCGGCGACAGGGCGGGCGTGTCGTCGATGAAGATCTTCGCTTCGCTGAGCATCGTGATCGCGCTGGTCACGCGCGGCCATTCCTCTTCGGCCAGGTCGCCGGTCCGCAAGTGCTGCTGGTTGATCCGGCCCATCGAGGAAATCAGGCGGAAGGCCAGCTGCGAGGAGGACATTTCCATCGAGAAGACGGCGACGGCTTTCTTGGTGCGCATGGCCGCGTTCTCGGCCATGTTCAGGGCCAGCGCCGTCTTGCCCATCGACGGGCGCGCAGCGACGATGATCAGGTCCGATGGCTGCAGGCCCGTCGTCATTTCGTCGAGGTCGGTGTAACCGGTCGGCAATCCGGTGATCGTTCCGCGGTTTTCGTAGCGGTGGTGGAGGATCTGGAAGGCGTCCTTCACCGCCGCACGCATGGACACGAAACCCTTGCGTCCGCGCGAGCCGGCCTCGGCGATGCGGAATACCTTCTGCTCTGCCGTCTCGAGCAATTCCTGGCTGGTCCGCCCTTCCGGCTGGAAGGCATCGCCGGTAATCTCCGTTCCGGTGTCGATCAGCTGGCGCAACACGGACTTTTCGCGAACGATATCGGCATAGGCGACGATGTTGGCCGCGCTCGGCGTCGAATTCGCCAGTTCGATGACATAGGCGATGCCACCGACCTGCTCGGCCATCCCTTGCGACTCGAACCATTCGCCGAGCGTTACCGCATCGCAGGGTTGGTCCTTCTCGCTGAGCTGGCTTATCGCCCGGAAGATCAGGCGATGGTCGCGACGGTAGAAATCGTCCTCGGCGATGCGGTCGGCCACGCGCTCCCAGGATTCCGGCGCCAGCATGAGGCCGCCGAGTACGGCCTGCTCCGCGTCGATCGAATGCGGAGGCACCCGCAAGGTCTCGATGTTCGGGGCGGGCTTGCGTTCTGCGGAGGTGACCATGGGCTTTGCTCGGATCGCGGATGCGGCGTGCTTCGATCATACGCAGCAGTGCGTCTCACCAACAGAGAACAACCCTGTGCATAAGCTGTGCAGTTTGCATGCGCCGGAACGAAAACGGGCGCCGTGAAGGCGCCCGTCGTTCGATGCCGCGATGGAGCCGCGGATCAGTTTTCCGGTACCACGACCACCTTGACCGTCGCGTTGACGTCGGCGTGCAGGTGCACGCGGACCTCGAATTCGCCGATGTGGCGGATCGGGCCTTCGCCCTGCACGACTTCGTTCTTGTCGAGGGCGAATCCGGCGGCGGTGAACGCTTCGGCGATATCACGCGGCCCGACCGAGCCGAACAACTTGCCTTCGGTGCTCGCATTGGCCTTGATGGTGACGGCGTCGGCGCCATCGAACTGGGCCTTGCGCGCTTCCGCGGCGCCCAGTTGCTGGTTGGCCTTGGCCTCGTATTCGGCACGGCGCGTCTCGAAATTGGCAAGGTTGTCGGCGGTGGCCGGAACGGCCTTGCCCTGCGGAACGAGGTAATTGCGGCCGTAGCCCGGCTTCACGTTGACCTTGTCGCCAAGGTTGCCGAGGTTCTTTACTTTCTGCAGAAGGATCAATTGCATGGGGGAACTCCAATTCGTTAGCGCCGGATCATTCCGGCGCAGCTTGCGCTGTCCGAATCGACCCGCGATCGCGGGCCGCGTATCAGATCAATGGCTGTCGCTGTAAGGCAGCAGGGCCAGGAACCGGGCATGCTGCACGGCGATGGCGAGCTGGCGCTGGTAGCGCGCCTTGGTGCCGGTGATCCGGCTGGGGACAATCTTGCCGGTCTCGGTGACGTACTGGCGAAGCAGGTTGAGATCCTTGTAGTCGATCTCGACGACGTCTTCGGCGGTAAAGCGGCAGAACTTCTTGCGGCGGAAGAACTTGGACATGGGTGCTACTCCTGGATTCTGGGGCGTCAGTCGGCGCTGGAAGCGGAAGATTCGGCGGCGTCCGCATTGCGGTCGACGCGCTCGGGACGGTCGGGGCGGCTGCCACGATCATCGGAATCATCACCACCAAAACCGCCATCGTCGTCGCGACGGCGACGATCGCCCTTGTCATCCTTGTTCTTCATGATCGCGGACATTTCCGTGACCGCCTCATCGCGCTTGATCACCAGGTGGCGAAGCACGGCATCGTTGAAACGGAAGCCCGAGAGCAGTTCGTCGAGCACGGTCTGGCTGACTTCGATGTTCAGCAGGACGTAATGTGCCTTGGCCAGGTGCTGCATCGGGAACGCGAGCTGGCGACGGCCCCAGTCTTCGAGGCGATGGATCTTGCCGCCGTCCGCCTCGATCATCGTCTTGTAACGATCGATCATGGCCGGCACTTGCTCACTCTGGTCCGGATGGACCAGGAACACGACTTCATAATGACGCATGGCATTTCCTTTTGGGTGTCCGCACAAGAGTGCGGGGGCAGCCTCCCGACCAGCGGTGAGGCAAGAATCTTCGCGCGGTAACGGCGAAGGGGCGCGGATAGTAAGGGATTCAGGCTCCCTCGGCAAGGTCGGGCAGCCCTGAGGGTATCGCTGGCACTGCAAGGCTAAGCCTGCCGACCGGCCAGATCCGGGCCTCCGCAGCCATTGCACGGTCGTGGCGGCGAGTCAGTAGGCTTGCACGGATCGCCCCGGTGCGCGCAGCCAGCGCGCCCAGTCGGACGCGAGCCTGGCCAGGCCGCCCGGGTAACTCTGGTCGAGGATGCGTTCCGCGGCGACCGGCTGGCAGGGATTCTCTCGCTGCCCCGCGAGCAACCCGGCCAGGGCATGTCGACCCTCGGGGCTTTGCATCAGCACCGCAACCAGTGCGAAGGCGCGCAGATAGCGCTGTTCGCGACCCGAAGCGTAGAAATCGGCGCCGCCCCGGGCCAGCAGGTCGACAAGCTCTTCCCTGCCGTCGGTTGCAACCGCTGCCGCGCGCAGGCTTTCGCTGGTTTCGTCGAGCGCCACCTGGGCGCCCATGCCCGACACCTGTGCGCGCTCGAAGTAGCTCGCCATGCCCTCGTTGAGGGCGGTTGGCAGGTTGCCTATCCGTTCGTGGACCAGCGCGTGGACGATCTCGTGGCGAAGAACGCGGAAGTTTGCCTCGTCGCTTTCCTGCAGGCGCACGTGGATGGTCCGGTCCCGCGATGAATAGGTTCCGTCGGTTCCGGCCATGAGCGGATCGCCGACTCGCTGCGCATACGCCTCGGCGGACGCGATGAACTCGATGTCGAGCGCGAGGCCCGACTCCCCCGCCACGCCAAGGCTGTTGCGCAGCACGCCCTCGATGGCCTGGGCGTCGGCGACGGCGCGCTGGGATAGAAAGTCCGGAAGGTTCACGTCGTATCCGGTGGCCCTGACGACCACCGAAGGCAGGCCTCCGACTTCAATCAGGCGATGATCATGCATCGGACCCGCTGGCGCCTGATCGGAAAAATGCACGATTCCCTTTTCATCCTTCCAGCGATGGATCGCGACCTTGCCGGTCCTGGCCGCCCGGGCGGTGCCGGCAAGGCATGGCTGCGAAAGCTGGATCGCGTGCATCGCCGACATGCCCGCGTCGGCCGTCGTCGTGGCCGATGCTACTGCCGGGCTCTCCTGCGCTGCTGCGCCGGATCGCGATGGACCCGGCTCTGAAGATCGCGCAGGGAGCGCTACTGTCTTGTCGTCATGCCGCTTGCCGGCGACGACCTCGGCACCAGCCTCGCGATGCCCGGCCTGCTGGCGCCACAGCAGCGCCGTCGCCAGCAACAACGCGACAAGCAGCCAGGTTCGCATCACCTCCTGCCCCGGCCTTCGTCGTTGACAGCGTGCCGGCGCACGCGGCACGGTGGATGGAGTTCGTTTCGGTTCGCAAGCCCGAAAAAGGGCACGGTCAGGATCGTCATCAGGCAAGCATAGCGCGACCCTGCACGAACCCGATCAGGCCGTCGTTAATCGTCGGCTCGCTACACTGGCCCGGCCGTGTGCCGTCAGGCGCACCCGGTTTCCTTGCTAGAGGAGGATGGTCATGATGGATTGGTTGCTCGCACCCGAACACGCAAAATGGGTGGATTTGGGAATACTCGTCGGCGGCCGGCTGCTCGGCGCCCTCGCCCTGCTGCTGATCGGGCTGAAGATCGCCAGGGTCCTTGCCGACTGGATTGGCGGCAAGCTGCGGAGCAGCCAGCTCGAGTCGACGGCGGCCCTGTTCCTCGGGCGCATCGTGCTGGTCGTCCTGCAGGTCGTCCTGCTGCTTGCGGTCGTCCAGGTCCTTGGTGTCCCGATGACGTCGATGTTCGCCGTGCTGGGTGCCGCGGGCCTGGCCATTGGCCTGGCGCTCAAGGATTCACTGTCCAACATTGCCTCGGGCGTCATGCTGGTTACGCTCAAGCCATTCCACGTCAACGACGTGGTCACCATCAACGGCGTCACCGGCAAGGTCGAGATGGTCAGCATTTTCCAGACCCGGCTGCGCGGCGCGGACAACCAGGTCATCACCCTGCCCAATGCGCTGATAACCAACGACTCGATCATCAACCTGACCCCCGACACCATGCGGCGCGTCGAATTGGTCATCGGCATCGGCTATGGAGACGACATCGACAAGGCGCGTTCGATCGCCCTTGAAATCATGCAGGCCGATTCGCGCATCCTTGCCGAACCTGCGCCGAATGTCCTGGTCTATGAGCTGGCCGAAAGCAGCGTCAACCTCGGCATCCGTTGCCATGTGGGGAACGCGGATTACTTCGCGACCCGTTGCGAACTGACCGAGCAGATCAAGAAACGCTTCGACCAGGCGGGCGTGAGCATTCCGTTTCCGCAGCGCGATCTGCACATCATCAGTGGAGGAAAAGGCGACGACCGCGAATCCATGGCCCTGGCAAAGGCATCCTGAGCGGCGCGCAGCAGGAGGTCCTCAGCAAGGAGAACCCGCCATCGGCGGGTTCTCCGTGATCCGTCCTACGGCACGTCCGTTCAGTCACTTGCCGCCTGGCACGCCAGCAGGTCGCTGTCCTTGATCACCCATTTGTCGGCGTCGGCACACAGGGCCACGTTCTGCACGACGCACTCGTCGCCATCCTCGTCGACGACCTTGACGTCCCACTTGTCGCACGGGACCCCGGTCAGGGTGAACTGGTCGCCGGTCTCGATGGTCTGGCTGCCCAACTGGTCCTCGCCCCACTCCGTCTCGTCGGTGGGCGAAAAGTACATCTCGTGAATCGCCCACTTCGACTTGTTGACGATGATGATCTTGGAATCGGTACGCTCGGCGAGCGCCGGCGTGGCGACCAACGCGATGAGCAATGATGCGAGCAGCATGAATCGGCTTTTCCTGGACATGAGGTCACCTGTGGTCTGATTGGATGGTGGGCGCTTGCGCGCCGGCGGATTGGTCGGCCGGCGCAACGCAATGTAGCAAGTTGCGGACCAGGCTGGACTGCCCAAGGCACGATCCGGAAAAAGAAAACGCCCGCGCGAGGCGGGCGTTTTCAGACTGTCGGGAAATCCGGCAGCGAGGCGTCAGATCGAATGCGCCAGCCGGTAACCCTTGATGCGGTTGGCGAACTCCTGCAATGCGCGGATGCCACTGGCTTCGGCTTCGCGGCACCACTGCTTGAGTCCTTCGAGCATGGCCTCGCCATTGCGCCCTTCCATCAATTCGTGCAGGCGGCGCCGGTAGTCCATCACCGTGGCCATGGCCGGCCGCTGGCTGACCCAGGTTCCGAGCCGCTCGCGTCCATCATTGTCCAGCCAGCGCCCGCCGCTCGAGAGCGCCTTGCGCAATCGCCGCGGCAGTTCCTTCAGGCTGGCTCCGGCATTGGCGGCCTCTTCGCGCAGCGTCGGCGCGGTGACACCGCGGAAATAGTCGGTCATGACCTGGAACTTGTGCGTGAGCAAGGCCTTGATCGTGTCGTTGTCCGGGGCATGGATGTCTTCACGGATATCCAGGGACGGAGCAACGCGCAGCACCTTCGCCATTCCGACCGTTTCGAAGGTCCGGATCATGGCCCAGCCAATGTCGAATTCGAAACTGCGCAGGGCGAACTTGGCCGAACTCGGGAATGCATGGTGGTTGTTGTGCAGTTCCTCGCCACCGATGATCAGGCCCCAGGGCGTCAGGTTGGTCGAGGTATCGTCGCTCTCGACGTTGCGATATCCCCACCAGTGGCCGAGGCCGTTGACGACGCCGGCAGCCATGAACGGAATCCAGATCATCTGGCCTGCCCAGATCACGACTCCCCAGAGCCCGAACAGGGCAAAGGAAAGGAACAGCATCAGGGTCGGGCCGATCTCGGGATAGCGCGCATAGACATTGCGCTCGATCCAGTCGTCCGGTGTGCCCCTGCCGTACTTTTCGGTGGTCTCGCCGTCCTTGCGGGCCTGGCGATACAGATCCACGCCGTCCAGGAGCACCTTCTTGATGCCATAGAACTGCGGGCTGTGCGGATCCTCGGCGGTCTCGCACTTGGCGTGATGCTTGCGATGGATGGCCACCCATTCCTTGGTCACCATCGCCGTCGAGAACCAGGCCCAGAAACGGAAGAAGTGGGCCAGCACCGGATGGAAATCGACGCCGCGATGCGCCTGGCTGCGATGCAGGTACAGGGTCACGGAGAAGATCGTGAACTGGGAAACGACGATGAAATAGACCACGAGCATCGGCCACGACGCATGGGTCAGGCCGTTGGTCAGGAAGGTGACGATTGAATCGAACATGAAATTCCACCAGGAAAGTCGAAACTTGACTATACGCGACGCGTGTCCATGGAACCAGATACCTGTGTCGCTACAAACACATACGCGTCCGCACGGCATGCGCGGGAGCGCGGAGCACTTGCATGCCCTCTTCGTACATATGGCGGTGAAGCAGGCGCATGCAAGCGCGAATCCACATTCAATGCGGACCCTGTTCCGACCCGCGCACGATCCGGCCCTGTTTCATGACCAGCGTCGGTCGCTCGGTCGCTCGGATGTCCGCCAGCACGTCTCCGGGCACGGCGACGATATCGGCGAGCTTGCCCGTCTCGAGCGTGCCGGTCTCCGCATCGATCCCAAGCAGGCGCGCCGCGCCCAGGCTGCTCGTCTGCAAAGCCGCTGCCGGGCTCATGCCCAGTTTCACGTAGTCGCCGAACTCGCGCGCATTCAGTCCGTGCGGATAGACCGCCGCATCCGTTCCGAAGGCGATCGGCACGCCGATTTTCAGCGCGTTTCGGAACATCTCGCCGTGTGCCTTGCCCGCCGCCCTGGCCTTTTCGGCGATCTTCGGCGGATAGGTGTCGGCTTTCTCCACGACCCATTCCTGGGTCATGCGCGTGGGCACGAGGTAGACGTTCTTCTGCTTCATCAGTTGCAAGGTTGCCGGCTTGAGGAAGCTGCCATGCTCGATGGAGTCGATCCCCGCCTCGACCGCCAGCTTTGCCGCCTGGTCACCGTGGCTGTGCGCCGCGACCTTGCGTCCCCACGTGTGTGCTTCGCCGATGATGGCCGCCAGTTCCGCGGGCGTCAGTTGCGGCACGTCGACCGGATCGGATTCCGAAAGCACGCCACCGGATGCACAGATCTTGATCAGGTCGGCGCCGAACTTCATCTGCTGGCGTACCGCCAGGCGGCATTCCTCGGGCCCGTTGCAGACACCCTCCAGCGGCCCAGCGGGTTTGGCCCGCTCGGGCGGAATCGGCGAGCTGTCGCAGTGTCCGCCGGTCGAACCGATGGCGTGGGCCGCGACCAGCATGCGCGGCCCCTCGACCAGTCCCTCGTTGATGGCATTGCGCAGCGCCACATCGATGAAATCACCGGCACCCACTTCGCGTACGGTGGTGACGCCGGCCTGCAGCGTCGCTCGTGCGTTGCGCGCCGCGTGGAAGGATTGCTCGACCGGGAATCGCAACATGCCCTCATAGAAACCCTGTGCCCAGTTCTCGTTGTAGTCGTAGGCGATGTGCGGGTGCGCGTCGAGGAAACCCGGCAGCAGGGTTGCATCGCCCAGGTCGATGACGCGGCTGCCGGCCGGAATCTGCGCATCCGTTCCGATAGCGACGATGCGCTTCCCGCTGACGACGACCTGGCCGGGGCTGTCCAGTCTGCCGCTGCGCCCGTCGAACAGGTGCGCCGCCTTGAGCACGACGGTTTCGGGCACCGGTTCCGCAGCAGGCAGGTAGCCCGCCCCTGTCATCGACAACACGGCAAAGCCTGCAACCAGCAATCCCATGGCGTGATTTCGCATCCGGTTTCCCCCTGACTGTCCGAAAACCCGAGTCTACCCTGCCATTGAAGTTTCGGAAGCCGCCCGCGGATGACGGCATGGAACCTGGCGGCATTGCGTGCGCAATGGCGCGATACAAGCACCGGACGAATCGCCTTGCGGGGCTTGGCCTGCGTGGCTAGTCGAAGCCGTCCGCGAAAATCGGGTCGGGCTGCCATTCGTAGGCGCCGATGTCGACGGCGCCGAAGCGAGCCTGGCCGCGCTGATCGGTGGCCGGCGCACCCATGGCGGTACCCGCATCGATGGCCGCCGAGCCCGCCGGCAACGCCATGGTCTGGGTCAGGCCGCCGTTGCTGGCGATCGCGCCGAGTTGCGCATCAACGAACAACGCCCCAGGCGTCACTGCCTGTTCCGGCTGGTTGGAGACCGGCCGGATCTGCGGCCATTGCATGTTGTTGCTGCCGCTGACCGGATTGAGCAGGGCCCAGGGATTGTAGGGATTGCCGCCGGTGTTGTTGAGGAAGACCGTGTTGCGCATCGTGATCGCCAGTCCGGCCGTGTTGCTGATGCCGCCGGCGAAGCAGACGTCGCAAAGCGCCGCATTGTTGGCGATGGTCAGGTTCTGCAGGACCAGCCCGCCGCTGCCGCGCAGGTTCATGGCCCCGCCGAGGCCGGTACGCGCGATGTTGCCGACAAACGTGCTGTTGGTGATGTCGCCACTGGCGCGCACCAGGGTGGCTGTCTGGTGATCGAAGATCGAAAGCCCGCCATAACCGGCGGCCTGGTTGTCGCGGAACGTGGAGCCGCGAATCGAAAACGGCCCTCCCTGCAGGTAGACGCCGCCGGTATGCGCGTTGCTGGTGCCGACACTGTTGTTGCCCTGCACGGTCGAATCGACGATGCGGGTGAAACTGGTGGCGTCGTAAACGGTGGTTAACCACCCTGCGCCGTAGGCATTGGCCTGGTTGCCGCTCAGGCGCACCCGGCACAGGTTCACGTAGGGGTC
>DAIMYT010000038.1:12447-28421 GCA_036734345.1 Dokdonella sp. | reverse complement strand
GGCCCTTCCGTAGACGAAGAGTTCCTGTTCGAAATAGCCGGGCACGCCATCGGGCGAGATGAAGTCGCGCAGGGTCGTGCCGCCGCGGCGGATCGCGTATTCGAGGATGCGCTTGATCGCCTGGCTGAGCATTGCGTAGCGTGCCCGCGAGACCGCGCCGGCCTTGCGCCGCGGATGGATGCCGGCGGCAAACAGGGCTTCGGCGGCGTAGATGTTGCCGACGCCGACGACCACGGCCTGGTCCATGATGAAGGTCTTGACCGAAGCCGTGCGTCCGCGCGCGAGGCGCCACAGGTGATCGCCGTCGAAGGCTGCTGACAGCGGCTCAGGGCCGAGTTCCGACAACAGTTCGTGCACGCTTCCGGATGGTTGCCAGAGCAGGCAGCCGAAGCGGCGCGGATCGGTGAAGCGGAGCAGGCGGCCGGAGTCGAGCAGCCAGTCGTAGTGGTCGTGCTTGCCCGGTTCGATGCCGGCATCGAGCACGCGCAGGCTGCCCGACATGCCGAGATGGAGGACCGCGCTGCCGGTCGCCGCATGCACGAGCAGGTACTTGGCGCGGCGTTCGACCGAGGCGATGCGCTGCCCGGGCAGCGACTGCATGAGCAGCCGGGGGATCGGCCAGCGCAGCTTCGGCTGGCGGATGACCAGGCGTTCGATGCGCCGACCGACCAGGTGCGGCGCGATGCCGCTGCGCGTGGTTTCGACTTCGGGCAGTTCGGGCATGGCGCGGGGATCTCAGCGCGACCCGACGCCGGCATCGCCGAGCAGGAGCTGGACCTGTCCGGGCGCCAGCGCAAAATCGAGGGCAGGCTGGTCACGCCGGGCGATCGCCGTATCGGCGTCGAGGACGATGGCGTAGCGGATGTCCGAACCGTCGCGCAGTCTGAGCTCGGCCGTCGCGAATGTGCCGGCCGATTTCTGTCCTGCGCTGGCTGCAACCCGGCTGGCTTCGGCCTGCATCCATGCGACGGCCAGTTCGGGACGTTCGACGCCGTCGACGCGCAGGCTGGCCAGCGTCGAACCGCGCGGCACGAGATGGCGGTCGAGTTCGCCGGCAGGCGCGGCCAGCAGGAACGGACTGAAGCGGTCCGGGACCATCGCGATCGTGTCGCCCACGGCGATGTAGCGGTCCCCGTTGAGCGCGTCGGTCCTGCCGATGCGCAACTGCAATGCATCGATCGCGAGGGTCATCAATGGTGGATCGAGGCCGATCTTCGCGGCGTCGAGCGAAGCGAGCGGACGCCGGCTGCGCACCGGCGAAGCGGCGATCGCGACCAGTCGGTCGACCTGGTTGTCGTCCGCCGGCAGCGCATAGGGTTCGAGCATTCTCCAGTGACCGTCAGTGCGTTCGAAGCGGCGCGCCGACGGGCACTGCAGGCAGGCGACTGTCACCTGCCGAACCGTATCGGGATCGAGCGTGCCCAGCGGCGGCTCGAACTGGCCCAGCTCGCGCTGGACCTTGAGGGCGGCGGCAATGCCGAGCACGGCCACGATGCCGAGCAGGATCAGGTTCGAGCGGGTTGCGCGTTTCATCAGCGACGCCGGCGCCGGCGCCAGATCAGCAGGCCGCCGCCGGCGAGCAGGAGCGGCAGGCCGAGCAGGAACCCGAAACTGAGTACGGCCAGCGCCGTTTCCGAGAGCGCGATGTTGCGATCCTCGGCCGCCCGCTCGGGTACCTCGATCAGCGCATCATCGGCAAGCAGCCAGTCGAACAGGCGCGTGCCGAGTTCGCGGTTGCCGCCATTGGCCAGATAGCTGTTGGAGAGGAAATCGCCGTCGCCGATCACCACGACACGCTGGTCGCGCGCGCCCGGTCGCGGCGACAGGCGCGTCATCGCGACGCCGAAATCGAGCGGTCCGGAAATCTCTCCATCGGTGCCGTCGTAGCGCACGTCGCCGGGCGGATCGCCGGCCCTGGGGATATGCCCGGTCTCGTTCCAGGATTGCGCCGAACTGCGCAGGATCGACCTGAATTCCCAGCGCGGCGGCGCGAGCCGGGCCAGCGCAACCGGTTGCGGAAACAGGGTGCCGAGATCAAAACCCGCGAGCGCGGGATGCTCCGGGTAACGATTCACCGCAACAAAGCTCGGATCCTGGATTCCAAATGCCTGCCCGCTCCCATCAACGATCACGCCGGGCAACACGCGGATCGACAGCGCCTCGGCGAGCGCGTCGAGCCCGTTGTCCTCGTCAGGTTCCAGCAGCCAGAGCAGGTTGCCGCCGCGTTCGACATAGTCGACCAGTTCCAGTGCGGCTGGTCCGGACAGCGCCACGCGCGGGTTCGCGATCACCAGCAGGTCGACGTTGTCGGGCACCTTGCCGGTGGTCGTGAGCGCCAGGTTGAGGGCGCGGATCCCACGCTGCTTCAGCGTCGCGCCGAACTGGCCGAGATCGGCATTGGCCACGCCATCGGGCTTGCGCTCTCCTTCGCCTTCGAGGAAGGCAACCAGGCGTTCGCGTGCGCGCGACAAGCGCAACAGGGCGCTGCTCAAGGCGGATTCGCTCAGTTCCTTGAGGCGTTCGCTGCGCCCCTGGTAACGCAGTTCGATTTCGCCATCGATCTGCACGCCGGCCTCGCGCATCGCATTCGGATCGGCATCCGGATCGACGAAGCGAAGGCTCACATCCGCCTTGACGCGCTGGTAGCGCGCGATGAAATCGCTGATCGTCTTGCGCAGCTCGCCTTGCGGGCGCGCATAGGACACCACCTCGATCGGCGCCGTCATCGATTCGAGCAGGCGGGTCGACTCCGCGCCAAGGCTCAGGCGCTGGGTCCGGCTGAGGTCATGGACGAAGCCGTAGCGCGTGCTGAGAAATCCCGCCAGCAGGGCAAAGGCGACCAGCAGGACGACGTGGATGAGGTTGTTGAGGCGATCGTTCATCGCTCAGCCCCGGGTGCGCAGGGTGTCGAGGCGACGCGCGGCGAACAGCAGGGCCAGCGTGGTCAGCAACAGGAAGTAGACGATGTCGACGCTGGCGACCAGGCCAAACAGGAACGGCTCCAGGTGGGTTGACAGCGACAGCCAGTTGATCAGGGCGTTGTCGATGCCCTGGAAGCGCGCGCCCATGTCGAGCATCGCCAGCAGGCTGCCGAGGATCAGCGCTGCGGCCGCGGCCAGGGCCGGCTGTGCGGTCCAGGCCGAGCAGGCGATGCCTATCGCGGTCAGGCTCGCGGCATACAGCAGCAGGCCAAGCGTCGCCGCCGCCAGTCGCCCGAGATCGAGCGCGGTGCCGAATTCGAGCGACAGCGGCATCAGCACCGCGAGCAGCACGACCAGGGCGACCAGCGTGTACGCACCGAGGAACTTGCCGAGAACGATGCGCAGGTTGCCCACGCCGGCAGCGAGCAGCAGCGGCAGCGTGTGTGCGCGGCGCTCGCCGGCCAGGCTCTGCATCGTGGCCAGCGGCGCAATCAGCATGAGCAGGCCGGAAAGGCTGCGCAGCAGCGGAATCGCGATCAGGTCGGTCGCGCCCTGCGAGTTCGGCAGCGCGGCCAGCTTCGGCAGGATGCGCAGGTAGGCATCGAGCGCAACGAGGAATTGCCAGGCCAGCAGCGCGCCGGTCAGCGCGAGCAGGATCCAGGCGAACGGCTGGGCGAACTGGCGCCTGATGTCATTGCCGGCAATCAGGCGGAGCGCACTCATGCGGCGACCCCGGACGTGCCGGATTCGCCGGCGATGCGCACGAAGATGTCCTCGAGCGCATTGCCGTCGGCGCGCAGTTCCTGCAGGCCGAAGCCGTGCTCGCTGATCGCCGCGGCCAGTTCACCGGCCTTGGCGCCTTCGCGCAGGGTGATGCGCCAGCGCTGCCCGTCGAGTGCCTCGCTGTGGGCGACGATCGGCACCTTCGCCCAATCCGCGCTGCCGATCGCGCGATCGACGCCCACGCGCAATGCACTGCCGGCATCGAGTTCGGAAAGCGTCGCCGAATGACGCAGCCGCCCGCGGTGCAGGATCACCACGCGGTCGCAGCACGCCAGCACGTCGGAAAGCACGTGCGTCGACAGGATGATGGCATGCTCGTCGGAGAGCGCGCGGATCAGTTCGCGCAATCGCAGGGCCTGGATCGGATCGAGCCCCGAGGCCGGTTCGTCGAGCACGATCAGGGCCGGTTCGTGGACGATGGCCTGGGCCAGGCCGACGCGCTGGCGAAATCCCTTCGACAGCAGGCCGGTCAGGCGCCGGCGCATGTCGCCGAGTTCGCAGCGCTCGATGGCGCGCTCGACGGCGCGACCGACGGCCGCACCCTGCAAGCCGTGCAGGCGCGCGCAGAAACGCAGGTATTCCTCGACCCCGAGCTCGCCGTACAGCGGCGGTTCCTCGGGCAGGTAGCCGATCTCGCGCCGCGCGCGTTCGGGATGTGCATAAAGGTCGACCCCGTCGAGCCGCACGCTTCCCGAACTCGGCGCGAGCATGCCGGAGATCACGCGCAGCGTGGTCGACTTGCCGGCGCCATTGATGCCGAGCAGGCCGAGCACTTCGCCGCGGTCGAGACGGAGGTCGATGTCCTCGATGATCGCGCGACCGGCCAGGCGGCGCGACACGCGATCGAGGGCGAGCAGGGGGAGGGAATCGTTCATGCCGCGCGGATTGTTCCGGCTATGGGCGGGAAGGGCAAGGGCGCAAGTTCGAAACCAAGGAAGAATGTGCCCGTGATCAAGGCGAAATCCATTTCGTCATCCCGGTGCAGGCCAGACCGCCATGCGGTCAAACGCCTGCTCGTCGTCCCGGCGCAGGCCGGGATCCAGCTCCTCGCTTCTTCCTGTCCTTTACGCCGCTCCGCGGCGCTTAACCAAAGCAAGGCTTTCGCTCGCCGCAGGCGAGCGAGCTACTTCTCCTCG
This sequence comes from Dokdonella sp., assembly GCA_036734345.1. Taxonomy (GTDB): domain Bacteria; phylum Pseudomonadota; class Gammaproteobacteria; order Xanthomonadales; family Rhodanobacteraceae; genus Dokdonella. Next base: position 23,581 of record DAIMYT010000038.1, on the reverse strand, counting down.
CGTGGCCACTGCGCCGCAGGAGCGGCGCGAACAGCGCAGCCGGCCCGGAGTCAAGGAAGTAACGATGGCTTTGGCTTTGGCCGTTGGCTTTGGCTGTTGTTGTTGCTCTGGCGCGCAGGATGCGCGCTACCCGGGTCCCGTAAGCGGTGGCGGCAGGGCGCAGGAAAGGCCCGCAGGGTGGGCGCGAGGGATCGCGCCCAGTTCGCTGCCAGCACAGGGATGTGCTGTCAGCGAACCCCCGGAGCCCTGCCGCGGAGTCGGAGGGCAGGATGCCCGGAGACCACCGCTTTGGGGTGGCCTTTCTCTTGGTTACTTCTCTTTGGCCAAGCAAAGAGAAGTAACTCGCTCGCCGCAGGCGAGTGAAAGCTCTTTCCAAACAGGAATGCGCCACGGAGCTACCCAGGGAATCATGAAAAGACCAGATACCGGGTCGCACCGTTGGGCAAGCCGAGCCTGTCCTGAATTCGTCGAAAGGCCGGGGTGAAGCATTGGCGAAGGCACGCGCTGTGCGCGCGGGCCGCTGAGCGGACAAGAAGAACCCGCCATTCGGCGGGTTCTTCTTGAAGCTTTTGATCAGGAACTGGACCCCGGCCTGCGCCGGGGTGAAGCATTGGCAAAGCCACGCGCGCAGCGCGTGGGCCACAGGCAGGAAACAAGAAACCCGCCGTGGAGGCGGGTTTCTTGTTGAAGTTCTTGATCAGGAGCTGGACCCCGGCCTTCGCCGGGGTGAAGCATTGGCAAAGCCACGCGCTGTGCGCGTGGGCCAATGCTTCACTTGATCTTGGCTTCCTTGTAGGCCACGTGCTTGCGCACGACGGGATCGTATTTCTTGATCTCCATCTTGTCGGGCGTGGTCTTCTTGTTCTTGTCGGTCGTGTAGAAATGGCCGGTGCCGGCTGAAGACACGAGGCGGATCTTGTCGCGCTTGGATGCCATGATTCGATACTCCTCAGATCTTCTCGCCGCGCGAACGCAGCTCGGCGATGACTACTTCGATACCCTTCTTGTCGATCGTGCGCAGGCCGTGGCTGGAGACCTTGAGCTTGATCCAGCGATTTTCGCTGGCCACCCAGAAGCGACGCTCGTGAAGGTTCGGCAGCCAGCGGCGCCGCGTTCTGTTGTTTGCGTGGGAAACACTATTGCCGGACTGGAAACTCTTTCCGGTGACTTGGCATACCTTGGACATGCGAACCTCGTCGTAATCGGTTACCGACCTTGGCCAGGACGGAAGCGGCCCAGCGGCGACAGTGCGCCACACGATGCTGGGGGGCTTCGGCCATGCGACAGAGGGGTCGTGTACCGGGGACTGCCCAACCGGAATACCGGCGGAAAGGGCCGAAGCGAGCCGCGCTTTATAGCCGATTCGGGGTCTTCTGGCAAGCAGCGGGGCTTGCCAGGCCTCAGATTTCCTCGGTGGCCGTGCGCTTGGAACGGCGGATCAGCCAGGCCACGCCGCGCAGATCGGCGATGCCGACCAGGGCGCGATTGAAGTTGTTGTACTTGGACACACCGGCGCCACGCGCGCGGTGGTTGACCGGAACGCTCTTCACCTGCCAGCCGGCGCGCTGCATCAGGGCCGGCAGGTAGCGGTGCATGTGGTCGAAGTAGGGCAGGTCGAGGAAGGCGGCGCGCTCGAACAGCTTGATGCCGCAGCCGGTATCCGGGGTTTCGTCGCGCAGCAGGCGGCTACGCAGGCCGTTGGCGAACTTCGAGGCGAAGCGCTTGCTGCCGGTGTCCTTGCGCTCGACGCGCCAGCCGGCGAACAGCTTGATCGTGTCGGGCGACGCATCGCGCATGGCGATCAGCTTGGGGATGTCGGCCGGGTCGTTCTGGCCGTCGCCATCGAGCGTGGCGATCCACTCGCCGCGCGCCGCCTTGATGCCATTGCGCACGGCCGTGCTCTGGCCGCTCTGGGCCAGGTGGCGGATCACGCGCAATTCGGGATAGTCGGCCTTGGCCGCGGTGAGCACGGCCAGCGTGTCGTCCTTGCTCGCGTCGTCGACGTAAACGATCTCGAACTCGATCCTGCCGCGCAGGGCCGCCGCGATTTCGCCGATCAGGGGCAAGACATTGTCGCGCTCGTTGAAGACCGGCACGACGACGGATAGCTGAGGCATGAGCCGGATCCTGTTCCATGGGCGCGTATGCGCGGGGCGCGCACCGGCCGAATTGGACGATTATCGCCGATTGTCCGGCGATGCCCAAATTCCGGACTCAGCGGATCCTGCCGAGAATGCCGTCGAGTTCGTCGAGGCTGTGGTAGTGGATGACCACCTTGCCGCGGCCGCCGCGTCCGTGGCTGACCGCGACGCGCGCACCGAGCTTTTCGGACAACTCGGTTTCCAGTGCCTCGATATCGGCATCGCGCTTGGGTCGGGCGGGCTTGCCCTTGGGCAATTCGCCGGATTTGCGCGCCGCCTCTTCGAGTTCGCGTACCGACCATTCGCCGTCGACGGCCTTGCGCGCGAGTGCGATGGCGCGCGCTTCGGGGAGCGTCAGCAAGGCGCGTGCGTGGCCCATCTCGAGCTTGCCCTCGTCGAGCAGGCGGCGGATCTCGGCCGGCAGGTCGAGCAGGCGCAGAAGGTTCGACACGGCGGCGCGCGAACGTCCCACTGCATCGGCGGCCAGCTGGTGGGTCAGCTTGAATTCGGCGATCAGGCGGGTCAGCGCCTGGGCTTCCTCCAGCGGCGACAGGTCTTCGCGCTGGATGTTCTCGATCAGGGCCACGGCAATGACGGTGCGGTCGTCGAGGTCCCTCACCAGGGCCGGGAGTTCGGTCAGCCCGGCCAGCTGCGCCGCGCGCCAGCGACGCTCGCCGGCAATCAGTTCATAGCGATTGGCGCCGGTGGCGCGCACGATGACCGGTTCGATCACGCCTTGCGCGCGGATCGAGGCGGCCAGTTCCTCGAGTTGTTCCTCGTTGAAGTGCCGCCGCGGCTGGTACTTGCCGGCGACGATCTGGTTCGTCGGCAGCGAGCGCAATTCACCTTCGTCGGCTCCCGTGTAGGTGGCCGAATCGGCACGGTCATCGCCGCTGCCAAGCAGGGCATCCAGCCCGCGTCCGAGCCCGAGCCCGCGTTTCTTTGCTGCCATTGCGTCGAATTCCTAGCTGGTCACTGCGGCGGCGGGTGCGCGCTCGCGTCGCAACATCTCGCCGGCCAGGCCGAGATAGGCGATGGCACCGCGCGACTCGCGATCGTAGAGGTTGATCGGCTTGCCATGGCTGGGCGCCTCGGCAAGCCGGATATTGCGTGGAATGATCGAGCGCAACAGCTTCTCGCCGAAATGCTTGTGCAATTGCGCGGACACATCGTTGCTGAGGTTGTTGCGCACGTCGTACATGGTGCGCAGCAGGCCTTCGATCTCCAGCGTCGGATTGAGGCGCTTGCGCACGGCCTTGATCGTGTCGACCAGGCTCGACAATCCCTCCAGCGCGAAATACTCGCATTGCATCGGAATCAGCACACCATTGGCTGCAGTCAGCGCATTGAGCGTAAGCAGGTGCAGGGAAGGCGGGCAGTCGATCAGGATCGTGTGGTAGCGGTCGCCGAGCTTGTCGAGCTGTTCCTTGAGCCGGTGCTCGCGCGCCAGCGCATCCATCAGCTTGATCTCGGCAGCGGTCAGGTCGCCATTGCCGGGCAGCAGGTCGAAGCCGCCTTCGGTCTTGACGATAGCGTCCTCGATCGCCGCTTCCTCGAGCAGGACATCGCAGCCGTTCGGTCGGGCTTCGCGCTTGTCGACGCCCGCGGCCATCGTCGCATTGCCCTGCGGATCGAGATCGACGAGCAGGATGCGGCGGCGCGTCTCCGCGAGTGCCGCGGCGAGGTTGACCGCGGTGGTGGTCTTGCCGACTCCACCTTTCTGGTTTGCGATGGCGATGATGCGTGTCATGGAATTTTCCGGGCAGCCGATCCGTCCCCGCTGCGCTTGATGATGACCAGGTGGCGCTCCGCGTCCAGCCCGGGTACGACGAGCCGGTGCACGGCCTCGACGGCGAATCCCGCGGGCAGGGCGTCCAGCTCATCCTGAGGGAATCGTCCCTTCAGCGCCAGCCATCGGCCGTCGCCCGCGAGCAGATGGCCGCCCCAGCCCAGCATGTCGGCCAGTGTCGCGAATGCACGTGCCGTGACGCAATCATATTCCCCGGTGACGCTTTCGACGCGGCCTTCGAAGACCTGCGCGCCGGTCAGTCGCAACTGGCGCACGGCCTCGCGCAGGAAGCGCGCCTTCTTGCCATTCGAATCGACCAGGCAGACCTCGAGATCCGGTCTTGCCAGTGCCAGCGGAATGCCCGGCAGGCCCGCCCCCGTGCCGAGATCGACCAGCGACCGGCCGTGCAGGTACGGCAGGATCGCGAGCGAATCGAGCAGGTGGCGCGTGACCATTTCGCCCGCATCGCGAACGGCGGTCAGGTTATAAGCGGCATTCCAGCGCAACAGCAGGTCGAGGTAATCGAGTTGCTGTTCGACGACCGGATCGGCGAGGTCAAGCGCCAGCGCCTGCAGCCCTGAGCGCAGCCGCTGCCTCAGCGGTTCGCGGTCGGACATGAGTCGCTCGGAATCGAAAGGGGCGCCAGTATCGGGGCGGCGGCCGCTGAAATCCAGCTTGGCAGCCAGTCGCTGTGCGCACGGCAGGAATCTGGATGCGTCTGACCGGCACCGGGTGCGTCACTTCCTGCCTCAAACAGGCACAGGGGGCAGCGGATTCGGGGGATGGCCCGGCGTGGCGGTTTGCCGCCACCGCGGCAGGTTGTCGGCGAACTGTCAGGCGGCGTTGCGCAGGTCGATGCGGGTGACCAGCAGGCCGCGCTCGCGGACTTCGCTGTTCAGGCTCTGCTTGAGCCAGGTCCGGCGTTCCATTGGATCGGTCGGGAGCGCCGAGCTGGCCAGAAGGTCGCTGGCGCGTTCGCGCAGCATGGCGTCGACGGATTCGATGACATTGTCGGCGCGCTGCGGATCGAGCACCTGGAAATAGACCGAGGCGGCGCAGTCTTCGCCGGAAACGAGCGAGGCGTTTACTTCGATCGTGCTGCCGTTGAGGCTCATCTTGTGCGAAACGCGCTCGATCAGCGGCAACACGAAATGCGTGCCTGCGCCGACGAAACGGGTGTGGCCGCCGAAGCGACGCAGGGAGTAGACCTGTCCCTCGGGTATCCGGCGCAGGCAGGCGAACGTCAGCAGCGCCAGCGTTACGAGCATGAACCAGAGGAGTGGGAGTGGCATTTCCGTGTTCCTACAAGAGGTTATCCAGTGAACCTCAGGTTGAGCCTAACAAATTTCCGGCGTTACTGGAATAACGCGGCCTTAACATCTTCGCCTGTATTGCACCAATCAATGCTGAACCGATTCACAGTTTCGATTGAAAGGTCTGCCCATCGGTCAGCCATTTTGTCAAGTACAGGCATGCATTTTGGATGCCAGATGGGGCGCTGGAGCGCTGCGGCGCCCCGATCCTTGACCGATTCGACGGACGAAAAGCGACCAAAGGGTTGCCATATTTACCCTGATACCTTTATAAGCCACTAGATGGGCGAATTGCTCGTCCTGTCACGATCTCCATGGAATTCAGGGTTTTGAAGATTCACGTTGCCAGGGACCGGCTGCATTCAATATTTTCAAATATCGGGGTACTAGAAAATGAATAAAGTGACGCTGGCTGTTGCAAGTGCTGCGTTCTGCCTGGCCCAGGGCGCCTTTGCGGCACCTGTCAACAACAAGATCGCTGCTCCGACGCCGGGTGCGACCCCCAGTGGCGGGGCGGCGTGCTCCAGCACGCTGGTGCTGGATTGCGGGTTCGAATCCGGAACGCCAAGTTCCAACTGGACCGAGGCTTCGACCAACTTCGGGACGCCCATTTGCGATACCGCGGGTTGCGGCACGGGCGGTGCGCCCATCGGCCCGAACTCGGGTGCGTTCTGGGTCTGGTTCGGCGGCATTGCCACCTTTGAGGAAGGCAGCGTCAGCCAGAGCATCACGATTCCGGCTGCGCTCACAGGGACCTTGAGTTTCTACTTCCTGGCGCCCGTCTGCTCCGGCGATGCACCTGATTTCGTGGAAGCCACGATCGACGGCACTACGGTATGGAGCGTCGATGCGACCAATGCCACCTACTGCGGCAACAACTCGGCCTATACGCAGATATCGGTCGATGTGTCGGGTTATGCGGATGGCGGCAGCCACACGCTCGCTTTCCATAGCGTGGTCAATGGCGTTTCCGGCACGACCAACTTCTGGATCGACGATGTCGACCTGGTCACGGCAGGCTCGCCGGGTGGTCCGCCGCCGCCGGCACGCGAATTGCCGTCCCTGGGCACGATCGCCATGATCGGCATGGGCAGCCTGCTGGCCCTGTTCGGATTCACTGCACTGCGTCGCCGTCGACTGAATTGATCGGCATGAGCTGAAAGAAAAACCCCGCCACGGCGGGGTTTTTTTGTGCGCCATGTTCCTGATCCATCCGCATCCGTTGCTGTTGCGGCTCAGCCGCCGTCCCCGGCTTTCGCCGCAAGACCTCGCAGCCGGGGCACGCAGCCTGCTTCGGACGTCAGCGCGAATCAGCGCTGCAGATGCGTCTCGAACAGCTTGAGGATGCGCCGGTACTCGTCGTACCACGAGTCGGAGTGGACGAAGCCATGGCGTTCGAGCGGATAGCCGGCCAGTTCGAAGTCGTCCTTGCGCAACTCGACCAGTCGCTGGAACAGCCGCACCGAATCCTGGAACAGCACGTTGTCGTCGATCATGCCGTGGGCGATCAGCAGGCCGCCCTTGAGGCCGTCGGCGAATTCGATCGGCGAGGAACGCCGGTAGGCAATCGGATCGAGCTGCGGCGTATTGAGGATGTTCGAGGTGTATTCGTGGTTGTAGGAAGTCCAGTCGGTCACCGGGCGCAATGCCGCGCCGGCAGTGAAGACCTCGGGTGCGCGGAACATCGCCATCAGCGCCATGAAGCCGCCGTACGAGCCGCCGTAGAGTCCGACGCGCCGGCTGTCGACCGCCTGGCTGGCGACCAGCCAGTTGACGCCGTCGATGAGGTCCTCGAGTTCCGGATGGCCCATCTGCCGGTAGATCGCGGTGCGCCAGTCGCGGCCGTAGCCTTCCGAGGCGCGATAGTCCATGTCGAGCACGACATAACCCTTCTCGGTGAGCAGGTTGTGGAACATCTGCTCGCGGAAATAGTTCGGGTAGCCCAGCTCGGTGTTCTGCAGGTAACCCGCGCCGTGCACGAACAACACGGCCGGATATTTTTTCGCTGCGTCGAACCCGGCCGGCTTGTACAGCTTGGCGTAGATCGGCTGCTTCGTATGCGTGGATGGCACCTCGACGATCTCGAGCGACGGCCATTGCAGGGCCTTGTACTGCGCCGTGCGCGTATCGGTCAGCGCGCGCGTTGCGCCGCCTTCGGCGGCGACGACGGCGAGTTGCGAGGGCGTATACGACGAGGATTGCAGCACGGCGAGCTGGCCGCCATCCGCTGACAGCACGAAACCATCCATGCCCTGCACCCGCGTCACGCGCTGCAGCGGGCCGCCGCCGACGGCCACGCGGTAGACGTCATAGGAATACGGCGCCTCGACGTTGCTGCGCAGGTAGAACCACTGGCCATCCGCCGACAGCTGCGGCTCGGATACCTCGAACGTGCCCGAGGTCAGCGCCTTGCTGCGGGAGCCGGGTTGCTTCAGGTAGAGCTGCGAGTAGCCGGTTTCCTCCGACAGGTACCACAGGCTGCGTCCATCGACGGTCCAGCCGAAGTCGTTGAAGTTCCAGTTGATCCAGGCCGGGTCGCTGAGGCGGTGCTGGCTGACCAGCTTGCCCTTGGCGAAATCCACGCTGGCGATCCAGCGATCCTTGTTGTCTATCGCGCGCAACTGGATGGCGACCTGGCTGCCGTCGCGGTTCCAGGCGATCTGCCGCACGTTCAGCCCGCGCACGCCCGGACCTTCGTCCTTCTTCTCCTTGGCCTTCAGCTTTTCCGTCGGCTTGCCCGGGGTTTCGCTATCTTCCTTTTCCTTCGCGTTTGCCGCTCGATTCTCGTCGCGGATCGCCTTCAGCGGATCATCCTTGCTGCCGGGCAGGTCGGACACCGGCAGTTCCTTTTGCGTATGCGCGACCAGATCGAGCAGCGAGAGCGTGTTCTCCGCCGGCGAATTGCGGCCGACACGGATGCGCTCGTCTTCCTGTTCCTCGTAGCCTGAATCGGTCACATAGCGCTGCAGCTTGGCGATCTTGCCCTCGTCGTAGCCCTTGGGCGTGGTCACCACGAGCAGGTGGCGGCCATCCGGAGCCAGCGAAGTGCCTTCGATCTTCACCTCGTCGCCAAGATAGAACGGCAACGGCGGACGGGTCGGATCGCCCTTGCGGAAGGATTCCTCGTTGGCCTTCTTCGCGTCGCGATCGGCCTTCAGCGCGCGCAGGGTCGAGAACAGGCGCAATTGCATGTCGCCGAGGTCATCGGTTTTCTTCGCCTCGGGGTCCTTTTCGGCGCGCAGGATGGCTGCCGGCCCGGTCACGCCGGTGCCGAGGTCATGGACGAACCAGTCATTGCCGACGCGAAACTGCACGGAGCGCCCATCGGCCGTGAACTGCACCGATGTTTCGCTGTCGGGTGTCTTCGTGACCTGACTCAGGCGGCCGCTGGCCAGGTCGCGCACGAACACGTCGCCGTTGCGAATGAACGCCGCGCGACTGCGGCTGCTGTCGAACACGGCCTCGGGGCCATCGGCATCGGCCATCATTCCCGGATCGACGAGGACGTCCTTGCCGCTGGCGGGATCCATGCGGTGCAGGTCGCGGATCGTGGAGCCTTCGCGCTTGAGCGAGTAGTAGATCGCCTTGCCGTCCACGCTCCAGTAAGGCGACTCGACCGGTGGCCCGATCCAGTCGGGATCGGCCATGGCCTGGTCCAGGGTGATCGCCCGGGCAGGGGCGGCAAGCAGGCTGGCCAGGGCAAACGCGATGGCTACGACGAAACGGGGCATCAATGACTTCTCCGGCGGAACGCAAGTCCGACAGCATAACCGCTGGGCTGGACCTGGCCATGCGCCGGAAGTCAGCCATGTGCGGCCTGCCTGGGCGCGGGCGCCGGGCGGCCAGGCGCTTGGCAAGCCGGCACGAATCGGGCAGCCTGCCGAGCTGACTCCAACAGGGATCCGCCATGCCGCTGGACTGTGTACAAATTGAAACGGGTCCGAACCCGCGATTCGCCGTGATCTGGCTGCATGGGCTCGGCGCCGACGGCAATGATTTCGGGCCGATCGTGCCGGAACTCGTGGGCAACGGCTGGCCGGCGATCCGTTTCGTGTTTCCGCATGCGCCGAAGCGCCCGGTCACCATCAACGGCGGCATGACCATGCGCGCCTGGTACGACATCACCGGCATGGAGATCGCGCAACGCCAGGACGAGGCCGGCATCCGTGCATCGATGCGCGAGGTTGAGGCCCTCATCGCGCGCGAAGTCGAACGCGGGATTCCGGCCGCGCGCATCTTCCTGGCCGGATTCTCGCAAGGCGCTGCCATGGTGCTGTCGGCGGGGCTTCGCCATGCGCAGCGGCTGGCCGGCATCATCGCGCTGTCCGGTTACCTGCCGCTGGAGCAGCAACTGGAAGGCGAGCGCTCCCCGGCCAATGCCGATGTGCCGATCTTCCTCGGCCACGGCAGCGTCGATCCGGTCGTTCCGCAGACCCTCGGCATGCTCAGCCGCGACTTCCTGCGCGGGCATGGCTACAGCGTCGACTGGCATGGTTACCCGATGGCCCACCAGGTCTGCGCCGAGGAGATCGCCGACCTGCAGGACTGGATCGGTGCGAGAATTGCGCAGGCCGCGGATTGATCGCCGGCTTCGACTGCACGGTCCTGCCGGCTTGACGAGGCGGCCAACCCGAACGGGCCGTGCGGGGGAAGAGCGGATATCCAGGTCTGCATGATCGCCGAACCCGCGGAGCATCCGCGGGTCGGCACGAACGTCACAGGAACCGGCATGACCGAAGCCGACAAGCATCGCTGGTTGCCTCAGTTCTGCAGCCTGCCGACCCTGTTCGCCGTCATGGTGGTGGCCGAGCTGGTCGCCCTCGTCATCGCCGTGGCGCCGGATCGCATGAACCGCTCGTGGCTGTCCGAGCTCGGCATCGCCAGCGTCTTCGTGCAATGGCTGGCCCTGCTCAACGCCGTGGTCCTGTGCTCCTCGCGGGAGCTGCTCGAGCGCCTGCCGGTGCGCCTCGGCTTCCTGCTCGCCTGGCTGCTGGCCGTGGCCACCACGGCGCTCGGCAGTGCCGTGGTCTTTTCGATGGACCAGGCGCTGGGCTTCGGATTGACCGCCCCTGCCGGCATGGGTTTGCGCTTCTCGCTCGGCAATGCGGCCATCTGCGCGCTGATCGCGGCGGCATTGCTGCGCTATCTGTATGTGCGCGAGCTCTGGCAGGAGCGCGTGACCGCGGCGGCCAAGGCGCAGGTCGATGCGCTGCAGGCGCGGATCCGGCCGCATTTCCTGTTCAACAGCATGAACACGATCGCCAGCCTGATCCGCAAGCGGCCGGCGGAAGCCGAGCGGGCGGTCGAGGACCTTTCCGACCTGTTCCGCGCGGCGCTCGGTACGCGCGAGAGTCTCGGCACGCTCGGCGAGGAACTCGACCTGATCGGCCACTACCTGCGCATCGAGGGCCTGCGCCTGGGCGATCGCCTGAAGCTCGACCTCGATCTCGCCGACCTGCCGCGCGACACGCCCTTGCCTCCGCTGTTGCTGCAGCCGCTGGTCGAGAACGCGGTCTACCACGGCATCCAGCGCATGCCCGACGGCGGAGTCCTCGCCATCCATGGCAGCTGCCGCAACGGCCAGATCGAGATCGTCGTGCGCAATCCCGTCCCCGACGATGTGGCACATCCGCGCAACGCGCATGCCCTGGCCAACGTGAGGGCGCGCATCGCGTACCATTTCGGCGAGAAGGGTGCCCTCGTCGTGGAGCCCGCGCGCGGGGAATTCACGGTCACGGTGCGCATGCCGGATGGAGTGAAGCGATGAGAGCACTGGTAGTCGACGACGAGTCACTGGCCCGCGAACGGCTGATCGAACTGCTCGGCGATTTCAAGCATGTCGAAGTCATCGGCCAGGCGGGCGATGGACGCGAGGCGATCGAGGCAGTCGA
>DAIMYT010000038.1:0-12347 GCA_036734345.1 Dokdonella sp. | reverse complement strand
TCCAGCCCCCGCGAACGCAGCCACCTGTGCGCCCGCGTGCGCGGCAACCTCGTGCTCGTCCCGATCTCCGACATCGACTACCTGCTCGCCGAGGACAAATACGTGATCGTCCACCATGCTGGAAGCGAAGTGCTGATCGAGGAACCATTGAAGGCCCTCGAAGTGGAATTCGGCGGGCGCTTCGTGCGCATCCATCGCAATTGCCTGGTCGCCCTCGACAAGCTCGCCGGCCTCAACCGCGCTGCCGACGGTCGCGTTCTGGCAAAGCTCGAAAACGTCGATGCCTCGCTCGAAGTCAGCCGGCGCAACCTGCCGGCGCTGCGCAAACTGGTGCGTTCGCTGTGAATCGCCTGCGCATCGCCACGCGCAAGAGCGCATTGGCCCTGTGGCAGGCCGAGCATGTCGCCCACCGCCTGCGCGCCGTGCACCCCGACATCGACATCGAGCTGGTGCCGATGACCACGCGCGGTGACCAGGTGCTCGACCGCCCGCTATCGGAAATCGGTGGCAAGGGCCTGTTCCTCAAGGAACTCGAGGTGGCCATGCTCGAAGGCCGGGCCGATATCGCGGTGCACTCGCTCAAGGATGTGCCGATGGAGCTGGAACCGGGATTCGCCATCGGAGCGATCCTCGAGCGCGCCGATGCGGCCGACGCCTTCATCAGCAGCCGGTTCGAGCGCCTCGACCAGTTGCCGCAAGGCGCCCGCGTCGGCACCTCGTCGTTGCGCCGGCAGTCGCAACTGCGCGCGTTGCGCCCGGACCTGGTCCTCGCCGACCTGCGCGGCAACGTCAACACGCGCCTGGCCAAGCTCGATGAAGGCCAGTACGACGCGATCATCCTGGCCTGTGCCGGACTCGAACGACTCGGACTCGCCAGTCGCATCCGATCGCGGCTGGTCGCGCCGGACTGGCTGCCTGCCGTGGCGCAGGGCGCCATCGCGATCGAACAGCGCGAGGCGGACAACCGCGTCGCTGCGTTGATCGCGGAACTTGATGATCCCGAGACGCGCCGCTGCGTCGAGTGCGAGCGCGCGATGAACCGGCGCCTGCACGGCAGCTGCAACGTGCCGATCGCCGGCTATTGCGTGGAAACCGAAAGCGGGCTGGCCCTGTACGGCCTGGTCGGCGATGCCGAGAACGGGCGCCTGATCCGCGCCGAGGTCGAGGCATCGGGTCGCGATGCAGGCATTGACCTCGGCGAGCAGGTCGCCGGCCTGCTGCTCGAGCGCGGCGCCGCGGAAATCCTCGTCAGGTTGCGCGAAGCCTGAGCCGCGTTGCGACAGTGTCAGCGAAAACGGGCCCGTCGGGCCCGTTGCTTCGATGCCTGTCCGTTTGGAATCAGTACTTGAAGACCAGGTTCGTCGTGATCAGCTGGTCGGTCTTTTCCTTGCCAGGATTGACGTCGCTGTTGTGGCGGACCTGGTAGCCGAGCTTGAGCGCGAGCTTCTCGCTCATGCTCACGGCAATGCCGGCATCGTTCTGCAGGAACGTGTTGTTCGATCCGGTCTCGATCAGGCTGACGTTCTCGAACGATGTCGATTCGTTGAACTGGTGCTTGAACGAAACCAGGCCGCGGCCGACCACGTTGCCCTCGGCCGACGGGTCGATGATCGTGGTGACCGGCGGGTTGCCGCTGACCAGTTCATACGGGCGCTTGTCGAGGCGACGGTAGCCGGGGCCGACTTCGGCGGACAGTTCGGTCTGCTGGTTCTTGATGATGGTGTAGCCATAGCCCAGCGACACGATCCACTGGTACTTGTAGGGCGAGAAATCGTCGTGCTCGTAGCGCGTCGCACCGACCAGATAGCTGCGTTCGTCGAACTTGTAACCCGACGATGCGCCGGCCTCGAAGCGGTTGGCCGTGAGGTCGTACTCGCCATTCGCCTCACCCTTGCTGCGCAGCGCATTGAGGAAGAAGTTGTGCTTCCACTGCACGTCTTCCTTCTTGAACGCGAGCTTCGCGTTGAGGTTCTGCGACTTGGTGTTGCCGGTGGTTGCTGCAAAACCGACTTCGCCGCTGCCGGACCAATCGCTGTCCTCGGCGTGGGCAAGTGCGGGAATCGCGAGCAGGACCGCACTCGCCAGAATAGCGTTTCTCATCGTGTCTACCTTGCTTTTTGGGAATCGGGGTCGGCGCCGGACGGGCGCGATGGCGTCGGATGCTAATGGGCGGGATTGAACGCCAAGTGAACGGGACCCGCCTTCGCCGCCGCGGAAACCAAAGTTAGCAACGCTTTCAGGCGCTGCGTGACCCGTAGTAGAGCATCACGGCATGCTTGGCTTCGGCAAAGAACAGCCAGCGCTCGACAAAGATGCCGGCCATGCCGACAACCAGCGCGAACCAGGCCATCCAGCCCGATACCGCAACAGACAGCGCAACCAGGGAAAGCATCGCGGGAACGAGGAACGCGGCGAACAGCGCTATCCTGCGCAACTTGCGTGAATGCTTGCGTGCCAGGCGAAATCCCATTTCGTGGGTGAGGTAGTTCTCCTCGGTGTGCGGATGCTCGAACGAGCGAACCGTGCCGAGGGATGCGAGGCCGATGGCATCGCCGGTAGTTGCCGGGGTTTGCCTGCCGATGAAGCGCCAGTAGAGGACCTTGAGCAGCGCGCCGGCCGCGCTGCCGAGGACCAGTGCGAGCAGGAGAATACGCTGCAGCGATCCCGGGCTGGCCGGCAAGGCGGCGGTCAAGGCCCACGCCCACAAGCTGCCGCTGTAGGTCCCGAGCAACAGGTAACCGACGACCACGTGCCGGTTGTGCCAGGCGCGCACGGGCTTGAGGCAGGCATAGATGTTGGCCGTGCAGAAAAGCGTTGCGAGTGATCCGGCCAGCAGCAGCAGGTTGGCGGCGACCAGCACCGGTGCATGACGCTGGAACCATGCCCCCGGATCGCCGGCAGCCAGCCGGCCATCGTGGAAAAGCGCAGCCGCGATCGCGGCCACCGGAAGGAAGGTCAGGACCGCCGCGATGCCTTCCCGCGACAACCACGAGCTGCGCCATTGCGAGAACGCCCGCCAGGCACGCCGGGGCTGGCCGAGATGGCCCAGCGAGGAAACCAGACCGCTGCTGACGAGGACGAAGCCTGCAGCCAGCATCCATGACAGCAGGCCCGCACCGGGATCGCCAGCGGCGGCCAGCGGCGATCCGTGCAGCAGGCTTGCGAGCGCTGCCAGGATCCACAGGCCGTAGCCCGCACCGGACATGACCGTGAAGAAGACGATCGAGAAGGTCGGTCTCATCGACGGTCGGACTCAGCGCGAAAGGATCCGGTCGACCCAGCGCAGCAGCGGGGGCATCTGCGCGGTATCGATGGGTTCGGCGGCCGATGCCTTGTTCGCGGTCGACCCATCCCTGCGCGTCCGGGGCGGCAGGTAGCGGTTGACTGGCCGGTAGCCGAGTTCGGGCATCAGCGCATAGCCGCCACGATCGGCGACCAGTTTCGAAACCTCCGACTCCGCGTCGCCGAGATCGCCGAAGTGGCGCGCACGGGTCGGGCAGGCCATCACGCAGGCCGGCTGGCGATCCGCTTCGTCGAGCGTCTCGTTATAGATGCGGTCCACGCACAGCGTGCATTTCTGCATGACGCCACGTTTCGCGCTGAACTCGCGTGCGCCATAGGGGCAAGCCCAGGCGCACAGCTGGCAACCGATGCACTTGTCCTCGTCGACCAGCACGATGCCATCCCCGGCCCGCTTGTAGCTGGCCCCGGTCGGGCACACGGTCACGCACGCCGGCGTTTCGCAATGCAGGCACGAACGCGGGAAGTGGATGGTTGATGCTTGCGCGGGAATGGGGAATGGAGAATGGGGAATGGTTGAAGGGCAGGAAGCCTTGCTCTGGGCTTCGTTTTTTCCCACTCCCCATTCCCCATTCCCCATTCCCGCTACTTCATACGTATGCACCCGGTTGAACCACACGCCCATGGGTTCCGCGCCATAGGGGTCGGTGTCGGGAAGCGGGCCGAAGGCGCCGCCGTCGTTCCATTCCTTGCAGGCGACCGCGCAGGCATGGCAGCCAACGCAGGTGTCGAGGTCGATGACGAGGCCGAGCTTGCGCGCCGTCGGCGCAGGCAGGCTGGTCATGGTTGCAGTGGCCAGAACAGCGGGATCAGGTACATCGACAGCGCGCAGAAGATCGCGATGAGCGGAATGCCGACCTTCATGAAATCCATGAAGCGATAGCCACCTGCGTAGTAGACCATCGTGTTGGTCGGATAGCCGACCGGCGTCGCGAACGAGGTCGCTGCGGCGAAGGCGACGGCGACCACGAACGGACGGGGATCGGCGTTCACCGTGTGCGCCACGGTGATGGCGATGCCGATCATCAGTACCACGGACGGGTTGTGGCCCATCAGTTCGGTCAGCAGTGCGGTCAACAGGTAGACCATCAGCAGCGCGGCCAATGGGCCGTGTTCGCCGACCACGCCCATGCCCGCCTGGACCAGGGTATGCGACAGGCCGCTGTTCTCGATTGCCGTGCCGAGCGGCAGGATCGCCGCGAGCAGGACGATGATCTTCCAGTCGATGCCTTCGTAGAGGTCCTTGCGTCCGTAGCAGCCAGCCACCGCCATGGCCACGGCCCCGGCGATCGCGGCGACCGGGATCGGCAGCCAGTGCAGGCCCGAGATGACGACCACCGAGATCATGATAAGTACCGCCGCTATGGCGCGCTTGGGAGTGCGGCGGGTGTCCTCGCGCTCGCTCAAGACGACGAAACGCTCGTCGCTGCGCAACGCCATCGCGCCGGTGTCGCTGACCAGCAGCAGCAGGACGTCGCCGGCGGCCAGGCGCACCTCCTTGAGCTTGTCGCGCAGGATGCGGCCGCGCTGGTGGATGGCCAGTGCGATGGCATCGTGGTTGCGCTTGAAGTCGAGCTCCTCGAGCGAACTGCCTTCGATCGTGCTGGCCGGCTTGACCATGACTTCGACGAGCACGCGTGCCGTGCCCTTGTCGTGGCCATAGCGATTCTCGGGGTCGATCTCGAGGACCGCGCGCTTGCGGAAATCCTCGATCTTGTCCCAGTCGCCGCGGACCAGCAGCACGTCGTCGACCTCGAGTTCCTGCGAGCGCGGCGACCACAAGTGGCGATCGCCGCGCAGGAGTTCCAGCGGGTAGATGCTGTACTTGTCGCCGAGCCTGGCATCGGCGATGGTTTGTCCGACCAGCGGGGAATCCGCCGTGACCTTCAGCTCGGTCACGTATTTGCCGATGTCCTTCTCGGCGATCACCAGCGGCGTGATCTCCTTCGGCAGCAGCCAGCGTCCGACCAGCATCAGGTAGGTGATGCCGACGACAGCCAGCAGGGCGCCGAGGCGGGTGAACTCGAAGACGCCGAATCCCTGCAGGCCATGTTGCTGGGCCATGCTGTCGGCGAGCAGGTTGGACGAAGTGCCGATCAGCGTGCAGACGCCGCCCATTTGCGCCGCATAGGCCATCGGCAGCAGCACGCGCGCAGGCGACGTGCCGGTGTTCGCGCACACGCGCAGGGCCAGCGGCAGGAAGGTAGCGACGAGGGCAATGTTCTTGACGAACGCGCCCATTGGCGCGATCGCCAGCATCAGGCACAGGGTCAGCAGCCACGGCCGGCGGATTCGCGAAAGCAGGCGGCCGAGTGGTTCGAGCGCCCCGGAGCGCTCGATGCCGAGACTCAGCGCGAACATCGCCGCAACCGTGATGGTCGCTTCGTTGCTGAACCCGGCCAGCGCTTCGGCGGGCGACACCAGGCCGAGCACGACCATCAGCACCAGCACGATCAGCGCGACGATATCGATGCGTACCTTTTCGCTGGCGAACAGCGTGATGGCACCGACCACCAGGATCAGGGTCTCCCACTGCGGCAAGGTCATTGGCTGGTCCCCGCTCGGTGAAGTTCCACGCGATGTCCATCCTGACCGGGGAAGGGGTCGCGTTCAATGCGCACGCGCAAATCGAACCAGGCTGCCTGTCCGGTAACCGGGTCCGCGTTGGCATAGTGACGAGAATCGCCGGCCACAGGCAACAATTCATTGATCAGGTGATTGAGCAGGAAGCCATCCCGGCTCTCCGGCGCCTCGGGCTTGAGCCCCCACGCGCCCTTGCGCTTGCCGATCGCGTTCCAGGTCCACAGCGTGCCCGGCGCCGTCGCCGAGTGCCATTTCGCCTGCACCCGAATGCGGCCGAGCGGCGAGGCCAGCCAGATCCAGTCGCCGTCGCCGACTGCGTATTCCTGCGCCGTGCGCGGATTCAGGTAAAGGCAGTTACGCGCGGCGATCTGGCGCAGCCAGGCGTTTTGCGATCCCCAGCTGTGGTACATGAACATCGGCCGCTGGGTGATGGCATGCAGCGGATAGCCTGCTTCTTCTTGCGTGGCCACCGGGGCGTACCAGAACGGCAGCGGATCGAAGTAGCGGGCGACGCGCTCGCGATCGCGCGGCGGAGGCTGCATGGCGCCGTGGCCCCTGGCGGCGAGGCGAAACCGCTGCAGCGTCTCGCAGTAGAGTTGCAGGACGATCGCCTCGGTCGAAGCGAGGAAGCCCAGCGACCTGGCCCACTCCAGGTAATCGCGGTTGGCCATCTTGTAGTAGCGCGCGGCTGCCGGTACCTGTGCTTCCCAGACGCAACCATGCTCGACATAGCGTTCGAGCTGGTTTGGATTCGGTTCGCCGAAGCCGGTTTTGGTGCCGTCCACGCCGCGCCAGCCGGCGAGCAGGCCGACGCCGGGCGCACGCTCGTGCTCGACCATGAACTGGGCGAAGCCGCGCGGATACTTCGCGCTGCCGTCCCCGTTGAGGAGGCCCGGCAATCCCAGCCGCGTGCCGAGATCGATCAGCACGTCCTGGAATGGGCGCACGTCGCGGTCGGGCGCGATCACCGGCTGGCGGATCGCATCGGCGGCGCAATCAGCGTCCGAGATCGGCCGGTCAAGCAGGCTGATGCAGTCGTGGCGTTCGAGATAGGTCGTGTCGGGCAGGACAAGATCCGCGAAAGCGACCGTCTCGGAGTGATAGGCATCGCAATAGATGATGTGTGGAATCCGGTACTCACCGGTTGCCGCATCCCGGTCGCACAACATGCGTCGCGTCTCACCGGTGTTCATCGACGAGTTCCAGCCCATGTTGGCCATGAACATGAACAACGTGTCGATGCGGTACGGATCGCCGGCCCAGGCGTTGCGGATCACCGAATGCATGAGGCCGTGCGCAGCCAGCGGATGCTCCCAGGAATAGGCCTTGTCCAGGCGCCGCGGCTGGCCGTCAACGTCGACCAGCAGATCCTCCGGAGCTTGCACGTAGCCGAGCGGGCCGCCATCGAGCGTGCCATCGTCCTTGCGCGACTTGCCGGGCCGGCCGGGTGGCGGCGCCGGCTTCGGACAGGGTGGCTGGTAACGGAAACTGCCCGGCGTATCGATCGCGCCGAGCAGCATCTGCAAGACATGCAATGTGCGGCAGGTGTGGAATCCGTTCGCATGCGCGGAGATGCCGCGCATCGCATGCATCGCGACCGGGCGGCCGGTCATCGTCTCGTGGCGACGACCGTGTGCATCGGTCCACGGCTGCGCAAGGGTGATCGCCTGGTCGAACGCGGTTTCAGCCAGCTCGCGCGCCAGCCGGCGGATCGTCCCGGCATCGACGCCGCAGCGGGCGCTGACGGATGCCGGCGCATATTCATCCGCCAGGAAGCGCTCGGCCAGCAACTGGAACGACGGAACCGCCTTGCGCCCGTCGACAAGCGTGTACTCACCGACAACCATCGGCGAAATATCCACGCTTCCCGCGCGAACGATTTCGATCGAATCGCCGCCATGCTCAACCCCGCCATTGCTGGAAGCCGACCCGCCTACCTCACCGCCATCCAGCACCTTCCCCTCACCGTCATCCCGGCCTGCGCCGGGATGAGACGATTGGCAGCGCGCAGCACACAGCGCGTGCCCTTCCGCATCGCGCGCGACCAGGCCATCATCGGCCGCGCCCGGATCGCGGATGACCAGGTGATGCGCATTCGTGTAGCGCACCAGGTAATCGAAATCGATGCGATCGGTGCGCAGCAGTTCATGGATGAAGGCGCCGGCAAGCAGGCCATCGGTGCCTGGATTGATCGGCACCCATTCATCGGCGATCGCGCCGTAGCCGGTACGCACCGGGTTGATCGCGACGATCTTGGCGCCGCGCGCCTTCAGCCTGCCCAGACCGAGCTTGACCGGATTGGAATCGTGGTCCTCGGCAACGCCCCAGAGCATCAGGTATTTGGTCAGCTCCCAATCCGGCTCGCCGAATTCCCAGAAGCTGCCACCAAGCGTGTACATGCCGGCCGCGGCCATGTTGACCGAACAGAATCCGCCGTGCGCCGCGTAATTGATCGTGCCGAACTGTTGCGCCCACCAGCCGGTCAGCGCCTGCGACTGGTCGCGGCCGGTGAAGAACGCAAGCTCATCGGGATTGCGCTGGCGGATGTCGCCCAGCCACTTCGTCGCAAGCGCCAGTGCTTCTTCCCATTCGATTTCGCGGAATTCGCCCGCGCCGCGTTCGCCGACGCGCAGCAGGGGCCTGCCCAGCCGCGCGGGCGAGTAGTGCTGCTTGATCCCGGCCGAACCCTTGGCGCAGATCACGCCGCGATTGACCGGATGCTTCGGATTGCCGTCGATGTAGCGCACGCGGCCATCCTTGAGATGGACACGGATGCCGCAGCGGCATGCGCACATGTAGCACGTGGTCGTCTTGACCACGTCCGCAATGGGCGTATTCAGCGCAAGGGAGGCATGCGGCATGACGCGACGGTGCATTGCTGAGGAACCTGCGATGGTAATGGTTAAATCCGCGTGCAGGGGCGCCGCCCGCGAAATGCCAGAATCCGGACGCCGCAAATCCTTGTTTCGGCTCGAATCTGCGCGCCCACCGGAAATTGCGATGGAGAGACGGCATGAAGCATTTGATGGTGATCCTGGATCTGCGGGTCGTGGCGTCGACGTCGCCCATGGTGCGCGGCGCCGCACCGGACTGGCAGGAACGCGCCGACTGGAGCCGCGTGTTCAGCCGAATTCAGCGCCCCGGCTCGCCCGCGCTTCGCAGGAAGGACATTCATGTCCAACAACGAAGCGGCAACGCGGGCCATTCCATCGAATCCCGCGCCACAATTCGATAGCTTTTGCAGGAGAGGCATTCATGCCCGATGCTTTGACCAGCCGTTCGGCTGTCGAAAGCCATCACGTGACGAACGGCATCGCGGCTGAAGCCGCCTCCTACAAGGAACCGGCAATGTGGGCGGGTCGTCGCATCCCCATTCCCCATTCCCCATTCCCCATTCCCGGCTTTCAACAGCCGAACGGCTGGTCATCCCGAATCCCGAATCCCGGCTTTCAACAGCCGAACGGCTGGTCATCCCGAATCCCGCAATCTTGTGCGAAACTCGGCGTCCGTCTGACCCGCCGGCATTGCGCGCCCATGGATCGCTACGAACGCACCCAGCTCCTGCACCGGATGCTCAAGTCCGCGCGCTATCCGGTCACCCTCAAGCGCGTGCAGGAAGAGCTGCAATGTTCGCGGGCGACCATGTATCGCGACATCGCCTTCCTGCGCGATGCGCTCGGCGCGCCGATCGAAAGCGATTCGGAAAACGGCACGATCCACTATGCAAAGGACGAGGCCGATCGCTTCGAGCTGCCCGGACTGTGGCTGTCGAGCGAGGAACTGGCGGCGCTGCTCGCCCTCAACGAACTGCTCGACCGCTCGGATCCCGGCGTGCTGGCCGGTGCGCTGGCGCCGTTCCGGGCGCGCATCGAGACCCTGCTCTCGGACCACGCCAGCGGGCGCGCGCTGCCGGTCGAGCGCATCCGCGTCATCGCCAGCGGTGCGCGCAAGCTCGACCAGGTCGTGTTCCGCGCCGTGTCGAGCGCCCTGCTCAACCGCAAGCGCCTGACCTTCGAGTACCGCGCACGCACGACCAATGCGCCGACCACGCGCGAGGTCTCGCCGCAGCGGCTCGCCCACTATCGCGACAACTGGTACCTCGATGCCTGGGACCACGGCCGCGAAGCGCTGCGCAGCTTCGCCCTCGACCGCATGCGTTCACCGAAAGTCTCCGACCGGGAATCGCTCGACCGCGACCTCGCCGAACTCGACGCGCACCTCGCATCGAGCTACGGGATATTCTCCGGCGCCCCCAAGGCGACCGCCGTCATCCATTTTTCCGAGCACGCGGCCCGCTGGGTCGCCGACGAACACTGGCACTCCCGGCAGGAAGGCCACTGGCTGCCGGATGGCCGTTATGAACTGAAAGTGCCGTACAGCAATTCGCGCGAGCTGCTGATGGACGTGCTCAAGTACGGCCCCGATGCCGAAGTCGTCTCGCCCGTCTCGTTGCGCGAGGAGATGAGGATCCTGCTGCAGCTGGCGATCGGGTCGTACCAGAAGGCCTGAACCCGCCACGAGTGCGCCATGCCGCCCTTTGGTCGAGGGCACAGACCCCCCCGGCGCGCCCTGATGCAGCCGAATGCGGTAGATTCCCCCCATGGAAGCGATCGAAACGGGCTCCCCGCAGGCCGCGCCGCAACGGAAGACGCCGATTTCGCTGGTGCTCGGCTCCGGCGGCGCGCGCGGTTATGCGCATATCGGTGTCATCGAGGAACTGCTGGCACAGGGCTTCGACATCCGCTCGATCGCCGGCAGTTCGATGGGTGCCCTGGTCGGCGGCGTATATGCCGCAGGCAAGCTCGACAACTATCGCGACTGGGTCTTGCCGCTGGCGCGCCTCGACGTGCTGCGCCTGCTCGACGTGACTTTTCGCGGTGGCGGTTTCATCAAGGGCGATCGCATCATCGGCGCCATGCGCGAACATGTCGGCGATGTCCGCATCGAGGACCTTCCGATCAGCTACACGGCCGTCGCCGTCGACCTCGATGCGCAGCGCGAGGTCTGGTTCTCGCACGGTTCGCTGTTCGAGGCGATCCGCGCGTCGATCGCCATCCCGACCGTATTCCGCCCGCACCACTACCAGGGACGCCTGCTGGTCGATGGCGGATTGCTCAATCCGCTGCCGGTGTCGCCCACCTTGCGCGACCTGACCGATGCGACCATCGCGGTGGATGTGAACGGCGCGGTGGAACCGCTGGACTCGTCGACCGTCGAGTCGGCCTGGCCTGGCGTCGAGGCGCACCGCGAGACTCCGGCAGACGGCAGCAAGGACGCGGATGACGAAGGCGGGAAACGCGCTGGGCTAGTGCGCCGGATGTTTGCCTCGCTACTCGGAAAGTTCGGCGCCGACGGCGCGATGCGCGATCCGAGCATGCTCGAGCTGTTCGCGCGCTCGCTCGATACCGTGCAGGAGACGATCACCCGCCTCAAGCTCGCCGCGCAACCGCCCGACCTGCTGATCACGATTCCGCGCAACATCTGCACGTTCTATGACTTCCATCGCGCGGAGTCCGTCATCGAATTGGGGCGCAAGCGGACCCGCGAGGCCCTGGCGCGCTGGACGCCGCCGAACGGCAGGCGGCGACTCGGATAGGGACGCCAGACGGCCCGGCGTGGAAGAATAGGCGGCAGTGGCGGGAACAAGCAGGCCGCTGCGCAGTCCGAGCCTGCAGGCGTTCCGCAAGGCGCCCGCAACGTTTCCCGGTTCAATCCTTCCCATCCAAGAGTGTCCAGTTGATGAAAACCAGAAAAATCCCCAGCGCGGTCGCGCTGCTCCTGCTGCTCGCATCCGTCTGCTGCCAGGCCGCCGCGGCTCCGGCTGCCGCGTACCGCATCGACATGACCATCTCGCGCAATGGCTCGCTGATTGGCAAGCCGGCGATCGTCGCCGAAGCCGGCGCGCAAGCCGAAGTGAAGGACGAAAAAGCGGGCAAGCCGGACGACGGTTTCCGCATTTTGGTCAAGGTCAGCCCCTTGTCCGATGCGCCAAACGGCAAGGAGTCGATCAAGCTGGAACTGACCTTTTTCGGCCGGTTCAACGGCAAATGGGTCGAGCGCGCCGACCATTCCATAACCGCGCTCGTCGGCAAGACCGTCAGTTTCGCGTTTCCTTCGAAGGCGCCCGAGGCCAAGGGCAAGGATTACGATGTGATTCTCACCACCAGCCATGTAGACCCGTCGGCAGACCCGGCAAGGTAGGCTGGTTTGACCCATGCGGCGGTTCGCCGACCGGGCCAGGTCGCCGCCGCCGCAGTCTTTCGCCACCGACGAGGACGTCATGACGTCGCGCACAGACAGCAAGAGTCCGGGCACTTCGGTCGTCGAACTCGACGACGATTCGCGCAATGCGGTATCCGCCGCGATCGAGTCGGCCGCGGCCCTGCCCGGCGCCCTGCTGCCGATCCTGCACGGCATCCAGGATGCGCTCGGCTTCGTGCCGCCGGCGGCAGTGCCGATGGTGG
>DAIMYT010000037.1:18506-29717 GCA_036734345.1 Dokdonella sp. | reverse complement strand
GCTATGCCGTTGGACGCCACAACGCCTGTGTATTTCAGCTAATGCGTGCTGTCGAGCATGGAATGCGCGCTCTTGCGGCCGAAAGAGGGATCAAGTTGCCCGCAGATCGTCCGCTTGAGTACGGCACATGGGAGAACGTCATCAAGGCTATCAATAATGCCCTGAAAGACCCTAGCGGCATCATAAAATGGACTCCAGGTAAGGCTAAGGAAGCAGCGCTTAGCTTCTACAGCGGTGCTGTCACAGACATGAGCGCGATGCGGGACATGTACAGGAACGCCGTTTCGCACGCGCGTTCGGACTACAAGCGATTCGATGCGGACTCGGCCATCTTCCGCGTGAGGGAGCTTCTTACTCGGCTTTCCACTAAGATCAGGGAAGGAAACACGATTCAGTTGCAGCAATCGGACTGGCCATGAGCAAAACAAGCGAAGAAAAGAAGTTTGATGACGTGCTCAAGCGAATGCTTAGCACGCCACCGACGCCGCAAAAATCCAAAGAGACTGCCTCGAAACCGAAGCCGAAGCCGAACAAAGACAAGAAAAAGTCCGCCTAGTGCGGGCTTTTTTGTGGAGCATGAAACGAAGAAAAACGGAAGATCGGGGTCAGGAAGATCGGGGTCAAGTCTTGAACTGTGCATCAATTAGAAATTCTAGCCTTGATCCATTCTCTCGCATTGACGCAGCACTCGGTCTGCATTCCCGCTGATGGCAAACACGGCTGCTTCCAGTCGCTTTGCGTCTGCACCTTCGCTCACAAGCTGATCCGAAACACTGCCGATGGACGCCGCCACGGCATGGGCAAGTGTTGCGACGCGGTCCAGGACGAAGCGTGGCGCATAGCCGGTCGCCATGGCGAAGCTTTGCCAATCGCTGCGGGTTACGGCGTCGATTCTTCGGGCGATTCCGATTCTGAGCGCCGGCTCGCGATCGACCATGGATTCAGGCAGCGTGAGGATGGGCAGAAGATCGTAACAGGGGGCCAATTGTCGACCGCCTTCGGGCGTGTACAGCAAGGACAGATTTTTCGCGTGGGCGTCGGCGTTGCCGATGATGACGCTGTAGGCAACCCAGTCGAGGAATTGCTGCAAGGCATTCGGGCCGAGGCGCATGCGGTTTCGGATCAGGTCTGCGCAGCGCGCCAGGCTCGGGCCACCGAGGCTTTCGTATTTGAGTTCGGCGGGATAGCCCAGCGCCTGGCAGAAATCTTCCTGGTGCAGGCGGCTTGTGGGCTTCCCGTCTTCGTGGGTGCGGTCGTAGCGTTCGACCAGCAGGGCACGTCGATCACCGACGCGGACGAGTCTCACCTGCACCGCATTGAGTCCGATGGCGCGCGCAAGCCGCAAGCCCAGCGCTTCCAGATCACGCAGTCCCGGCAGGCGCCGGCTTTCCGGTTTGAGGATGTGTGTGCTGGGTTCACCGATGGCGGGAAGGGTCAGGCGACCGTCGGCCATGCGGATGACGGCGATCTTGTCCTGCGCACCGGCCAGCGAAAGCCGGCGCGGCGATCCGAGTGCGGCCCAGGCGCCGTCGCCGACATCGTTGCCTTGTTCGCGGATCAGGGTTTCAAGATCGGATTCCATTTTCTGGCCCGGTTCGGGCGAGCCGGCTTCGGGTCCGACGCTGACGGCACCCGCACACTCGCCGCCGATCGCGACCAGCAGGGCAAAGTTGTCTCGGGGTGGCAGACGCAGGCGGCGTTCGATGGTTTCCCTCACGGCGCCTTCGGGAAGCAGGTTGCCAAACCAGTTGGCGATAACGGCACCTGCGAAAGGCTCATCCTGCAGGGGCAGCGTGACCGAAAGAGGGATGGGCTGGGTGCTTGCCAGATAGTCCGGCCTGTACTGGAACCGCCACTCTTCGGGGCTGCGGTAATCGCCCTCGATGCCAACCTGGGCAATGAGTTGTCCGAACAGACGAACGTCGAGGGTATCGCTCATGGATGGTCGCCGCGTACGACAAGCCGAAGCCCCAGGGCCGACAGCACGGCCAGCACCTTGTTCAAGGCAAGGGTCGGCTTGCCACGTTCCAGATCGCTGATGAAGCGCAGACCGGTCCCGGACAGGCCGGCCAGTTGGGCTTGCGTCAATTGATGGTTCTGGCGGGTTGTTCGGACAGCGGCTGCGATCTCCGCGATCTCAGGATGCGGTGGGGCGGATATTCCCGATCGGGATAATATTGCCATGAGGACGATCCAGACAAAGAAGTATTCCCGATCGGGAGTATTTTCTATTCCGGACTCGTTCGTCAACCATTTATTCCCGATCGGGAATGTAGGCGGTGCATGTCGGGCGGAATGAGGCCGGAAGCAACGTGTTGATTCCGAAAAGAAAAACACCGGTGAATGCCGGCCCTTTCTTTGCCTCGCGCCGTGAATCGACTTGAAGACCAAGAAAAAGCGGGGAGCTGGGTGACGCGCTGCGTCCGCAGCTTGCCCTGCGGGCCATTCGCAAAGCGAATGTTCGCTCCGGCGTCCTGCCTCCGCAGTCCGGCCTCCGCCGGGACGCCGGCAAGGGTGACCGGTCGACCACCCCCGTCCGGGATGTGGCCGCTATTTCCGTCCTCTTTTCGCCCTCCGCTGGCGCTACACCTTCAGTGCCATCTGGCCCGCCATTTCCTCCACGCGGCGGCGCGCGATGTCCATGGATGCGTGGAACTCCATGCTCGGCGCCACTTCGAGTTCGCGGACCAGCCAGAAGGTCAGTGCGTAGTTGCCGTCCGGCCACGGCCCGGATATGCCGGCGACCGGGACACGGCCAACCAGTGCGACCGACAGGGCGCCGTCATAGCGAGACTCCCAGTTGACTCCCGACATCGATGCATCCGTCTTGCGCGATCCGAAACCGAAGAAGCTGCCCATGGTGGTCCCCAGGTTGGATGGGTTTTGCCTTGTCGATGCATCAGGCAGCAAGCGCCGTGCCAAAGTCCGCTTTCGGGCGTTCGGGTTCGCAGTTTGTCGATGGATGTGCAGCCAGGACCATGGCGGGTGCTCGCCGGACGGTCCATGGCCGGGCTTGCGCTCGAGCCGACGACCACTGGCCAACCGGCCACCCGTTGTTCGCCGTTGTAACAGGTTGACAGAGACAGGCCGGGACGGACCGCGTCGCCTGCCAGAGGTTCATGTCCGGGGAGCCGGCCCCCGGTTGTGCTGTTTGATCGGCGACTCCTCGGCGGCCGACGTGTCCGTTGCATGGCCGATGATTCGCTGGAGAACCGGGCCAGCCACAGGAAAAAGGCCGGCAATGGCCGGCCTTTTTCTTTGCCTCGCGCCGGCAGCGGCCGGCGCAGGGTGCTGGCTTACTTCAAGCCACGGAATTCCAGCAGCGGCTCGACGCTCGGGTCCTTGCCGCGGAAGTCGCGGTACATCTTGGCGAGTTCCTCGGAGTTGCCGCGCGAGAGGACTTCGTCGCGGAAGGTCTGGCCGTTCTCGCGGGTCATGCCGCCGTGCTCCTTGAACCACTGGAAGGCGTCGTGGTCGAGCACCTCGCTCCACAGGTAGGCGTAGTAGCCGGCCGAGTAGCCGCCGCCCCAGATGTGCGCAAAGTAGGGGGTCTTGTAGCGCGGCGGCACTTCGGCGACGTTGATCTTGTAGCGATTCAGCGCATCGAGTTCGAACTTGTCGACATCCTGCAGCGGGGCATCGGCGCCGAGCTGGTGCCAGGCCTGGTCGAGCAGGGCGGCGCCGAGGTATTCGACCGTGGCGTAGCCCTGGTTGAACGCGCGTGCCTTGATGATCTTGTCGACCAGGGCCTGCGGCATCGGCTCGCCGGTCTCGTGGTGCTTGGCGTAGTTGGCGAACACCTTCGGATCCAGCGCCCAGTTCTCGTTGAACTGCGAGGGGAACTCGACGAAGTCGCGCGAGGTATTGGTGCCGGCGATGCTCGGGTACTTCACGTTCGAGAACATGCCGTGCAGGGCATGGCCGAACTCGTGGAACATCGTGGTCACGTCGTCGAAGCTGAGCAGGGCGGGCTGGCCTTCAGCCGGCTTGGTGAAGTTGCAGACGTTGAAGACCACCGGCTGGGTGCCGGTCAGGCCGTTCTGCTCGACGAACACGTCCATCCAGGCGCCGCCGCTCTTGCTCGGGCGCTTGTAATAGTCGGCATAGAACAGGGCGAGCTGCTTGCCGTCGGCGTCGAACACGTCGAACACGCGCACGTCGGGCTGGTAGACCGGCAGGTCGTGGCGCTCCTTGAAGGTCAGGCCGTAGAGCTGGTTGGCGGCGAAGAAGACGCCGTCATTGAGCACGCGATCGAGTTCGAAGTAGGGCTTGATCGCCGCTTCGTCGAGATCGTATTCGGCCTTGCGCACCTGGTCGGCGTAGAAATCCCAGTCGGCGGCGGTGAGCTTGAAGCCGCCCTTCTGCGCATCGATCACTTTCTGGATCTTGGCCGCTTCGCTGCGCGCGCGCGCGGTGGCGGCCGGGACCATGTCGGTCATCAGCTTGACCGCATTCTCCGGCTTCTCGGCCATCTGGTCGGCGAGGCTGTAGGCGGCGAAGTTCGGATAGCCGAGCAGTTTGGCGCGTTCGGCGCGCAGCTGGGCGAGGCGCTGGATGATCTTGCGCGTGTCGTTCTCGTCGCCCTTGCTGGAACGCGTTTCCGACGCTTCGAGCACCTTCAGGCGCAGGTCGCGGTTGGTCAGCGAACCGAGCACCGGCTGCTGGGTCGTGTTCTGCAGGGTCAGCAGGTATTTGCCATCGGCGAGCTTGCGCTCCCTGGCGGCATCGGCCGCGGCGGCGATGCCGCCTTCGCCGAGGCCATCAAGCTGGGCCTT
This sequence comes from Dokdonella sp., assembly GCA_036734345.1. GTDB lineage: Bacteria > Pseudomonadota > Gammaproteobacteria > Xanthomonadales > Rhodanobacteraceae > Dokdonella. Next base: position 24,942 of record DAIMYT010000037.1, on the reverse strand, counting down.
GTCGTCGACTTCGACCGCGGCGGCGTTGGTGCCGGCCAGCAGCTTGTTCTGGAACTCGGTGGAAAGGGTGGATTCCTCCTTGTTCAGCGCACGCAGTTTGGTCTGGTCCTCATCGCCAAGCTGGGCGCCGGCGCGCACGAAGTCCGTATAGGTCTTCTCGACCAGGCGCTTCTGCACGGCATCGAGGCCGCTGGTCTCGCGGGCGTCGTAGATCGCTTTGACGCGCTGGAACAGCTTGGCGTTGAGGTGGATCGCGTCGGAATGCTCGGCGAGCTTCGGCGCCAGCGCCACCTGGGCGGCCTGCAGGGTGTCGTTGGTGTTGGACTGGACGAGGGCGAAGAAAATGCGTGCCGAGCGGCTGAGCAGTTCGCCGGACTTCTCCATTTCGAGGAAGGTGTTGTCGAAGGTCGGCGCGTCGGGATTGTTGGCGATCACATCGATCTGGGCCAGCTGCTGCTTCATGCCTTCCTCGATGGCCGGCTGGTAGTCGGCATCCTTGATCTTGTCGAAAGGCGGCGCCTGCATCGGCAGGGTGCTGGCGGTCAACAGGGGATTCACGGGCGCGGATTCCTGGGCAGGAGCCGGGGCCGCAGCTTGCGGCGGCGCAGTATCGGTGGACGGAGACGAACAGGCGGCCAGCGCGAGGACCAGCGCGGCGACTAGGGCAGATCGCATCATGGTTAAGGGGTTCCTTGGGGGGCAAAACGACCGCCACGATAGACCTGATTGGGCGAAATCGCCAAGTGTGGGAGGTCATGGAGGGGGTTTGGGGGGGCGAATGCGCCCTCGCATGCCCCGGATTCCGTAGGAGGCCGTTCACGGGCGAGCCCTTCTGTTCCATTGCGGAAAAGGGCATCGCCCGTGAACGGGCTCCTACAGGGGCACGATGAGGGGCACGGCAAGGAGCACGATGAGGGGCACGGTAAGGAGCACGGTGAGGGGCACGGTAAGGAGCACGATGAGGGGCACGGTAAGGAGCACGATGAGGGGCACGGTAAGGAGCACGGTGAGGGGCCCGGTAAAGGGCCCGGTAAGGGGCACGATGCGGTGGGTCGAAAACGGCCGGCCAAGGAAACAGGCAAGCCGCATACCCGAGACCTAACTTGTGGCACCCGAACTCCATCCAGAAAACGGATAGAGTGCACGCCTCGAATTCCTGGGAGCCACGATGAAAAGCCCGATCCTTTGCCTGGTCCTTGCTGCGCTGACCGCGAATGCGGCGCTGGCCGCCGAACGTGTCGAGAAGAGCAGCTTCATCCTCGCTGGCGCCAACGCCGGCTTCCAGGAGGCGCGCTATTCCGATGATGGGCGCATGACCGCGCATTTCGAATTCAACGACCGCGGGCGCGGGCCGAAGCTCGATGCGACCTACCAGCTCGACGCCAACGGCATGCCCACGTCGATCCAGCTGACCGGCGTCGATTACCTGAAGGCGCCGATCACCGAGTCATTCTCGCGCGACGGCAATGTGATGACCTGGAAGAACGGTTCCGAGGACGAGAAGCGCACGGTCAGCGGACCGGCGTTCTTCCTTGGCCTCAACCAGGTGCCGGAAGATTCGATGCTGCTCGTCCGTGCGCTGCTCAAGGCGCCCGAGCACAAGCTCGCCCTGGTTCCGGCGGGCGAGGCGAGCATCCGCAAGCTCGCCAGCACCCGGGTCAAGGGCAAGGCCGGTTCGAAAACCGTGGACCTGTACGCCGTCAGCGGCCTCGGCCTGCTGCCGGATTTCGTCTGGCTCGACCAGGACCAGCGCTTCTTTGCCAGCTACTCGGGCTGGAGCACGATGGTTCGCGAAGGCTACGAGGACGCGGTCAAGGCCATCGGCGACCGCCAGCAGGTCGAGGAAAAGCGCCTTGCTGCGACGCGTGCGAAGGAACTGACGCGCAACCTGGACAAGCCGCTGCTGATCCGCAACGTGCGCGTGTTTGATCCGCCCAGCGGGGAAGTCGTCGATGCGCGTTCGGTGCTGATCGACAAGGGCCGCATCGTCTCGATCGGCGCGGCCGATGTCGCCGCGCTCGCCGGTGTCGAGGAACTTGATGGCGGCGACCGTTTCCTGATGCCGGGCCTGTGGGACATGCACGTGCATTTCAGCGGCGGTTCCGACGGCCTGCTCGAGCTGGCCTCGGGCGTGACCACGGTGCGCGACCTGGCCAACCAGCTCGAGGTGCTCAAGGGCCTGATCGACAACATCGAGGCCGGCAAGGACATCGGGCCGCGCATCATCCGTGCCGGCATCATCGACGGGCCGGGCCCGTTCGCCGGTCCCACCAAGGTGCTCGCGGCGACCGAAAAGGAAGCCATCGACGCGGTCAACATGTATGCCGACAGCGGCCACGAGCAGATCAAGATCTACAGCTCGGTCAAGCCGGAACTGATGCCGGTCATCGCCAGGGCGGCGCACGAGCGCGGCCTGCGCGTCAGCGGCCATGTGCCGGCGTTCATGACCGCGCGCCAGTTCGTCGAGAACGGCGCCGACGAGATCCAGCACGTGAACATGCTGTTCCTCAACTTCCTGTTCGACAAGGTGCAGGACACGCGCACGCCGGCGCGCTTCACGGCGGTGGCCGAATACGGCGCGGGCCTCGATCTCAGTTCTCCGGAGGTGCGCGATTTCATCCAGTTGCTGAAGGATCGCCACATCGTCATCGATCCGACCGTGGGCACTTTCGAGGACATGTTCCTGAGCCGCCCGGGCCATCCTGGTCCCGGTTTCTCCGCGATCGCCGACCGCTTCCCGACCACCTGGCAGCGCCAGATCAAATCCGGATCGGGCGGACTCGAGATGAAGCCCGGGCAGGAAGCCCTGTTCCGCGACTCCTACCAGAACATGGTCAACATGGTTGGCGTGCTTTATCGCAGCGGCGTGCACATCGTCGCCGGCACCGACAACCTCGCCGGCATGACCTTGCCGCGCGAGTTCGAGCTTTACGTCGAAGCCGGCATCCCGCCCAAGGACGTGCTGCGCATCGCCACCAGCGGCAGTGCCGAAGTGATGAAACGCGACAAGGAATACGGTCGCGTCGCGCCGGGCTATGTCTCCGACCTGATCCTGGTCGACGGCGACCCGACCATCAACATGGCCGATATCCGCAAGGTGCGCACGACGATCCGCGGCGATCGCCTGTACGACGCCGACGCCCTGTTCCGCGCGGTGAGCGTTGAGCCAACACCGAAGCGGTAACGAGGGAAAAGAAATCGAAGCCCGCGCCTCCGGTTCGGGCTTCGATCATTGCTCTGTGTAGGAGCATCCTTCAGGGGTGATGCTCCTCTCCCCGTGCGTTGTAGGAGCCCCTTCAGGGGCGAGATGTTGGCAAGACGGAGCAAGGAGCTCGCCCGTAAACGGGCTCCTACAGGGAAAATGCGTTATGAATGGCCACCACGCCACCCGCTGGGTCATTGCGCGGGCGCCTCTTGGCGCTCGGGGCAACCCGGATGCCCCACCTGTCATGCCGCGTTGCAACAATGTACGCTTGGCGCATGACCCATCCATCCAGCAATGCCGCAGACAGCCTGCGCTCCCGCGACCTCCCGGCCACAGACCAGGCCCTGCGCGACGACGTCAACCGCGTCGGTTCACTGGTCGGTGAGATCCTCGCCGAACAGGAGGGCGCGGCATTCCTCGACGAGGTCGAGCGCATCCGCGTTGCCGCGATCCAGCGGCGCGAGACCCATGCCAGCACCGAGGCGATGGAGGGCGAGCTGGCCGGCGTCGATGTCGCCCACGCGACCGCGCTGGTGCGCGCGTTCTCGACCTATTTCCAGGCCGTCAACGTCGCCGAGCGCGTGCATCGCATCCGCCGCCGGCGCGACTACGAGCGCGAGGAAGCCTCGCCGCAACCCGGCGGCCTGCGCGAGGTCATCGGCAAGTTGCGCGAAAGCGGCATCGACGACGATGCCTTCAATGCGTGCCTGTCGCGGTTGCACATCGAGCCGGTCTTCACCGCGCATCCCACCGAAGCCGTGCGCCGCGCGCTGCTCGAAAAGGAAACCGAAGTCGTGCGCGCCCTGGTCGCTGACATCGACCGCAGCCGCACGCCGGTCGAGCGCCGGGCCGACCTCGAACGCATGCGCATGGCCCTGACCGCGGCCTGGCAGACCGCCGAGTTCGCCCTCGACAAGCCGAGCGTCGGCGACGAACTCGAGAACGTCGGCTTCTACCTGACCGATGTCCTCTATCGCGTCGTGCCGGTGTTCTACGAGGTGCTGGCCGAGGCGCTCGGCGAGGATCCGGCCGAGTTCGACCTGCCGACCCTGCTGCGCTTCGGCAACTGGGTCGGTGGCGACATGGACGGCAATCCGGCCGTCGGCGCGCAGACGATCGCCGCCACGCTGGTGACCCAGCGCCGCCAGGTGCTGTCGCTGTATCGCCGCGAAACCTACCAGCTCGGTCGCCTGCTCAGCCATTCACTGTCGCGCGTGGGCGTGTCGCCGGAGTTGCTGGCGCGCATCGACGTCTACCGCGCGTTGCTGCCGAATGCGGCCGCGCGATTGCGCGCGCGCCATGAAGACATGCCTTACCGGCAGTTCCTCAAGCTGATCGGTGAACGGCTCGGCGAGACCGAACGCGGACACGAGGGCGGCTATCCCGACGTGGTGACCTTCATCGATGACATCCGCATCATCGTCAACAGCCTGAAGAAGAACCGCGGCGTGCACGCGGGCTGGTTCGCCGCCCGCCGCCTGCTGCGTCGCGCCGAGACCTTCGGCTTCCATCTGGCGACGCTCGACCTGCGCCAGGACTCGGCTATCCACGACGCCGCCCTCGCCGCCCTGCTGGGTGACTCCGAGTGGGCTGCGCGCGAAGTCGACGATCGTGTCGAGCGCCTGAAGGCGGTGCTGGCCGATCCGTCGATAGTGAGCGCCAGCACCGACGAAACCGCGCGCAAGACGCTCGCCGTGTTCCGCACCGTGGCGCAATTGCGTCCGCGCTACGGTCCGCAGGCGTTCGGTCCGTACATCGTCAGCATGAGCCGCAGCGCAGCCGATGCTCTGGCCGTGGTCGCGCTGGCGCGCATCGCGGCCTGCGTCGATGAAAAAGGCCAGGTGCCGCTCGATGTCGCGCCGCTGTTCGAGACGGTCGCCGACCTCGACGCCGCCGAAGGCGTGGTGCAGTCGCTGTTCGCCGACCCGGTCTACCGCGCCCATCTCGAAGCGCGCGGCAACCGCCAGATCGTCATGCTCGGCTATTCCGACAGCGCCAAGGACGGCGGCCTCGTCGCCTCGCGCTGGGCCTTGCAACAAACGCAAATCGCGCTGACGCGCCTCGCCCAGGAGTCCGGCGTGCGCATCATCTTCTTCCACGGCCGCGGCGGCTCGGCCAGCCGCGGTGGCGGCAAGACCGAGCGCGCCGTGATCGCCTCGCCGCGCGGTTCGGTCGATGGCACCTTGCGCCTGACTGAACAGGGCGAGGTGATCCACCGCAAGTACGGCATTCGCGCCATCGCACTGCGCAACCTCGAACAGATGACCGGCGCGGTGCTGCGCGCGACCCTGCGCCCGCGTCCGCCCGAATCGCGCGAACAGAACTGGCGCCTGATGGCTTCGGCGATCGCCGCCGAATCGCGCAAGGCCTATCGTGGCTTCGTCCACGAGCATCCGGATTTCACCGACTACTTCCGCTGCGCGACGCCGATCGACGTGATCGAGCGCCTGCGCATCGGTTCTCGCCCGTCGCGGCGCGGCGGCACGGGTGGCGTGGAAAACCTGCGGGCGATTCCGTGGGTGTTCGCCTGGTCGCAGAACCGCGCTGCGCTGACCGGCTGGTTCGGCGTCGGCAGCGGCCTTGCCCATGGCATCGAAACCTACGGTCGCGAGGCGATGGCCGAGATGACGCGCGACTGGCCGTTCTTCGCCCAGCTGGTCGACGATGTCGAGATGGTCCTGGCCAAGGCCGACCTCGCCATCTTCGAACGCTATTCGCGCCTTGCAGGTTCCTTGCACGAGCCGTTCGTGGCGATCATCGGCCAGGAGTTCGAACGTACGCGCACGGCGATCCTCGACCTCAAGGGCGAAGACGAACTGCTCGCCCACGACCTGCGCCTGCGCCAGTCGATCCGCCTGCGCAATCCCTACGTCGATCCGATCAGCCTGTTGCAGGTCGACCTGCTGGCCCGCTGGCGTGCCACCAACCGCAGCGACGACGACCTGCTGCACGCGCTGATCGCCACGGTCAACGGCATTGCCGCGGGGATCCAGAACACCGGTTGACCGGCTGGGCATCAGCCGCGGCGGGACGACAAAAACCCCTCATCCCCCTGCGGGACCTTCTCCCGCAAGCGGGAGAAGGAATGCACCGAACGGGTTGCGTTTGATGTTCCTTCTCCCGCGAGCGGGAGAAGGAATGCATGGAACGGGTTGCGCTTGATGTTCCTCCTCCCGCAAGCGGGAGAAGGCGATGGGCTGACGTGATCGTTGCCGCTGTTCCTTCTCCCGC
>DAIMYT010000037.1:12030-18406 GCA_036734345.1 Dokdonella sp. | reverse complement strand
CGTTTGATGTTCCTTCTCCCGCTCGCGGGAGAAGGAATGCACGGAGCGGATTGCGTTTGATGTTCCTTCTCCCTCAAGCGGGAGAAGGCGATGGGCTGGCGTGATCGTTGCCGCTGTTCCTTCTCCCGCTTGCGGGAGAAGGTCCCGCAGGGGGATGAGGGGCTCTAGACCGGTGCGTCCGCCTTGGTCGCATTGCGATACAGTAGCCAGGCGATGAAGGCGATCAGGCTCAGGCCCAGCCAGCCACCGAAGTGCAGCGAGTCGGGCAGGGCGAGCACGTCGGCGCGGCCGGTGACGACGATCGGGATCGCGATGAAGATGCCCATCAGCGCCTCGCCGGTAATTAGGCCAGCGGAGAACAGCATGCCCTTGCGGTGAATCTCGCCGTGGTGCGCCTCATCCCTGGCGCCGCCGAAGTTGCGTTCGACGACATGCGAGAGCAGGCCGCCGAGGAAGATCGGCACCATCAATTCGATCGGCAGGTAGATGCCGATCGCACAGGCCAGCACCGGAATGCGGAATTTCTTGCCGCTGGCCTTGAGCCAGGAATCGACCGCGATGATGACCGCGCCGATGCCGGCGCCGATGCCGATCGTGGTCCACGGCAGTTCGCCACCGAAGATGCCCTTGGCCACTGAGGCCATCAGGTTGGCCTGCGGCGCGAGCAGCGGGTTCGGATGTTCGGGCGTGGGCACGCCGACGCCATAGGCATGCAGGAGCAGGTTCAGGACCGGCGCCATGATCAGCGCCGAGGAGACCGCGCCGATCGCAAGCATGAGCTGCTGTTTCCACGGCGTCGCGCCGACGATATGGCCGCATTTGAGATCCTGCAGGTTGTCGCCGCCGATGCAGGCCGCGCAGCAGACCACCGCGCCGATCATGATCGCGGCCACGGCGCCGATCGGTGAATCGCGACCGAGCAGGAGCACGAGGATCAGCGCGGCGAACAGGATGGTCGATATGGTGATGCCGGAAACCGGGTTGTTCGAGGAACCGACCAGGCCGGCCATGTAGGCCGAGACCGAGACGAACAGGAAGCCGGCCACGATCATGATGATCGTCATCGGCACGCTCGCCGTCCACTGGTGGACGATGCTCTGGTATAGCCACAGCAAGGGCAGCGTGAACAGCACGAGGCCGATCGCGATGTATTTCATCGGGATGTCCTTCTCGGTGTGCGCGATCACCACCGTGGACCCCGAGCGTGTCGCGTCGAAGCCGCTGCGGATGCCGGAAAACAGCGACGTGCGCAGCGAGATCAGCGTCCAGATGCCACCGATCAGCATCGCGCCGACGCCGAGGTAGCGGATCTGCGCCGACCAGATCATGTAGGCGGCGTCTTCGGCGCTCGCACTGGCGACCTGCGCGGCCAGCGCCGGATCGGTGTCGATGAAGAACGAACTGTAGATCGGAATCGCGATATTCCAGCCGATGACAGCGCCGAGCAGGCAGACGATGCCGATGTTGAAGCCGACGATGTAGCCAACGCCGAGCAGGGCCGGAGACAGGTTGGTGCCCATGTAGGCGATGCCCTTGCCGACCCAGGCCGCACTAGCGGCCGTGTCGGGAAACAGGCGCAGGCCGCTGGCCGCGCCGACCTTGGCGAATCCGCCGAGCAGGGCGGCGATGCCGAGCGTCTTCACGCCTTGTTCGGGATTTTCGCCGGTCTTGAGCACTTCGGCGGCGGCCTTGCCTTCGGGGAAGGCGAGGCCCTGGTCGACGATCAGCGAGCGTCGCAGCGGTACCGAGAAAATCACGCCGAGCAGGCCGCCGAGTCCGGCGATCGCGAACACCCACTGGTATTCGAACTCTTTCCAGTAGCCGAGGATGACCAGGGCGGGGATCGTGAATATCACGCCCGATGCAATCGAGGAGCCGGCCGAGGCGCCGGTCTGCACGATGTTGTTCTCGAGGATGCCGCCACCACCGAGCAGGCGCAGCACGGCCATCGACACCACGGCCGCCGGAATCGCCGAGGCGATGGTCATGCCGGCGAACAGGCCGAGGTAGGTGTTCGCGGCGGCCAGGATCACCACCAGCACGATCGAAAGCAGGATCGCGCGCAAGGTCAATTGCGGTGCGGGTTCAGCGATGACGCTCATGAAGGATTCCTCTTCTGGAGCCGGTCCGTCGGCGCGTGTATGGGTTGATCGTCAAGTTGATGGCGGCAAGGTGACCAAGACGTTCGTCGTCCCGGCGCAGGCCGGGACCCAGTTCCTGGCTTGCCGCAACAAGTCGCTGGGTCCCGGCCTGCGCCGGGATGACGGCTACGTGGATTCAGGGATTCACCGCTGGATACGATGGCCCCAAAAAGGTTCACGCAGCGCGCCGCGACGTGCATAGTAGCCTGCAACCCCCTTGATCCTGCAACGACGATGAAGCCCATTTCCGAGAACCCCGCGAATCCGGACGACCTCGCCAAAGCCGCCGGGCGCATGCCTCGCCAGATCCCCTACATCATCGGCAACGAGGCCTGCGAGCGCTTCAGCTTCTACGGCATGCGCAACATCCTCACGCCGTTCCTGATCACCACCCTGCTGCTGTATGCGCCGATCGCCGAACGCGCCGGCATCGCCAAGGACATCTTCCACCCCTTCGTCATCGGCGTGTATTTCTTTCCGCTGCTCGGCGGCTGGATCTCGGACCGCTTCTTCGGCAAGTACAACACGGTGCTCTGGCTGTCGCTGCTGTACTGCGTCGGCCACGCCTGCCTGGCCATGTTCGAGGACAACCGCACCGGCTTCTACACCGGCCTGTTCCTGATCGCGCTCGGCTCGGGTGGCATCAAGCCGCTGGTCTCGGCCTTCGTCGGCGACCAGTTCGACCAGACCAACAAGGCCACGGCGAAGGTCGTCTACGACGCCTTTTACTGGACGATCAACTTCGGATCGTTCTTCGCCTCGCTGCTGATGCCGCGCATCCTCGCCTCGTGGGGCCCGGCCTGGGCATTCGGCATCCCGGGCATCCTCATGTTCATCGCCACCGTCATCTTCTGGAGCGGCCGGCGCAAGTACGTGAACGTTCCGCCGACGCCGCCGAATCCGGATTCGCTGGTCAATGTCGCGAAAACGGCGCTGTTCACGCCGGGCGATGGCCGCGCCGGCCTGCTCATCGCCATGGGCGGCATCATCGCGGCGGTCGCGATCTTCGTTCTCTGGGCGTGGTCGCCGGGCTGGTGGCCCGAGCACTTCAGTTTCGTCATTACTTTCTGCGTGGCCCTCGGCCTGCTCATCCTGTTCGGCGGCATCGGCACCTCGATGCAGCTTGAACGTGCGCGCGGCGTGCATCCCGAGGCCGCGGTGGAGGGCGTGCGCGCCGTGCTGCGCATCCTCATCGTATTCGCCCTGGTCACGCCGTTCTGGTCGCTGTTCGACCAGAAGGCATCGACCTGGATCCTGCAGGGCAATGCCATGGTCATGCCGCACGATTCGTGGTGGTGGCCGAGCTGGCTGGTGCAGGAACCGGCACAGATGCAGGCACTCAACCCGCTGCTGGTCATGCTGCTGATCCCGTTCAACAACATCGTGCTGTATCCGCTGCTGCGGCGCATGGGCGTCGAAGTGACCGCGCTGCGCCGCATGGGCTTCGGCATCGCGTTCTCCGGCCTCGCCTGGGTCGCCGCCGGCCTGATCCAGATGAGCATCGACGGCGGCGACCCGACCTCGATCGCCTGGCAGGTACTGCCTTACGTGCTGCTGACCTTCGGCGAAGTGCTGGTATCGGCGACCGGACTCGAATTCGCCTACAGCCAGGCGCCGCCGTCGATGAAGGGCTCGATCATGAGCTTCTGGCTGCTTTCAGTGACCTTCGGCAACCTCTGGGTGCTGATCACCAATGCGGCCGTGCGCAACGAAAGCGTGATCTCGCATATCGCCGACACGGGCCTGAGCGAACCGGCCTTCCTGATGTTCTTCTTCGCCGCGTTTGCCTTGCTGGCGGCCCTGGTCTTCGCCCTGTATGCCCGTCGCTATCCATTGGCGGATCATTACCGGACGGTCTGACCCGGTGGGCGCGAATAGGGAATAGGGAGTGGGGAGTCGTTGGATCGGCAACGCAGCGGATGTCGCTGCTTGTCGCAGGTTGGGGTGAGCGAAGGCGAACCCCAACGTTGCGCGCTCCGTGAGATCGCCCTGCTTCTAGATGCCCCTTGCCGTCACCCCTGCGCAGGCAGGGGGTCCAGTGCCCCAAGCTCTCGCCATGGAGTCGCTGGGTCCCGGCCTGCGCCGGGACGACGGGAGGAACGTTCATGCGCAAGCGCGTGGCCTGGCCTTCGATAATGCCGTCCCTCAGCACGTAGGTTGGAGGTGAGCGCAAGCGAACCCCAACGTTGCGCGCAGCGATACGGTGGCATGTCGGCACAACCCGTTGGGCATCGCTTTGCTCAGCCCAACCTACGGATTTTCCGTCTCGTCGTCCCGGCCCCTTTCGACTGGCTTCGACAGACTCAGGACCGGCCAGGATTTGTCCGGGCCGGGACTCAACGACTCCCTCTAGCGGTCTGATGGAGCTGGGCCCCGGCCTGCGCCGGGGTGACGGCGTGGAAGTCTGTGAGCATCAACAGGCTTGCCTGCACCGGAACGCCGTCGTGGAAGTCGCAGGTTGGGGTGAGCGGAGGCGAACCCCAACGTTGCGCGCAGCGATACGGTGCGTCGGCACGCAGTTGCTGCCAATCTGCGTTCGCCCGTGCGCTCCGGGTTTCCCGCACGCGGCCACGAGTGGCAGCGTTCGCTTTTGGCTCCCTGTGGCATTCCCCGATGGATACGTCCATCGAAAGGGTTGCGCATGATGTTCACTTGCCCGAAGAACCGTCTCGCCGCGTTTCCCGCGGTGTTTGCCCTTGCGATGTTCCTGCTGTCGTGCCCCGGCCCTGCAAGGGCGGAGGCCCCATTGGCCACGATCGGCCCGATTCACGTCGACTTCGGACCGGTCAAGCGTGGCGCGCTGGTCACCGTGCCGGTCACGCTGCGTAATCCCAACCTGTTCCCGCTCGCCATTGCCGGCGGCGGCATTGCCGCGCCGTTCTCGGCAAACTCCGGCAGCTGCCTGAGTTCCGTCCCGGCCGCGTCGAGCTGTGCCTTCGAGTACTCGTTTCGTCCATCCGCATCGGCCGGAACGGTCTCCAGCGAGGCCACGACCGTGCAGGTCTCGGGCGCCGGGCGGGTCTATCTGGTCGGCCTCTCGTTCAGCGGCGAAAGCAGCGAAAACCTCGTGCAGGTCTCGCCGGTGAGCATAGATTTCGGCGAATGGCCGATCGGCCAGCAGGTGACCGTGCCGGTCACGATCACCAACACCCATGATTCGGCAGTGACGTTCGCCGGTGGCGGGTTTTCCAATCCCGGCTACTTCGGATCCGGCGCTGGCGGCACCTGTTCGGGCAGCCTCGCGGTGGGCGCGAGCTGCAACTTCAATTTCAGCTTCACGCCGGGCGCTGTCGGAACCTCGTCCAACGCGACCAGCCTGCTGGTCAGTGCGACCGGCGATTCGGCCGGCATCGAACAACTATTCCCGATCAGCGTGGAGGGCACCGGCATCGGCACGATACCGCTGGTGGGCGCTGCGCCGGTATCGGTGGATTTCGGCTCCGTCACGGTGGGCAGACAGGCAACGGTGGCATTCCGCTTCACCAGTTTCAGCGCGCAGTCCATCAATTTTGGCGGCGGCGGGCTCAGCCCCGGCAGTGACGGCGACGGCAGCATGGCCGGGCAGAACGGTGGCGGTGCCGGTTGCGGTTCCGGAACGGCGGCGGCGGGCGCTACCTGCACGAACAGCTATTTTTTCCGTCCGCGCCTGCCCGGTGAGTTCACCGGCAGCACGAACATGGTCTTCAGCCAGGGCCCGACAACGCAGGTCGTTCCCTACACGTTTGCCGGCGAAGGCGTCGGCAGCCTGGCCCGGATCACGCCGCTCGATTTCGATGTCGGTCGCGTCGCGTTCGGCTCGACGCTGTCGGTGCCGGTCACGATCACCAATACCAGTGACGCCCCGCTGAGCGGATTCGTAGGCGGCGCAGTGACCTATCCGTTCACATCCTCGACGACATGCACGGGCAGCCTCGCGGTTGGCGCGAGCTGCAGCTGGACCTATACCTTCAATGCGCAAAATGAGTTCAGCGACCTGCGCGCCTCGGTCGCGCGCCAGACCCTGATCTCGTTCAGCAACGCTACCGGAATCCAGCCCACCTTCACCATCACGATGACCGGGACGCGCGGTGATCGGCTCTTTGGTGATGCGTTCGAGGTGACGCTTTAGGGGCGGGATTGGGGATTGGGGATTGGGGATGACCAGCCGTTCGGCTGTTGAATGCGGGGATTCGGCGATTCAGATTCCGTCCAGCTTGTCGTAGGTTGGGGTGAGCGTATGCGAACCCCAACGTCGC
>DAIMYT010000037.1:0-11930 GCA_036734345.1 Dokdonella sp. | reverse complement strand
ACCCCAACCTACGGGAACATCGCCAGTTGAGGTGCCGGCGCGTGGCCGGCACCCCCTGAGAGGTTCAACGCATGTGCAGTTGCAAGCCGGGATTGCAGCGAGATTAGGCTGCCCGGATTCCGTCCAGCTTGTCGTAGGTTGGGGTGAGCGTATGCGAACCCCAACGTCGCGCGATGCGATATCCCGTGCCGATGTGTGGGTACAACGCGTTGGGGTTCGCTGGCGCTCACCCCAACCTACGGGAACATCGCCAGTTGAGGTGCCGGCGCGTGGCCGGCACCCCGAGGTTCAATGCGTGTGCAGGGTGCCCGACTTCGGGCAATGGCACGGCGCGGTCGGGCCGTATTCGATGCCGAAGGTGTGCCCATCGTGGTGGCGCTGCCAGTAGAACTCCGGCGCCTTGCGTCCCTTGCCGCCGACTTCGGCCATGTCGGCATCGACGTCGAAAACGCGACCGTTGACGGCGACATAGCGCGTGTCGATGGTGGCGCGGATGTTGTCGAGCGGGTTCGAGTTGAGAACGACGAAATCGGCGCGCTTGCCCGGGCTCAGCGAACCGATCTGCTTCGACAGGCCGATCGTGTCGGCGCCGTCGATCGTCGCGGCACGCAGCGCCTCGAAGTTGCTGAAGCCGCCCTGTGTCAGCATCCAGATCTCCCAGTTGAGCGACAGGCCCTGCAACTGGCCGTGTCCGCCGGTGTTGATCCTGATGCCGGCGTCGCGCAGCTTCTTCGCGGCCTTGGCCACTTCGATGTGGTAGTAGTCCCAGTCCGGCGCGGTTTCGCGGCGGATGGCGCGGGCGTCGAGCGTTTCGCGCGGGAAGAAGCGGTTGAGCTTCTTGTCTTCCCAGACGTTGTCGCGTGCATACCACCAGTACTCGCCGCTGAGGCCACCGTAGCTGACCACCAGGGTCGGCGTGTTGCGCACGTCGGTTTCCTTCCACAGGTTGATGACATCGGCATACAGCGGCGCGACCGGGATGTTGTGCTCGATGCTGGTGACGCCGTCGATCATCATCGTCATGTTGTGGTTGAAGGTCGAGCCACCTTCCTCGACGACGAGCATGCCGAGCTCGCGCGCGGCCTGGTCGATCTGCTGGCGCTGGTCGCGGCGCGGCTGGTTGTAGCTTTTCACGCTGAACGCGCCGTTTGCCTTCATGCGGCGCAGGTGCGCACGGGCGTCATCGAGTGAATTGACCACGGCCTTGAAGTCGCCATCCGCGCCGTACAGGATCGTGCCGGTCGAATAGATGCGCGGACCGACCATCTCGCCGGCCTTGACCAGCTCGGCCTGCGAGAACACGGTTTCGGTGGTCGCCGACGGATCGTGCGTGGTGGTCACGCCGAACGCGAGATTGGTGTAATAGGCCCAGTTCTGCTGCGGGACGACGCCACTGGTGAAATGATTGACGTGGGCGTGCACGTCGATGTAGCCGGGCATGATGGTCTTGCCGCTGGCGTCGATCACGCGGGCATTGGCCGGAATCGCCACGCTGCCCTTCGCGCCGACCGCCCTGATCGAATCGCCGTCGACGACGAGCACGCCGTCCTCGATGACTTCCTGCTTCGATCCGGCGTCGTTCATCGTGATCAGGCGCGCGCCGGTGAAGGCGAAGACATCGCTCGGCGCATCAAGTGATGCGGTCAACCCGACATCGATGCCCTTGTCGCTGCCCGGCTTGGGCAGCTCCTTCGGCGCGCCGGGAACGAAGGCGAAGGCGTCCTTCAGGTCGCGCGAATGGTATTCGCGCCCGACCATCCAGTGCAGCGACTTCGAATCGGCCGACCAGTGCAGGTAGGAACCGACATCCTTGCTGACCAGGCTGACCGGTATCGACTTGGTTTCCTTCGACAGCTCGATGCTGCCGCCGGTCATCGGCATCGGCGCGACATAGGCGTTGAACAGTTCGGTAAAGGCCACCCACTTGCCGTCGGGACTGATGCTGACGAAGTTGATGTACTTCAGGTCGAATACGTCGCGCGGTTCGCTGCCATCGATGGCAATGCTCTGCAGCTTCTTCTTGAGGCCATCGCCGGTCAGGAAGGTGATGCGCTTGCCGTCGGGCGAGAAGGCCGGGTCACCGCCTTCCTTGGCCAGCCGGCGCGCTTCGCCGCCGGCGGCGGGCATCACGTATACGCCGGCTTCGCCGGAGTTGAGGTTGCCGGTCAGCGAACTGCCCGAGGTCTTCGCGTAGACGATGTGCGAGCCGTCGCTGGAGTAGCGCGGGCCATAGTAGAAGCCGGGCTTCGCGGTCAGCGGCCGCGCCGTGCCGGTGGCGAAATCGTGTTCGAGGATCTTGCCCTGATCGGCATCCGACCAGTTCGTATAGAGCAGCTTGCGGCCGTCGGCACTGAAGCTCGGCTGGTATTCGTAGTGGCCGTCATCGCCCGTCAGGCGCGAAGGCTTGCCGTTCGGGAGGGACTTGAGCCATAGATGCCCGAGGGCGTGGAAGACCATGCGCTTGCCATCCGGGCTGGTCGCCACGTCGCGGATCATCTTCGGCTCGAAGCTGCCGCGCGCGATGGTCTGTTCGAAGCGCAGCGGTTCGGCGACGGTCTGTTCGACGTCGGCCGTGAACGGGATCTGCTGGTGCTCGCCGCTGCCCGCATCGACACGCCAGAGCTTGCCCTGGGCCCAGATCACCAGGCTTTTCGAGTCCGGCGTCCAGGCATAGTTCGGGTAGGGTCCGAAGATCGCCCAGGCTTCCTGCATGTCGTGCGAGAGCCCGTCCCACAGCGGCGTGACTTCGCCGCTGTCCAGGTCGAGGCGCTGCAGCACGGTCTTCTCGCGCACGCGCTTGACGAAGGCCAGCGACTTGCCATCCGGCGAGGGCTCGGGTCGCACCGCGCCGCCCGGCGTGGCGATTACCGTCTCGCTGCCGCCATCGCGGCGATCGAGGCGCTTGATCGCATAGATCAGGCCGTGCGGGTCCTTGTTGTACTGGAAGAACGGTCCGCTACTGACATCCTCGGAGTAATAGACATAACGGCCGTCGGCGCTGACTGCCGGCTCGCCGAGGTCCTGCTGGTCGTTCTTCTGCTTGGTCAGCTGCAGGCCGGCGCCACCGGACGTGTGGTACATCCACAGCTCGCCGGCGCCGAGCGAGCGCTCGCCGGTGAAGTGCTTGCGCGCGATCAGGAACTGGCCGTCCGGCGTCCACGCCGGATTGTTGAGCAGGCGGAAGTCTTCCCTGGTGACCTGGATGCCCTCGCCGCCAATGGCCGGCATGCGCCAAAGATTGTTGCCGCCGGCGCGATCGGAGGTGTAGGCGATTTCCTTGCCGTCCGGCGAAAAGCGCGGCTGTGCGTCCCAGGCCGCGCCCTGGGTCATGCGTCTGGCCTTGCCGCCGGCGATCGGCAACGTGTAGAGGTCGCCAAGCAGGCTGAATGCGATGGTCTTGCCGTCGGGGCTGACGTCGAGATCGAGCCAGGTGCCCTCGTCGGTGCTGAAGCGCACGGTCTTGGTCTTGCCATGGGCGGCATTGACGTCCCATTTGGGCTCGTCTTTCTTCTTCTCGTCGGCATGGACGAAGGCCGGCACCAGCAGGCAGCCGGCCAGAAGGGCGGCAATGGAACGGTAAGGCATGGGAACTCCCCGGTTGGAATCTCCCCCCATCCTAGAACGTATCGGCGTGGCCGACACGGGACAAAAGTCCTGCGACAACGCGGAAACGAGGGAATAGTGATCGAAGCCCGCGCCAACACCAAAGCGGAAACGCGGGAAAATCAATCGAAGTCCGCGCCCACCTTCGCCCGCTTTTGTAGGAGAGGCATTCATGCCCGATGCTTTTGCGCGGATGTGCCGAAAAGCATCGCGCCTGAAGGCGCTTCCTACAGGGAAGCGAAAGGATCGCTAGCGCGGCTACGCCGAACTGACGTCGCGCAGCTTCCAGTTGCGGCCGATCAGCAGGTCCAGGCGATGCTTGACGATCGCATGCGGCAGGCTGGTGGTGACGATGATCTCGGAGCGTTGCGCTTCGAGGCTGCCGCTGACCGTGGCCGCCGGATCGGTGGCACCGGTGGCGGGATCCACCTCGTCCGGATCATCCTGCATGGCGCGCCAGCGTTCCCACAGGTCCGGTTCGCGCAATGCAGCCTGCAGGACGCTGGCCAGATGCTCGGGCGATCCACCGTCGAAGCTCAGCTCGGCGGAGTCGCCGCGCGAGCCGGACAGGTTCTCGATGGTGATGAAATAGCGTTGTGCCTTGGCCATGGTCGGTTGCTCCTTGTGGAATTCATGCGTCGGTTGCCGGCATCAGTGGGCGGATTGCGCCGTCGAGACGCCCGGCTTCGACGGATGGAGGCAGGCCATGCTGGACGATGCCCAGCAACGGCGCCTGAATTCGCGCCTTGAGTGTCGCGATGTTGTCCTCGACGCGCAGCATGCCGGCATCGATGCCGTTGCCGATCCAGCCGGCCAGCCGGCAACCGTCGGCGTCGATCGCCCGTGCGCTGAGCAGGGCGTGGTTGAGGCAGCCAAGGCGCAGGCCGACGACCAGCACGACCGGCAGATCAAGCGCACGGACGATATCCGCCTGCATCAGCGCGGCACCCAGCGGAGCGAGCCATCCGCCGACACCTTCGACGACGACGAAGCGGGTGCTCTGGCGCAATCGCTCGAAGGCTTCGCGAATGCGCCGCGGATCGATACGCACTCCGGCATCGGCCGCTGCCAGATGCGGGGCGATCGGATCGGCAAATGCGTAGGGATTGACGTCGTCGTATTCGACGCGGAGGGTGCCGGCGGCGATCAGATCGCGAGCATCGGCGTTGCGCAGCGCGGAGCCGACCCGCTCGCAGCCGCTGGCCACCGGCTTCATGCCCACGGCATCGACGCCGGCCATGCGCAAGGCTCGCAGCAGTGCGCAGCTGACCCGTGTCTTGCCGATGCCGGTATCGGTGCCGGTAATGTAGGCGCCGCGCATCAGGTGGACTGCAGTGCCATGCGGGCACGGCGCAAACGCCTGCCGAGGAGCACGTGGGCGATATTCAGGGCGAAGAAGATCAGGCCCGGCATCGCCATCAGCAGGTTGCTTGTGGTTCCTTCGCGCAACAGGAAGACGGAGATGCCCAGCGAGAGCACCGACACAACCGGGATCAGGGCCCAGCGGAGCGCTGCATACCGCGTCTGCAGGCGTTCGACAGCGTCGAGGCCCAGATCGTCACGTCGCGACCAGGCATGCCGGTAGAGCAGGCACATGCTGGCACCCATCGAGCCGAAGCCGACAGCGAAGACGATGAACATCGCGCGTACGTCGGATACGGTTTCGAGATGGATCTGTGCCGGCAGCCAGCCGCCGGTGACGAACGGGAAAAACGAGCTGAACACCATGCGCAGCGGATAGATGAAGACCAGCACGATGAAGACCAGCAGCAGGCTCAGGCGCTGGCTGTAACGGTCGTTCATGCCAAACCGTCGGCTCCAGTCGGCATGGCCTCGCCAGAAAAGGACGATGAGCATGAAGCTCGCGGCGAACGCGGGCACGGACTTCAGCGCATCGACCAGCTTTTCCGCCGTATCGGGGATCGCGTCGATCGAGATCACCATCAAGGTGATGGCGAATGCAAACGCGGCATCGAAGAATGCCTCGGCGCGCGTCACCTCGGCACCGCGATTGGGAAAGCCGTCCTCATCGCGCGCTGCATTGCCGGGGTCTCGCCGCAAGGATTGGGTCATCGATATCGGTTGCCGAAAGGAAGGCGGGAACTCAAGCCAGGATCGGAGCAGCTCGATCGCCAGGGCTGTGGGGGTGCGGTGGGCGGGGGCGGGCGGATGACACCCGCCACTGCACGGTACTGGCGAGGCGCGTAGCAGTATGGTTGCGGCCGGCCTGCGAAGTCGGCCAAGGGCGGGTAGAATGTCCGGCTGACACCCAGGGAAAGCAGGGATTCGATGTCCTTCGAAGCCAAGACAATCGAGGCTGCAGACAAGACCGCCTTCTACGCCGAGCTGGCCCAGCAGGTGAGCGGGTTGCTGCACGGCGAGCGCGATCGCATCGCCAATGCGGCGAATTTCGCGGCGCTGGTCTGGCATGCGCTGCCGACCATCAACTGGTGTGGCTTCTATTTCTTCGACGGCAGGGAACTCGTGGTCGGCCCGTTCCAGGGCAAGCCGGCCTGCGTGCGCATCGCCCTCGGCCGCGGCGTCTGCGGAACGGCCGCGGCCAGCCGCGAGACCCAGCTCGTCGAGGACGTCAACGCGTTCGATGGCCACATCGCCTGCGATGCGGCCTCGCGCTCCGAGATCGTCGTGCCGCTGGTCATCGGCGACACCCTGATCGGCGTCTGGGACGTCGACAGCCCGCAGCCGGGACGTTTCGACGAAGACGACCGTGTCGGCATGGAGGCGCTGTGCAAGGTGTTCCTGGCTGCCATTGAACCGGAACCGGCGAGGGAGGAAGCCGCATGAGTGACAAGGACGCCAAGATTCGCAATGTCGGCCCGAAGTCGGCCGCCTGGCTGCGCCAGGTTGGCGTGCGCACGGTCGAGGACCTGCTCAGGGTCGGCCCGGTCGATGCCTTCCTCAAGGTCAAGCGTGCGGGTTTCCGCCCCAGCCTCAACCTGCTCTATTCGCTGGCCGGCGCGATCGACGACTGCCACTGGACCGATCTCTCGTCGGAACGCAAGGGTGGCCTGATCCTCGAACTCGAGGAAGCCGAATCCGACAATCCGATCAAGACGCGTTGGGAAAAGCAGGCCGACCGCAGCGCCGCCATCGATGGCACGCAGGCCCCGTCATCCGACGACAGCGAGGGTGACGGTTTCGGCGATGGCGACAGCGGCGTGCGCGAGCTGACCGGAACCTCCAGCGATTTCGACTGAACTCGCCGCTCTGGGCGGTCGCAGGCTTGGAGTGAGCGCAAGCGAACCTCAACGTCGCACGCCCCGTGAGATCGCCCTGCTTCCCGATGCCCCTTGCCGTCACCCCTGCGCTGGCTGGGGTCCGGTTTCTTGGGCTGCGAAACCAAGTCGCTGGGTCCCGGCCTGCGCCGGGACGACGGGAGGAACGTTCATGCGCAAGCGCATGGCCTGGCCTTCGATGATCACGTCCTCCAGAACGCTCAGCACGTAGGTTGGAGGTGAGCGCAAGCGAACCCCAACGGTTTGCAATGCCATCGGCGCGTAGTTGGTTGGGGATCAAGGACGTTGGGGTTCGCATGCGCTCACCACCAACGGAAACGCGAGGCCGCGTGCAGATCAACAGCACGTTTACCGTCGCTACTGCGCGGGCAGGGGTTCAGTTTTCCGGGCTGCGCGATCAAGTCGCTGGGTCCCGGCCTGCGCCGGGACGACGGGAGGAACGTTCATGCGCAAGCGCATGGCCTGGCCTTCGATGATCACGTCCTCCAGAACGCTCAGCGCCGCACCACCGCGATCTCGCGCGCATCCTCGCGCCAGCGTGGCGTCGCCCGGATGGCTGGCAGCACATCCTCGGGCTGCCCGACCACGCTCCACATCGCCAGATGCTCGGTATTCATGAAGCGCTCGGCGATCACGCTCTCCATGAAACCTTGCAGCGGCGTGTAGAAACCGCGCGTGTCGAGCAGGATGATCGGATTGAAATACAGGCCGAGCCGTTTCAGCGTGATCGCCTCGAACAGTTCCTCGAGCGTGCCGCAACCGCCCGGCAAGGCGACCACCGCATCCGAATCGGTCAGCAGGCGGTGCTTGCGCTCACGCATGTCCTCGACCAGTTCGAGACGTGTCAGGCCCGGATGGCCCCACTCGAGATCGGCCATGAACTTCGGCAGGATGCCGATGACTTCGCCGCCAGCCGACAGGGCGCCATTGGCCACCGCGCCCATCGAGCCGGCCGACCCGCCGCCATAAACCAGCGTGCAGTCGGACTCGGCGAGCAGGGCGCCGAGGCGGAAGGCAACCTCGTGGTAGTGCGGATCGCACTGCTGGCTGGAGGCACAGTAGACACAGATACGCATGCGAAAGCCCTGGTCCGGAGTGGATGCGCATTTTACGACCATCACGGCCCGGCAGGCTCGTCATGACCGCGGGATCGCCGCAGCTTGCGTGCTTCACGGTTTCAACCTCCGACGATCTCGCTTAGGCTTCGCGCATGAATCCCGATACCGCGCCGACCCGCAGTTCGCTCGCTCGCGATGTCCTGCTGCTGCAATTCAAGTTGCTGCTGGATGCATTGCGCGACCTTGCGTTGAGCCCGCTGACCCTGGCCGCCGCGGCGCTGGATTTCCTGCTGGCCGGTCGGCAGCCGCCGCGCTATTTCCATGCCGTGCTGAAGCTCGGCGAGCGCAGCGATGAATGGATCGACCTGTGGGCCGCCGCGCGTGGCGCACGCGCGACCGATCGCGAGAATGTCGACGCGATGCTGGCCCGGATCGAGGAAGTCATCAGCGATCCGAAAACCGGCGCTCGCCGCGCACGCGTGCTCAAGCGCTGGGCCGAGCGCCAGATGTCGCGGGCGCGCAAACGCAGCGAATTGCCAGGGCCGCCAGCGGACGCTGCCGATGGCACGGAAATGCCCGACGAACGCTGAGTGGCATAAGAGCAGCGGATGACGACGCCGGCATGCACCCCGCCCGACATCGGCTGCTTGCCAATCGCGCCGGCCTGACGAAGTGCAGGTCTGCACGTCCGCGCCGATGCTGCGCCGCAGCACGCGGCGGCATTGCCGCCTCTACCCTGGCGCGCTCGCCACGCATCCCCGACTAACCCTTTGTTGACATCATGGGGCGTATGGTTGCAGATGCACGCGGGATAGAGCCGCTGGTTTCAGCCATCCAGGTGCACCGGGCCCATGCCCGGCGGGGAGCGCGGGCAATCGCATCCAGCATGCCCAACCCAGACCATCGAAAGAATTCACCCCGAGTGCATTCACTCACTGAAGGGGATTCGAAATGAACAGACTCAGCATGTCGCTAGCCACTGCGGTTTCCATGTTTGCGCTGACCTTGGCCTTGCCTGCCAGCGCACAGAACGCGGAGGAAGTCATGGCCTTGGCCAAGGCCCAGTGGGCGGCGGAAAACCAGAACAAGCCGGTAGCCGAAGCATGGACCTCGGTTGCCGACGAGTACACCGAGTTCAATCCCGTGATGCCCGTCCTCGTCGAGGGCAAGGCGATGGCCGCCAAGTTCTACGAGGCAAGCATGAAGGGCGGCGGCAGCGGCGTTGTTTCTGAGATGCTCAATCCGCACGTGCAGTTCTACGGCGATGTCGCCATCCTCACCTACAACTACGCAGGCATGGATCGCGACAAGGATGGCAAGGTCAGTCCGAATCTCGCCAAGTCCACGCGTGTCTACGCGAAGAAGGGCGGCAAATGGATGCTGGTGCACGCCAATTTCGGGGCAGTCGTCGCCCCGAACTGACCGCTGGACACCGATCCGGGACGGCACTCGTCCCGGATCGACCGAGGTCTCAGAAGCGCAGGAAGTACGGTATCGCCATCAGCGACAGGCCGATCAGCAGATACACGACGAGGTTCGAGACGAAGTAGGGGAACAGCATCAGGCCGAAACCGCAGGCCAGCGGGATGCCCATGCGCTGCTGCTTGCCATACATGGAATAGCCAAGCCCGATGCAACTGAACAGCAATCCGAGAAACAGCGAAGTTTCGGTGTTCACGAGTTCGCAGGCCTTGATGCCGGTGAATGACAGGCGTGAAGCATAGTCCAGGTGGGCGGCCATGGCGTCGTGGCGGCCCCTCCGGCGCGACAGTCTCGATACGCATCCGGCGCCCTGCAAACCGTGAGCCAGTTCACGTTCGTGTAAGATTCCTCCTGCCGGCGCACTGGGGGGTCGCGACATGTGCAATTCATCCGATCGTCGCAGCATCGCCGAGCGCCAACGGCGGTCCGTGATCGCCAGCCATGTGCGCGGAGCTCGCACTTGAGCTTCTTCGCCGAACTCCGGCGTCGCAACGTCATCCGCATGGCCGGCCTTTACCTGGTCGGCGCGTGGGTGATCGTGCAGGTCGCAGAGACCGTGCTGCCGGCCTTCGACGTCCCCGCCTGGGTGCTGCGCGCGATCATCATCGTGATCGCCCTGGGATTTTTCCCGGCACTGATTTTCGCCTGGATCTTCGAGCTGACTCCCGAGGGCCTCAAGCGCGATGTCGAGGTCGATCGTACGCAGTCCATCGCGCCAAGAACCGGCCAGCGCATGAATTTGATGATCGCCGCACTGGTCGCATTCGCATTGCTGTACTTCGCCGTGGAAAAGTTCGTGCTTGCGCCCACGCGCGGCGCGCTCGATGTCGCCGCGAGCCTGCAGTCCCGGCAGTCGAAGACGGCCGTTTCCCCTGTTGCTACGGTCGATCCCAAGTCGATCGCCGTGCTGCCGTTCGAGAACCTCAGCGGCGATGCGGACAACGCCTACTTCGCCAGCGGCATGCAGGACATGATCCTGACCAAGCTTTCGGCGATCGGCGATCTGAAGGTCATCTCGCGGACCTCGACCGAGAAATACGCCAGCCATCCGGAGAACCTGAAGACGATCGCCGAGCAGCTCGGCGTGGCCACGATCCTCGAAGGCAGCGTGCAGAAATCCGGAAACTCGGTGCTGATCAACGTGCAGCTGATCGACGCGGCCGGCGATGTGCATCTCTGGGCCGAAGCCTATCCGCGCACGCTCGACAACATCTTCGGCGTCGAAGGTGAAGTCGCGCAGAAGGTCGCCGACGCGCTGAAGGCGAAGCTGACCGCGGCCGAATCGACCAGCATCGCCCGGGTCTCCACGCGCAACCCTGCCGCCTATGACCTGTTCCTCAAGGCCGAGTACCTGATGGAACAGGCGATGGAGTCCTGGGACAAGGCCACCTACGTCGAGGCCGACGAGCACTTTCGCAAGGCCATCGCGCTCGATCCCGACTTTGCGCTGGCCTACGCCAAACTGGCCTACTGCCAGATGAGTCGCCACTGGTTTTCCTCGGGTTTGTCGCCGGAGGAGCTTGCGACAGCCAAACAATCCGTCGACCGGGCGCTCGCCCTGGCGCCAGATCTGCCCGATGCCTACCTGGCATTGGGTTACTACGACTACTGGGGCTTTCGACGCTACGACGAAGCCGAGACGGCGTTCAATCGCACCCTCGAACTCGCACCCAACACGATCGAGGCGATCAACGGACTGGCCTTCATTGCGCGGCGGACCGATCGGGTACCGCAGGCGGTCGCGTATCTCGAGCGTGTCGTCACCCTCGCCCCGCGCGATGCCCGGGCCAATACGAGCCTGGGCGAAACGCTGGCGATGCTGCGCCGCTATGCCGATGCGGATCGCTGGCTGGTGCGGTCACTGACCATGGCACCGGCGGACGCCAACGCCAAGGACCAGTTGCTGCAGGTCCGGCTGTTCGGATTTGGCGATATCGCAGGCGCCCGCGAGGTCTTTCGGCAGCCGCCGGACTGGCGCATATCCGGCCAGCGCCGCTGGGCCGGCGACGTGTTTTTCCTGATCAACCCGCGTGCCTATGCCAATTTCATGGACCGACGCTATGCCGATGCCTTGGCCGACTGGAATGACGCGCCGGCCACTAGCGAAGAGGAGCGGTTGACCGGCCGCATGGCCCGCGTCGTCATCAAGCTCGTCAGCGGTGATGGCGAATCGGTCCGCTCCGAGTGCACGGCGCTCGAGCCGAGCCTGCGTGCCGCGTTGACCGGGAATCCAGACTCGCTGGGCCTGCTCCAGGAATTGAGCTGGGTGCAGGTCTGCCTTGGCCAGAAGGTACAGGCCATTGCGACAGCGAAAAGAGCTGTCGAGGTGCTGCCGCTGGACAAGGATGGCTACTTTGGCACCTATCCGTTGACCGGCCTGTCCCAGATCGCGGCACATGCGGACGCGCCGGATCAGGCCATCGATGCTCTTCGCCAGCTTCTGGCCCTGCCGGCGGGAACGATCATCTCGGTGACACGGCTCCGGCTCGACCCGGTCTGGGATCCGCTGCGCAAGGATCCGCGCTTCCAG
>DAIMYT010000036.1:16730-29718 GCA_036734345.1 Dokdonella sp. | reverse complement strand
AGATCACCGGCAACGCTGCCCCAGAAGGGGCCGCAGCCTATCTCGACAACAGCACCAACGGACTTGATTCGAATGCAAGTGTTCTTTCTGCCAACGCAGTCAGGCCTGCCGGTGCACTCGCCTGCTCTTCCAACGCATTTTGCGGGAGCATTTCCGGCAACATTGCAGAGGATGCCGGCGGCAACCTGACCCAAGGCGCTATTGTATACCTGACCGATACCTGCATCTTTGCACTCGGGAACAGTGCATCCCGTGGAAGTTACAAGAGCTCAGGCATCGCGTTGGATCTCAATAGCGGCGGCCGCTTGTTCAACGCCACAGGGGCCGAGTTCGATGGTTACGGCGTGGTGTTGATCGGCGCATTGATCGCCGACAACGAAACGAGTCTCGAGCTGATGAGGGCTGGAGGCAACTCGGAAATCGAAATCGAGGACAGCACGATCTCCAACAACAGTATCGGCGCGACAAACGTATTGGCTGTTGGCGGCGGCAATCTGCAATTTCGTCGCTCGGTATTGTGGCAACCCGGAAAAACCTCGACGACGCCTCCTGTATCGGCCGGGAACCCAAGCGTTGAATGGTCGATCGCAAGCGAAGCTGCAAGTCTTGGCGGCGGCCCGGGCGTGGTTGTAGCGGCGCCGCGCTTCATCGACCCGCCGCGCGGAGACTACCGCCTGAGAGCAGCCTCCCCGGCGATCGACTATGCGCCGCCAATCGTCGGCGACGACCGCGATGCCTTCAATCTCCCGCGCGACCAGCGCCTGGATGCAGTACCGCGACCCGTACCCGAGCGCGCGCGGGATGCCGGCGCATTCGAACGGCAATCCCTGCAGCCACTCGTGCTCAACGCCGATTTCGCCGGCGATCTGAACATCTGGAAATACCTGGCCGGCGATCCCACCGTGTATGACCCGACCGACAATGCCCCGAATTCCCTGGCGGGAACGGGCTCTGCCCGGATCAGCGGCACGAGCAGCGCCCCACGCTTGGACGGGTCGTTCCAGTGCATCCATCTGCCTGGGCCTGGACGCTATCGCCTGAATGGCTGGGCCCATTCCTCCGGCACGCCACTGACGCGCAACGCCACTGTGCTGTTCTGGGAATATCGCGCCAACGGTGGCGAAGGCTGCATCAACGGCGCAGTCACGCTCGTCGGCCAGCATTTTCTCAATGGCCTTGGCATCTGGGCACAACCAACGGAAGCGGCGACGATCGATGTGCCCGAATCGGAATGGAATTCCAACAGTTCGATATCAATACTGATGTCAGTTCTCGCCAACAGCACGAACAACCAGTTCAACGGCTGGTTCGATGACATCTCCCTGATCCTGGAGAGCAACGGGAACGACCGCATATTTGCCGACGGATTCGACAACCCGCCCTGACAGCTTGCAGAACCTCGCCGACAACCAGGGGGCTATCACCATCGCCCTCGCTCCTGCCCATCCTTGAAACCCGCTGCGCTTCGGCGCAGCGGGCTGCAACACACTTCGCTCGCGAGATCAGGGCGTCTCGAAACCATCCTGGAAGATGATGTCGATCGGACCGCTCGGCAGCGGCCAGGCCCAGGCGCCGCGGCTGCGCGTGAACACGGCAAGGGTGGTAAAGCCGCGATCGATGGCCATGTCCCAGATCATGACGCGAGGCAGACCGTTCTCGAATCGGTACCAGACCGGATTGGGCACCGACACGTCGTCCGTGTAATAGAGGCCCCAGTCGGTGCCGGCGAATACCTGGCTCGGGAAGTTCGGGTTCACCGCGACCGAGTTGGCCGGGATGTTCGGCAGGTTGCCGCTGACGTTGCGCCAGGTGAACGTCGTGCAGTTGTTCTGGCAGGTCACCTGGTAGATGTGGCCTGGCGTGGCCGGCGTGTTCTGGTCGAAGCCGCCGAGTGCCGCATAGCCGGTCGCACTGGTAGCCGGATTGGCGGCGTCGCCGACGTCGACGGCCACGTCCATCACTGGCCGGTTCGGCAGGACCGCATTGCCGTCCGTCAGGTCGACCCAGGTCGCCGAATCGGCGATGCCCTGGTTCATGCCGTAGCCCAGTTGCACGTTACCGTCATTGGTGCCGGCAATGACCACCGTAGGCGACTTCGTCGCGTGGGCCAGCTGGTTGATGAAGGAGCGATTGCCCAGCGTGCCTTTGGTCAGGTTCGGACTGTTCGGGTACCAGCTCGTGCGCGGAATGCCGCCCTGCAGGGTTTCCCAGACGCGATTCGTGCCGCCGAGCATGTAACTGCAGCCAATCGCCGTGCTGCAGCCGCTGCCCGGCGCATCGAGTTCGCCATAGCGGTAGATCTCGACCGGCATGACGAAACTCAGCGTGTCGCCACCCCAGCCCGAGGCGGACGGCGTGGCATTGGTGGTGCTGCCATTGGGGCCGGTCTGGGAGACCACCAGCGCTCCGTTCTGGCTCGAGTAGTACCAGCGCAATTCGTTGACCGGTTCGATGCGTGTATAGATGCCGTCGCCGCCATTGCGCACGGTCCACTGTGCCGGGGCCGGATCGGTGTTGCTCCAGCGCACCCATTCGCTGCCGTTGTCCTGTGCGCCCGCGCTCGCTCCGGGCGATGCCGCGGTGGCGAAATTGGCCGTGATGTCACCCGAGTAAAGCTCGATCGAGCCCATGGTCTGGTTCAGCGAAATGAAGGAGGGACGATTGGCCGATGACGAACCGCCCGTGCCGAACATCGCGTTGGCCGTGTAGAAGACGCCTCCGTCGCTGCCGCTGAGCACCTTGTTGCTGTCGTAGCCGCCGAAAGCATTCGGCAGGAAGGCGCGTGCATGATGGTCGACGTGCACGTTGCCGCTGCCGTAGCCGCAGGTGATGTCCTGGAAGGTCGTGCCGCCATTGGTCGAACGCCACAGGTCGACACCGCTGAGCAGCACGGTTTCCGGATTCCCCGGATCGACGGTCAGGCCCGAGTCGTACCACATCTGGCTGCCGCCATTGGTCGCGTTCGAACAGCCGCCCGACTGGACGCCGGCGCCGGTCGCGCGCTGCACCCAGGTGTCGCCGCCATCGTCGGTGCGCCAGACGCCGAGCACGCCGCTGGTCGTCGCATCGGAGCCGAGCGCGTAGATCGTGTCGGGATTGCCCGGCGCATCGGCGATCTCGAGGCGGCCGAGCAGCTTGCCGGTCGGATCGCCGTTGCCGGTGCCGGCCGGCCAGCCATTGTCGAGCAGGGTCCAGTCGCCGGTCGCCGGGCAACCCGTCGCGGGCAAGGTCGCGCGATAGACGCCGTTGGCGCCGAGATTGGCGAGATCGGGTTGCACCGTGGTCGGCAGGCCGCGCGTACCGACCGCGGCGAAAACCTTCACGGCGCCCGCGCCGGCATCCTGCACGATCAGGCCGGTGATGTCCTGGCGCTGGCTGCTGAAGGCGTTGGTGAAACACGGACCGGTCCAGTCGACGCCGGCGTTGTTGGACACGAACAGGCCGGTCTTGGTGCCGACGATGATCGTATCGGGATCGAGCGGGCTGGTGCGGACCTTGCCGACCGCCTGGTACTGCGGAAATCCGAGCCCGGCTGATGGCGGGTAGTACGGATTGAACACATCCTCGCCGAGGACGGTCCAGGTCTCGCCCTTGTCGGTGCTCTTGAGCACGCCCGAAGAGCCGAACGTGAACGAGCCGTAGCGCAGGTCGCCGGTGCCGGCATAGATCACATTCGGATTGCCCGGCTCGATAAAGAGCTCGCCGATCGCCGTACTCGCGATATGCGGGGCGTCGGTGACGTTTCGCCAGGTCGTATTGGCGCTGCAGCAATTCGTGGACTTCCAGACGCCACCGCCATCGGCTGCCGCGAAGACCGTATGCAATCCGTCGATGTCGGGACCGGTGGGATCGACCACGATCACATTGGTACGGCCGGCGACGACCACGCCGGAATTGAGTAGCGGCGATGGGCCGAGAAAGGTCCAGGCGTCCGGCGCAAGCGCGAGTGGCGACTGCGCCGAGCGCTGGTAATCCTTCACGCCAGCAGGGACGCCCGAAGCAATCAGGCGGTCGGCAGGCTTCGCTGCCTCATACCAGCCCGGGCTGAAATTCATCGTCGGGTAGGACACCCGGTGGGCCCAGAAATCGCCGGTGATCGGCTTCGCCCATGGACCTGCCGCGTCGTCGTCAAACTGTTCGCCTGGCGCAAAAGCGATGTAGCCGATGACCGCTGCCGCGACCGCGATCAACGCAGTCGCCGCAAGAATTCGAATCCGCATGTATTTCCCCAGTGCACCCGCCGGCAGGCGGAATCGCTCGATGGTAGTTTCCCAAGGCACGTGCGTCCATGTGCCAATGGTCCGGGTCGGCCCTTGCACCCTCCTCATTCCCCGGTCTAGCCTTCGGGACCATTTCGAGGGAGCACCGCGATGAAGTACACGGCGAGCCTGCTGGTCCTGGCAGGCACGATGGCGCTGGCCGCCTGCACCGCGCCGCAACAGCGCGCCGACCAACCGGACCCGGCCAAGGCTGCGGCGACGCCAGCCGAGGCGGATGCCTTCGTCGCCGGGGTCAACCAGGAAATCCGCGACCACTACGTGGAGGACGTCGCCGCGCAGTGGGTGGCGGCGACCTACATCACGCGCGATACCGGGATACTCGAAGCCAAGGCCAACGAGCGCGGCCTGATCCGCCTGAAGAACAACATCGAGGCCGCGCGCCGGTTCGATGGCGTCGAAGGCATGTCCGCGCCGACCGCGCGCAGCCTCGACCTGCTCAAGCGGCAAAGCTCCATGCCGGCGCCCAAGGATCCTGACCACCTGGCCGAGCTGGCCACGCTGGGATCGAAACTCGGCGCGGCCTACGGCTCGGGCAAGTATTGCAAGAACCCGGACGATCCGAAGACCTGCAGGAACCTCAACGAACTCTCCGAGATCCTTGCCAAGAACCGCGACTGGAACGCCGACCTCGATGCCTGGCAGGGCTGGCATTCGGTCGGTCGCGGCATGCGCGAGGACTACCAGCGATTCGCCGAACTGCTCAATGAAGGCGCACGCGACACCGGCTACGCCGATGCCGGCGAGGCCTGGCGATCCGGTTACGACATGGATCCGGCCGCGTTGCGTGCCGAGACGGATCGTCTCTGGGGCCAGGTCAGGCCGCTGTATTCGCAGTTGCAGTGCTACGTTCGCGGCAAACTGGAAAACCGTTATCCCGGCAAGATGCCGAAGGACGGCACGATCCCCGCGCACATCACCGGCAACATGTGGGCGCAGGACTGGTCGGCGCTGTATCCGCTGGTGCAGCCGTTCCCGGGCGTCTCCGGCGTCGACCTCGATGCAGCCCTGAAAAAGCAGAAATACACGCCGGAAAAGATGGTCCGCAGCGCCGAGGATTTTTACCGGTCGCTCGGCATGCCGGCCCTGCCCGCCACCTTCTACGAGCGCTCCCAACTGGTGCGCCCGCGTGATCGCGACGTGGTCTGCCACGCCAGTGCCTGGGACCTCGACCTCGAGGGCGACGTGCGCATCAAGATGTGCATCACGCCGACCGATGAAGACTTCCGCACGATCTACCACGAGCTCGGGCACATCTATTACGACCTCGCCTACAACCACCAGCCCCCGCTGTTCCAGAATGGCGCGCACGACGGTTTCCACGAGGCCATCGGCGACACGGTGCAACTCAACCTGACGCCGGCCTACCTGCACCGGATCGGGCTCGCCGGCCCGGCGAAGGGCAACGACAAGGCCGTGATCAACGCGCAGATGCAGCTCGCCCTCGAGAAGATCGCCTTCCTGCCGTTCGGCAAGCTGATCGACGAATGGCGCTGGGGGGTCTTCGACGGTTCGATCGCCCCGGCCGACTACAACAGCGCCTGGTGGAAGCTGCGACAGAAGTACCAGGGCGTCTCCTCGCCGGTGCCGCGCGGCGCCGATGACTTCGATCCGGGCGCCAAGTACCACGTGCCGGCGAACACGCCCTACATGCGCTATTTCCTCGCCCACATCCTGCAGTTCCAGTTCCAGCGCTCGCTGTGCCAGGCGGCCGGCTTCAGCGGACCGCTGCACGAGTGCTCGATCTATGGCAACAAGCAGGCCGGCGAGAAGTTCTGGGCCATGCTCGGCGAGGGCGCGAGCCAGCCGTGGCCGCAGACATTGAAGCAATTGACCGGGCAGGAACAGATGGACGCCAGCGCAATCATCGATTACTTCGCGCCGCTCAACGAATGGCTGCAGGAACAGAATGCGGGCAAGGATTGCGGCTGGCGGGACTGAACCATGGCATCATCGCCAGTCGGGCCGGATGGTTCCCCGACCGGCTGGCGACCCCTCCATCTCAAACACGGGTGACTCCATGCAACGCTGGGTAAAGATTCCGGACGGCCGCTTCCTCGATGCCAATCGCATCGCCTATGTCGGCAAGGTCGAAACCTACAATCGCATCGACGAAGACGGCAACGACCTCGGGCTTGCCTATGCGGTCAACCTCGGCACCGATTTCCCGCGCGAATCGCAGATCAACGTGGTCGGTACCAAGGACGAGATCTTCAGCCTGTTGCGCGGGATCCTCGGCGGCAATGCCGCCGCTTCGGCCGCCACGGGCGCACCAGGACCTGCTCAGGCCTGAGTCGAAGCCGATGCCGGGAAGCGCCGCTCGAGCACCCGGAACGCGCCCCAGAAGGCGAAGCCCGCCAGGCTGATCCCTCCCGCCGTTGCGGCCAGTTTCAGCGCGCTGCCGGATATCATCGGCGAAATCACTCCTGCCAGCGTCGCACTCATGACGAGGCTGACGAAGGCCTGCATCGATGACGCGCCACCGCGATGCCGCGGGAAGCGGTCGAGCAGTTGCAGGGTCAGGGTCGGAAACGCGATGCCGATGCCCATCGAGTGCAAGCCGAGCGGCAGCACCGACCACGGGACTTGCGGCTTCGCCATGAGCCATGCCAGCGCGATGTTGATCGCCGAAGCGCCGATCATGATCGAATAGCCGAGGCGCACGGTCGCCTTCGCGCTCAGCTTCCCGGCCAGGCGACCGGACAGGAACGATCCGGTCATCAGGCCCCCAATGGCCGGAATGAACAGCCAGGCGAACTGCTGCTCGTTGAGGCCGAGCAGGCCGATGACGAAGGCCGGAGCCGAGGATATGTAGACGAACAGGGCATTGAAGCCGAGCGTGCCGGCCAGCACCAGCGGCAGGAACGCGCGATCGCCGATGATATGCAGGTAGGTGGAGGCCATTCCGCGCAGGGAGAGACTGGTACGGCGTTCGGCCGGATGGGTCTCGGGCAGCAGGAACAGGCAGGCGATCCAGAGGATCCCGGCAAACGCGGCGAGCAGCCAGAAGATCATCGGCCAGCGCGCGAAGGCGACCACCCAGCCGCCGACGATCGGCGCGATCGCCGGTGCGACACCGAAGATCATCGAAACCGTCGACATCAGGCGCTGCGCCGCCGCGCCGTCGAAGCAGTCGCGGATGATCGCGCGCCCCACGATCAGCCCGGCACCCGCGGACATGCCCTGCACTGCGCGGAACACAAGCAGTTCGCCGATCGTCGTCGACTGCGCGCAACCGACCGAAGCCAGCACGAACACCGCCACTCCGGCAAGAATGACGACGCGGCGCCCCATCGCATCGGACACCGGCCCGTGCAGCAGCGACATCAGCGCGTAGGCGATCATGTAGACGCTCAGCGTCTGCTGCATGGCCAGCGGGCTTGCCTGCAACTGCGCCGCGATCGCCGGGAACGCGGGGAACATCGTGTCGATCGAAAACGGACCGAACATGGCCAATGCGCCGAGCAGCGGCGCCAGGCGTCGACGGCGCGGAGCGTTGGCGGGAATCATGGCGATGTCGTCGGAAGCGGAATCTGCGCATGCTACGGATTGGCGGGTTGCAAGTCATCCCGGGTAACCGCCCCCGCAACGCCGATTCCGGCAGGCGGCTTGAACCGGACCTCGTTTGTCTGGTCTGATCCACCTGCAGACCGAGGAGCGTGGATGAATCTGGTTTCGGCATTTGCAGTGGCTGGAGGCGCCGGTGTCGGCGCATTGGCGCGCTGGACCCTTGGCCTTGCGCTGGATGCCTGGTTCCCGAGCATCCCTCTCGGCACCCTCGTCGCCAACCTGATCGGCGGATGCCTGATCGGCATCGTGATCGGCACGCTCGACCAGTTCCAGACCCTGCCGCTGGAATGGCGACTGGCGATCACCACGGGCTTCCTCGGCGGGCTGACCACGTTTTCCACGTTCACCGGGGAAACGCTCAATCATCTCCTGAAACAGCAATGGGCCTGGGCCACGGCGATGGTCGTCGTGCATGTCGCCGGGTCCCTGCTTGCCGCCGTGATCGGATTCGCCGCGATCCGCGCCTTCCTGCGCACCTGAGCGCACCGCCATGGCAAGGGCCAGCCTGAAATCCCGCGTCACCGCCCTGCTTGCCGACTGCGGCATTTGCATCGATGGCGAAGCGCCCGAGGACATCCAGGTGCACGACGAGGATTTCTACGCGCGCGTCATCGCGCACGGATCGCTCGGCCTCGGCGAGTCCTACATGGACCGTGATTGGGATGCCGCGAGCCTCGACGGCTTCATGTACAAGCTGCTGGTCGCCCACGTCGACGAACGCACGAGCAAACTCGATGATGCCCGCCTGTGGATCAAGGCCGAGTTGCTCAACCTGCAACGCGGGCGGCGCGCCTTCGAGGTGGGAGAGCGCCACTACGACCTCGGCAACGACCTGTTCCGCGCCATGCTCGGCAAACGCCTCGTCTACAGCTGCGGCTACTGGGAAAGCGCAACCACGCTCGACCTGGCCCAGGAAGCCAAACTCGAACTGGTCTGCCGCAAGCTCGGCTTCGCGCCGGAAATGCGCGTGCTCGACATCGGCTGCGGCTGGGGCGAAGCCCTGAAATACGCCGCCGAACGCTACGGCATCCATGGCGTCGGCGTCACCGTCTCGGAGGAGCAGGCCGAGTACGCCCGCGAGCTGTGCCGCGGCCTGCCGGTCGAGATCCGCGTGCAGGATTATCGCGAAATCGATGAACGATTCGATCGCATCTATTCGATCGGCATGTTCGAGCATGTCGGAGTCAAGAACTACCAGCGCTACTTCGACGTGGTGGAGCGCTGCCTGGCCGACGACGGCCTGACCCTGCTGCACACGATCGGCGGCAATTCCTCGTCGAACCACACCGATCCGTGGATCGAGAAGTACATCTTTCCCAACTCGATGATTCCCTCGGCGGCACAGATCGCGAAAGCCGCCGAACGCGGCTTCGTGATCGAGGACTGGCACGGCTTCGGCACCCACTATGACCGGACACTGATGGCGTGGATCGGCAATTTCGACCGTGCCTGGCCGGATCTTTCCGAACGCTATGGCGAACGTTTCCGGCGCATGTGGCACTTCTACCTTGCGGCGTCGGCGGCGACTTTCCGCGCACGGCGCGACCAGCTCTGGCAAATCGTGTTCAGCAAGCGCGGCGTCCCCGGCGGCTATGTCGCGCATCGCTAGCGCCGCACGCTGACACAAGCTCGGGAACACCCAATTGTCCGCTCGCCACTGCCCGCCGCTGGCGGCCTTCAGGTTTCGATGGCGGCAACGATGCCTTCGTCGAACCAGCGGCGCAGGAAGCCGATGGCCATGGTCGGCACGGCATCCGCAGGATGGTCCTGTGCCAGTCGCTCGCACAATGCGGAAAAGTCGCGGCTTTCGACCAGGCAGGCGTCAAGAGCCGCCAGTTCGGATTGGTCGACCGGGCGGTAGCGCGAAATCCTCTCCTCGTCGCGCCAGAGCAGGCGTGCCGGAACGGCAGCGACGGCCGGCACCGGCGGTTCCTGCTCCTCCTTGAGCGCGCGCCAGACTTCGACTGCGTTCGTTGCCGTCGACAGCATTCGCACACTTGGGTGGAAGCGAACGCGCAGCCGCGGCCAGGCCTGCGCTTCGAGTTGCAGGACAGACGACCATTCGATGCGCGGCGCATCGGCGGCATCGAAGGCGTCGAGCAAGCTGCGCTCGAAACGGGCCAGTTCGGCGATCAGCGGATGCTCGATGAAAGGCGCGCTCGATGCCAGCCAGTCGGGCACGCTCTCGCCGAAGTGACGCAGCGAGCGCACGCGCGACGGATGGGTTGCGATGTAGCCTTGGCAGAGCTTCGTCCAGAGTTCATCGCCGAGATATCGCGAAAGCACGGGGTGGTCCGCTTCGAGTGCCTCGCACAGGCGTGAATGATAGGCGTTGGCGTAGATCGACAGTCCGATGTCGCTGTCGACCAGGCCCTGCGCGCACCACTCGCGCGGAAACGTTTCGCCGCCGCGGATATGGCCGAGGAATCGCTGTTCCAGGTTGGCCAGCGCGGTCACTTGCAGGCCGCCTTCGCGGTCGATGCCTCGACCGTCGAACCGATGCGCCGAGCCTGGTCCAGCTCGGCGACGAGTTCGGCCAAGGGAGGAATGTGGTCGTCGCGCTCGATCATCGTGGTCACCGGACCGATACGCTCGAGCGTGCGCGCATAGAGGTCCCAGACTTCGGGGCGCACCGGATGGTCGTGCGTGTCGATGACATAGTCGCCGTAGTCGCTGTGGCCGGCCAGGTGGATCTGCCAGATCCTTTCCGATGGCAGCGCGGCGACATAGGCATCGGCATCGTAGCCGTGGTTGCGCGCGCTGACATAGATGTTGTTGACGTCGAGCAGGATGCGGCAACCACTGCGCCGGACGATCTCTGCCACGAAAGCGGCCTCGTCCATTTCCGCGTTGGCGAAGCTGACGTAGGTCGAGACGTTCTCGATGAGGATCTCGCGGCCGAGGAAGTCCTGCACTTCGCCGATGCGCGATGCCACGTGCGCGATCGCCTCTTCGGTATAGGGCAATGGCAGCAGGTCATGGCTGTTGATGCCGCCGTTGCCGGTCCAGCAAAGATGATCGGATATCCAGATCGGCTCGATGTCGCGCGCCAGCTGGCGCAGCTCGCGCAGGTAGCCGCGGTCGAACGGGTCGGTACTGCCGATCGACAGCGAGACCCCGTGCATGGCCAGCGGATAGCGCGCGCGGATCGCATCGAGATAGTGGCGCGGCTTGCCGCCGGCGACCATGAAGTTCTCCGAGATGATCTCGAACCAGTCGACCGCCGGCTTTTCCTCAAGCACGGCATCGAAGTGCTCGGTGCGCAGGCCGAGGCCGTAGCCATGCCACGGCCGAACGCCCGAAGCCGGAGCCTCGGGCGTCGGCAGTCGCGCAGGATTTGCGCGATGGCTCATTACGACTTGACGGTGCCGCCTACGTCGGCGCAGGTGCTCTTCGGAATCGACACGAAGCCCTGGCCCTTGCAGCCGCCCTGGCCCTTGCAGGCGTTGGAGGCGGTCTTGCAGTCGTTGTGACCCTTGCAGGCATTCGCGCCATAGCACTTCACGGTGTCGGCGGATTCCGCCATCGCCATGCCGGCTTCCTTGTCCATCTTGCCGCCCATTGCAGTGCAGGCATCGGCCGTGGTGGCGACGAAACCCTGGCCCTTGCAGCCGCCCTGTCCCTTGCAGGCATTGCTGGCGGTCTTGCAGCCATTGTGGCCCTTGCAGGCGTTGACGCCCATGCAGTGGCCGACTTCGGCCTTGGCCGACGCCTCCGCCGCACTGACCGGGCTGGTCATGCTGGCCAGGCTGGCGGCGACGAGAGCGAGGCTGAATCCTGAAATTCCGGCGTTGAGATTATTCATTGTGATGTTCTCCAAGAGTGGTTGCGTTGATGCGGCCTGTCGGATCGACCGGGCAATGACCGCGACGCGGTTCGAAACGCTGGAACGCGCCTGGACCGTGGCGCTTCGGCCGTTATGGCGAATGCGCAGGGCTATAGACCCTGCATGCACGAGTTAGCTTTCACCGGTTGCAGGCTCATGCGAGCCGACGCGGCGACCGGAGGATCCGACGCTGCGCTGCAACAAATAATCGAGCGAAACAGCGCCGGGACCCGCCAGGCTGAGCCAGAGGAAGATGGCCAGGTAGGCGAACTCGACGAGACCCAGCAGGTACTCGAGTGAATCGACCTGGTCCCAGAACGCCGACTTGATGGCGACGATCATGACCACGATCAGTGGCGCCGCGAAGATGCGCGTGTACAAGCCGAGTATCAGCGCGATCCCGCCGACGAATTCGAGTCCGGACACGAACGGCGCCAGCACTTCGGGCGCCGGCACGCCCCAGCCGCGGAAATTCTCGATGACCAGTGGCAGCGCTCCGAGCTTGCCCCAGCCGGCCCAGAGGAAGACCCAGCCCACGGTGATGCGGGCGAGCAGCGGACCGAGCCACTCGAAGTGGGCGGCCACGCGTCCGGGCCAGTCGATCAATGTGGCAACGACAGCTTTCATGCGATGTACTCCGAAGCAGTCCGCGCGACGGACTGGATAGAATGGCGTCGCGCCGGCTGCACGACCAGCCGGACGCCACGGGGAAACGAACAGGTTTCAGGGAGCGGCGAGGACAGGCGCGGCGGCGGATTCTTGCAAGTGCCTGTCCGTGCTCAGGGAAACGGCATCGACGCCGGACGGAGTCGCAGCCATCGCCGACTGCCAGGCCGCTTCGATGGCATCGAAACCGGCATCTGCACGAGCCAGCATGACCAGCGATCCCTTGCCCAGCGGCAGTTCGCGTCCATGCATGCCATTGCGGACAAAATCGACCCGCCCGGCCGACGTCTTGTCGGCCACATAGACCACGCTGACCGGTCCGCCCGGCTCGGGCATGACCATGTGCACGGTGCTGTACGGCCCTGCCGGGCACTTGTGCACGTAATTGATGCCGTCCGGGATCGAGGCCAGATGGACGCCGCGGTCCGCAAAAGCCGCTTCGACATCCTGTTTGGCCACCGGATCGGCGGCCTTGGCCGCACTGATCACATGCTCCTCCAGATGCTCGATGACCATGCCGGCCAGTGCCGGCACTTCGGGTTGCGGCTGGTTCACCGCAACCAGTGCGACGACGACCGAAGCGGCGGCGGCCACCAGCATGGCGGCGATGCCGCGCCGTCGGCCGCGCCGCTCATGGCGCAATTCGGTC
>DAIMYT010000036.1:0-16720 GCA_036734345.1 Dokdonella sp. | reverse complement strand
CGGCCACCGGCTCGTCGCCGTCATAGGCGAAGATGAGCAGGATGCGGTCGGCCAGGTTGGTCGGCACCGCGACGCTGGCTGCCTTGCGGATGCGTACCTCGAATTCCTCCGCGCGGGCATGCGCCGCGGCACAGTGCACGCACTCCAGCCGGTGGGCCACGAAGTCCACAAGGGTGCTGGCAGGCTCGCTGCCGAGATGTCTCCGGAACTCAAGGCAATTCATAGCTCGCTGACCTCGGCAGACTGCTCTTCCAGACCCAGTTGCCCTTTCAATTTCTGCCGTGCCCGGAACAGCTGGGTCATCACGGCCGCTTCACCGAGGCCGAGCTGTCCGGCAATCTCGGCACAGGTAAATCCACCCAGCACCTGCAGCATCAGGGGATCGCGGTACTTCGGCTCGAGCCGGCCGATGGCCTGGCGCAAGGCCGACTCCTCGGTCGTGCGCTCCGGCGTGGCCTGCGGATCCGGCAGGTCGAAATCATCGATGTCGTCGGACGGCATCGCCTTGCGCTCGAACAGGCGGGCATGCTCGCGACGCAGGATCGTGACCAGCCACGCCTTGACCGCAGCGACTTCGCGCAGCTTGTCGAGGGCGCGCCAGGCGCGCAGGAAAGTGTCCTGGACGAGATCCTGGGCCAGCGCGTCCTGCCCGCATAGCCAGTAGGCATAGCGGTACAGGTCCGCGGAATGACCGCGGACCAGGGCCTCGAACTGGTGCTGGCGACTGCTCATGGGCGGATAGACCGGCATCGTTGCGGTTTCCTTACAGTCGGTTCCCGCGGGCAACGGTTGCCGCAACCCGGCGGGTGAGGCGGCGATCACTGCGCGATCGTGGCAGGAGCCGCGTTCAGGAAAGCAATATACGGTCACCGCGTTTGCAAATGCCAGTAGGCCGTCGAGGCGCCTGCATCCCGCGCGCGCGCCGCACGACCCTGTGCGCCATGCGCCCCGATACGGCACAATTCACGGTTCGCGCCGGCCCCCTGCCGCCGCATTCGCACCGGAAATCATGACCCTGCAAGGCAACTACGAACAGATCGCGCTCAAGGACTACGCCGAGCGCGCCTACCTCGACTATTCCATGTACGTCGTGCTCGATCGCGCGCTGCCGTTCATCGGCGACGGCCTCAAGCCGGTGCAGCGACGCATCATCTACTCGATGAGCGAGCTCGGCCTCAATGCCGGGGCCAAGCCGAAGAAATCCGCACGCACGATCGGCGACGTGATCGGCAAGTTCCATCCGCACGGCGACAGCGCCTGCTACGAGGCGATGGTGCTGATGGCCCAGCCGTTCTCGTATCGCTATCCGCTGGTCGGCGGACAGGGCAACTTCGGCTCGCAGGACGACCCGAAATCGTTCGCGGCCATGCGCTACACCGAATCGAAGCTGACGCCGATCGCCGAAGCCCTGCTCGAGGAGCTCGGCCAGGGCACGGTCGACTGGACACCCAACTTCGACGGCACGCTGAAGGAACCGGCGTGGATGCCCGCCCGCATCCCGCACGTGCTGATCAACGGCACCACCGGCATCGCGGTCGGCATGGCCACCGACATACCGCCGCACAACCTGCGCGAAGTGGCCACGGCCTGCATCCGCCTGCTCGATGAGCCGGAGACCAGCATTGCCGAGCTGTGCGAGCACGTGCGCGGCCCGGACTTCCCGACCGAAGCGGAAATCATCACGCCGAAGAGCGACCTGCTCAACCTTTATACGACCGGCAACGGTTCGCTGCGCGCGCGCGCCGTGTACACACGCGAAGACGGCAACATCGTCATCACCGCCCTGCCCCACCAGGTTTCGCCGTCGAAGATCATGGAGCAGCTGGCGACGCAGATGCGCGCCAAGAAACTGCCGATGATCGAGGACGTGCGCGACGAGTCCGACCACGAAAATCCGATCCGCCTGGTCCTGTTCCCGCGCTCGAACCGGGTCGATGTCGACGAAATCATGCCGCACCTGTTCGCCACGACCGATCTCGAAAAGAGCTATCGGGTCAACCTCAACATGATCGGCCTGGATGGCCGACCGCAGGTCAAGAACCTCAAGCAGATCCTCGTCGAATGGCTGCGCTTCCGCACCGATACGGTGACGCGCCGACTGCAGCACCGGCTCGACAAGGTCGAGCGCCGCCTGCACCTGCTCGAAGGCCTGCGCATCGCCTACCTCAACCTCGATGAAGTGATCCGCATCGTGCGCACCGAGGACGAACCCAGGCCGGTCCTGATGAAGCGCTTCGCGCTGAGCGAGGAACAGACCGACTACATCCTCGAAACGAAGCTGCGCCAGCTCGCCCGCCTCGAGGAGATGAAGATCAATGCGGAACGCGACGAACTCGAGCAGGAGCGCGCGAAGATCAACGTGCTGCTCAACTCGAAAGCGCGCCTGAAGACGCTGATCAAGGACGAACTGCGCGAGGACGCGAAGAAATACGGCGACGACCGGCGCTCGCCGCTGGTCGCCCGCGCTGCCGCCCAGGCACTCGACGAGGCTGCCCTGGTGGCCAGCGAACCGACCACGATCGTGCTATCGGCCAAGGGCTGGATCCGCGCCGCCAAGGGCCATGACATCGATGCCGCCGCCCTCAGCTACCGCGAAGGCGACAGCTACCGGGCATCCGCCCGCGGTCGCACCACCCAGCAGGTGGCCTTCATCGATTCGACCGGGCGCAGCTATTCCGCCGCGGCGCATTCGTTGCCCTCTGCGCGCGGCAACGGCGAGCCGCTGAGCGGACGCTTCAGCCTGCCTGCGGGCGCCCAGGTCGACACCCTGGCCATCGCCGACCCGGCGACGCGCCTGGTGCTGGCTTCCGACCTCGGCTACGGCTTCGTGACCCGCTTCGAATCCCTGCTGGGCAGCAAGAAGGCCGGCAAGCAACTGATGAGCCTCGACGACAAGGCACATGTCCTCGACCCGGCCCTGGTCGAGGATTCGGCGCGCGACCGCATCGTCGTCGCCACCAGCGCAGGCCACCTGCTGATGTTCTCGGTGGCGGAATTGCCCGAACTCGACAATGGCGGCAAGGGCAACAAGCTGATCGAGATCCCGAAGCCGAAACTCGCCGCCGGCGAACGCGTCGTCGGCATCGCGGTCGTCGCCGAAGGCAAGGGCGAGGCCACCCTGTTCGCCGGCCAGCGCAAGCTGATCCTCAAATGGGCCGATCTGGTCGAATATGGCGGCAACCGCGCCACTCGTGGATCGCTTCTGCCGCGCGGCTTCCAGCGCGTCGACCGCATCGAGACCAGCGCCTGATCCGGCGCCTGGCCCGAAGCAAGAAAAGGGGGCCTTGCGGCCCCCTTTTTTTGCGGGACTTGATGCGTCCGCTTACTGGCGGGTCAGGCGACGACGCACGCCGAATACGCCAAGAACCAGCGCGAACAGGCCTAGGAACAGCTTGCTCCAGGTGCCGAGGGTCGGCACTTCGACGACCGGTCCAACCGGGCCACCGGCGGCGCAAACGGTACAGACTCCCGAAAAGCCCGGAGTCGGTTGCAGGCTCCAGTTGGTGATGCCACCGGTATCGCCACCGGCCGAATCGGAAACGGTCAGGGTCCAGGTGCCGAGCGTGCTTTCGCCATCGAACGCAGACAGCGCAGCCACCGGCAACACCGGCCCGCTGAGCCAAGGCGTGCTTCCGTTGCAGGTGGTTTCCGGAACCACGCTGGCTGCATCGGAGAAGACGACGTTCATGTTGTCGTCGGGGCAGCCAAACGTGGATGCAGGTACGCCGGGACGATCCAGCAGGACTACCGTGGTGCCGCCGGGGCTGGTCAGGCTGACGGTCAGATCGCCAACCCAGGTGTGGTCGATGGCGACGCCGACCTGCAGATCGGTGAGGGTGAGATCCTCACCCACCGTGATCGTCGAGGTGGCGCCGGCGGGGTCGTTGTCGGGAATGGCAACCGGCAGGGTCTCGTTGGGCGTGACGACGCCACTCTCGCCAATCTGCGAGGCGACTGCGCCGCTGCCGGAAGTGCCTTCGTTGCTGCTGACGTTGACCGGTATCGAGAACGGGGTGACGCA
This sequence comes from Dokdonella sp., assembly GCA_036734345.1. Lineage (GTDB taxonomy): Bacteria > Pseudomonadota > Gammaproteobacteria > Xanthomonadales > Rhodanobacteraceae > Dokdonella. The sequence continues at coordinate 12,699 of DAIMYT010000036.1, read as the reverse complement.
GGCGGCCGTTTCGGCTGCCGAGACGACGAAGGTCGCCGTCGCCGTGCTGCCGTCGGCCAGCGCGCCGATCGCCGAGCTCGAACTGACGTAGGTGAGTCCGGCAGGTGCCGGCAGGCCCAGCGAAGCAACCACGCCGGTGAAGCTGCCGCCCGCGGCCGTGATCGGTACCTGGATGGTGACCGTTTCACCCGGCTCGATCACGCCGTTGGCCTGGCTCGGGTTGGTCGCGCACTGGTCGGCGAACGACGCCTGGCCGGATCCCACGGAGAGCGTGGGGCCGCCGGGATTGCCGACCACGTTCATGACGATCTGCATGCCCGGGAAGCCGATGGCGTCGGTGGTCGTCGGTGTCGACACACCGCAATCGACTGCCTGCAGATAGCTAGGCGCCGATTGGCCGGACGCATTCGAGCCGATGAAGAACGTGTTGCCTCCCGCCGTGCCATCGGGCGTGAATACCTCGACGACGAGGTTGGAACCGGCCGTCGCCAGGCCGCTGATCGAAGCCGGAAAGATCGTCGAGGACTGGTCGGCGACATTGAGCGAGGCCGTGCCGATCTGCGTGTAGGAGCCCGGGAAGGTGCCCGGGAAGGCGCCGCTGCCTGCGTAAAGGTTGACCGTCACCGGCTGCGTGCCGCCGCCGGACGTCGCCGTCTCGATGCCGAACTGGACTTCGCAGACGTTGATGTCCGCACTCAGCGGAAAGGAGCGAAAGTAGGAATTGTCGGTATGGATTCCGCCCGCATTGCACGAAACCGAGTTGGCCGCCGTGATCGACTGCGAGGTCGACTGGGTCAGTACGATCGAGCCGCAGGTCGTCCCTGCCGGGCGGAATACCTGGCGATCGGGTTTCGGAATGACCAGGTCCGAAACGGAAAATGTCTGTGCAAATGCCCCGACGGCGCACGTCGACAGGGCCATGGCCGTACCCGCCATCAACAACGATTTCGATTTCCGCATGATTGACTCCCCATGATGCTGTAATTACCGCGATCGGCGGATTTGGCCGCCAAACTGCGAGATAACCCATTCGTGATTCCGCAGCCCGGATAAGTCCCCGAACTCAGGTACTGTCAGGTCGATCCTTGCACCCCCTGTGGAAACTGCAGACTAGCACTCGTTCGGGGCGGTTGAAAGTGTGACGCAATTGACGTTTCCCTGGCCGCCTGCTACCCATCGCGGCTGCCAAATTGGCGCATCCCGACAAATAAAGCCCCGGAGGTCCTGCTTGTCACGAATTGTCCGCCGAATCGCCCTGGTTTTCCTCGTGTTGGCCCTGGCCCTGGTCCTGATGCTCTGGCTCGCCTTGCGCGGCAGCCTGCCCCAACTGGAAGGCGAGGCGAGGTCCTCCGCGCTTGCGCAGGCGGTGACGCTCGAACGCGATGCGCTCGGCACGGCCACGATCAGCGGGCAGGACCGCGACGATGTCACCTGGGCGCTCGGCTTCGCGCATGCCCAGGAACGCTACTTCGAAATGGACCTGATGCGCCGCAGTGCGGCCGGCGAGCTGGCCGAACTGTTTGGCCCGGCAGCCTTGCCGATCGACCGGCGTGCCCGCGTCCATCGCATGCGCGCACGCGCCGAAGCGGCGCTCGCGCTGGCTCCCGAAAGCGAACGCCACCTGCTTGAAAAATATCGCGACGGGGTCAACGCAGGACTGGCCGCGCTGCGCGTGCGCCCGTTCGCCTACCTGCTGACCCGGACCCGTCCCAGGCCGTGGTCCAGCGAGGACTCGCTGCTCGTCGTCGACGCGATGTATTTCTCCCTCAGCGACGCCTCCAACCAGCGTGAACTCGCGTTCTCGGTCATGAAGACGGCATTGCCCGACTCCGCCTGGCGCTTCCTGTCTGCCGTTGGCGGGTCGTGGGATGCCCCTCTGATCGGACCACCCATGGTCTGGCCGGACCCGCCGGCGGCGCAAGAGCTGGACCTGCGTGCGCTCGATGCCTCGCTGCTGAAGGCGGGCCCGGCGGCGGACGACAGCGTGCCGGGCAGCAACAGCTTCGCGGTCAGCGGTGCGTTGGCCGGCGGCGCCGGACTGATCGCCAACGACATGCATCTGGAGCTGCGCGTTCCGAACATCTGGTTCCGTGCCCGTCTGATTTTCCCGAACCCGCGCCGGGCCGGTGAATCGGTCGATGTCAGCGGGGCCAGCCTGCCGGGGACGCCAGCCATCATCGCCGGCAGCAATCGGTCGATTGCGTGGGGATTTACCAACAGCTACGCCGACCTCACCGACTGGGTACGCGTACGCACCGACCCCGACGACGCAGATCGCTACCTGACCGCCGAAGGCAGCGACAAGATCAGCACGTATCATGAAACCATCCTGGTCAAGGGCAACGAAGCCGAAACGCTGGAAATCCGCGAGACGCGCTGGGGTCCGATCCTGGCCACGGATGCCGACGGCACGCCGCTGGCGCTGGCCTGGACGGCGCACCGCGAAGGTGCGGTGAATCTCGAACTGATGCGGCTGGAATCCGCGCAGAGCGCGGACGAGGGCGTGGCGATCGCCCAGCAGGCCGGCATGCCGGCGCAGAACTTCCTCGTCGCCGACCGCTTCGGCAACATCGCGTGGACCATCGCCGGCCGACTGCCCAAGCGGGTCGGTGCATTCGATCCGCGCCTGCCGGCGGACTGGAGCACGCCCGACACCGGCTGGCAGGGGTGGATTTCCGCAGCCGACACGCCGCTGATCTCGAACCCGCCCTGGCAGCGGTTGTGGACGGCCAATGCGCGCGTCGCTGACGAGGGCGCCCATCTCGAACTGCTTGGCGACGGCGGCTATGACCTCGGCGCCCGCCAGCGCCAGATCCGCGACGACCTGCGCGCTCGCGACCATTTCAGCAGCGCGGACATGCTGGCCATCCAGCTTGACGACCGCGCCCTGTTCCTCGACCGCTGGCGCCAGCGCCTCGTCGCCCTGCTCGAAAATGGCGCGGCATCGGCGCAGCGCAACGCGATTCGCAAGGCGCTCGAAGACTGGGACGGGCACGCCTCGACATCGTCGGTCGCCTATCGATTCGTGCGCGCCTTTCGCAACGAGGTCAAGGACACCGTGCTCGACGGCTTTGCCGCCGCGGTGCGCGTCCACTACCCGGATTTCGCCCTGCCCAAGCTGCCGCAGTCGGAACACGCCGTGTGGATGCTGCTCGAACGCCGGCCGCCACATCTGCTGCCACCAAGTTATGCCAGCTGGGACGCATTGCAGCAGGCCTGCATCGATCGCGTTGCGCAACGAATGCAGGCGCAGCCAGGCGGCTTGCCGGCGCGGACCTGGGGCGAGCGCAACACGGCGCGCATCGCCCATCCGCTGTCGCGTGCCCTGCCCGGCTTCATCGCCCGCCTGCTCGACATGCCCGCCGACCCGTTGCCGGGCGACAGCAACATGCCGCGCGTGCAGGGACCGAGGTTCGGCGCGTCGGAACGCTTCGCCGTTGCGCCCGGCGACGAGGAACATGGCTATTTCGAAATGCCCGGCGGGCAAAGCGGCCATCCGCTGTCGCCGTTCTATGGCGCGGGACACGAAGACTGGGTAGAGGGCAAGCCAACCCCTTTCCTGCCGGGCCCGGCCCGGTACCAGATGCGTCTGGAGCCGGACCCCGGTTGAGCATCCACCACCAGCCGGTCGTCAGGGCCGGCTGGCAGCGGATCTGGCCAGGGATGCGAAAGGTCAGGGCGATTCGAACCCGTCCACGAAGATGACGTCGCTCACCGGAGCCAGCAGCGTCGCGGTATAACTTTGCGGGATGCCGGCCTGGGCCACGTGGAGGTCCGAATCGGCTGTGGCGGGCCCTCCGTTGGCGACGAACGAGAAGCGGAACATCGTGCCCCAGTTCAGTGCATTGAGCACCGCCGGCACGTTGGGCGGCGGCGACGGATTGGCCGGGGCCGTCCAGGTCAGGCTGCCACCGGCATTCGCGCCGCTCCAGTCGTTGCCGGCATCGGTGTCGCCGTCGCTGAAGGTCACGTTGCTGATAGTGACGCCCGCCGAGATTGGCACGCTGAAGCGGTCGAAGCCGAGATTGTGTATGACGCGCAGGTTCGGCTCGCTGCCCTCGGTCAGCGCGCGGGCGAAATCGAAGTTCATGACGACGTAGTCGTAGCGCCACGAGCCGCCGCCGAGATCGGTCACCCGCACCGCGGCCTTGGCACTGCCCTCGCCGCTCGATACTTTCTGCGAGGCAACCACGGAACCGGCCGCCGGCAGTTCGAGCCAGCGGTCGATGGCAGGGCCGAGCTTGTAGGCAGCGCCGCTGCCAACGGTCCAGCTCGTCCCGCTGCGCCCCGGCGACATGCCGCGGGTCGCCATCGAATTGAAGATGTTGATGTCCTCGCGGGCGAGGTACCACGATTCGAACAGGTAGGTCGCCCCGGTCTGCACGGCCGGATCCATCTGCGCCTCGACCACGATCAGGCGCTGCGAGAAATTGCCGTTGCCCGAGGAGTTCGCCACGCCATCGCAGTTGGTGTCGTAGATCGAACCGCAGCGCCCCCACTGGTTGGTCGCCGGGATGATTTCCGAACGCGGGCCGAGGTCGTTGTTGCTGTCGTTGTTGCCGGTGCCGTAGGTATCCGAGCACTGGCGGCCGAGGATGTGCGGATCGGTGCCGTGTCCGGCGGCGCAGCCCTGGTTGGTGGTCAGGAAGGCGTGCTTGACGCCGGACCGGCCGATCTGGTCGATGCTGCCATCGGCATTGAAGCGGTACATGTTCCAGATCAGATAAGGATGCTGGTCGTTGCCGTATGGCGGGAACGTGCCGGAAAACTTGCTGTACCACGGGATATCCGCGGTCCACAGCGCCGTGCTGGTGCCGAGCGGGTCGCCCGGTATGGTCGCCACCGCGGTACCGTCGTTGACGTTATTCTGCAGGGTCGAGCTCGGCGTGAACACGACCTGGCCCGTGCTCGAAGTGCCGGTGCAGCCATTGCAGCGGCTGTACTGGACGCTGAAGGTCTTCATGAACAGGTCGGCCTCGAACACCTCGCCGGGATGACCGGGCACCGGCGTGCCGGCCCAGTCGTAGGTGCCGCCGCCCTTGGGCACCGCGCCGCTGCCCTGGCGCAGCACCTGGGTGGTCATCTCCATGTCGGCGATCGCCCAGCGCGCCATGTCGGGGTGGCCGAGGCGGTCGGCCAGCGCCGGGCTGATGCGCACGTCCATCGTGCGGACCGCCAGCACGCGATTGTCGTCGACGAGCTCGTACATGAGACGGTCGATGTAGAACCAGGCCTTGCCATCGGCGCCGACCAGGTCGAGCACCAGTGGGTCATCGGCCCGGGTGCGCAGGCGGAAATCGGTCAGGTCGATGTCGCCGCCGCGGGTCTTCAGCACATAGCCGCCACGTGCCTGCAGCGAGCCGCCGACAAACGATTGCAGGTTGCCGTTGCTGACGCGGAAATCGATGCTGCCGGCCTGGCGCAACGGGAACAGGTCGTGCTGGCGCGCGCTTTGTTCGGGAAGGCGGCCGGTCGGTTGTGCGAAGCGCAATCCGATGTCGCCGGCCAGCTCGCGGTTCCAGCGCATGCCCACCGTGCCGCCCCAGGCAGACCAGAGCTGGGTGGACTGCGTGGCCGCGGTCGCGGACGGCGCGGAAACCGCATCGGCCGCGATGGCAGGCTGGGCAAGGAGGGCAACGGAAAACAATGCCCACGATGCGGCATGGATTCGGGGTGAAGGAAAAGTCATGGCAGATCCACCTGTGTCGTTCCTGTGGTGCCTGCCCTGGCAGTGAAGCGACGCATGTCCAGCTGCGGCAAATTGCGGACCACGCTACTCGAAACTGTTGCGGAATATCGGCCAGTCGCCGATGCGCGTCATGGTCGGCCCGGCGCGCTTGCAGACCATCGAATTCTGTGGCTCGCAGGTTGCACCGCTGCAACCCGCCGGCCAGTTGTTGCCATTGGCGTCGCGCACGCTGGCACGGTACCAGAACACGACGTCGGTATCGACGATGCTGGCTCCATTGGCGATATTGCCTGCGGCCATCGTGCAGTCGCCGAGATTGTTGCTGGCCTGGTCCGCGTACTCGTTGTTGACGAAGCGGCTGCCAATGACGTCGACCGAATGCAGGTTGCGGCCCGACTGGTTTGGCGGGTTGTAGTCATCGGCTCCTGAAACGATGCGATAGCCGAAGCCGCCGCGGGTGGTCACCACGTCCCAGTAGGTCGGGCCGCCACCCGGGCCGCCGTTGGGACTGCGCAGGCCGGTAAACTCGGTCGATTGCGGAAAGCCGTTTGCGCGGATCTCGTTGTTGCCGGCGCCGTCGATGTCGAAATCGAAACGCCAGTAGTTGTGGTGCCAGTGGGTCAGGCTGTTGTTGGTGCCGTCGCGGTTGCCGAACCCGAACTCGGGCTGGATATCGCCGTTCTCCCAGAATACGTAGCGTCCCGTGTACTGGTACCACGCCGCCGAGTACTGGGTGGTCAGCACGACATGGTCGCCCATGTCCTCGATCGCCACGCCACCCGGCGAGCCGATGCAGTCCGCCGCGGTGAAGTTGAATCCGGGCGCACCGGCAAACGGACACGAGCCATAGGAAGCCGTCGCATCCATCGAGACGTCACAGCTCGTCGTGGCAATGAACGAAGTCGGCACGCCGAGCATGTTGCGCACGGGTGGCGATGCCACGAATCGCGCGTCTGCGTCCTTCCAGTCCCGGTAGCAGGTCCCGCTGTTGCGATATTCGGCGAACAGGATCGGAGCGTGCAGCCGCTTGGCGACGAGGATGCCCTTGTAGTGGACATCGCGAAGTTCCAGTCCCGAACCATCCGAGGCCACGCTCTGGCTCGGCGGTACCCAGCACATCTCCCACGTCGGACTGGCCGCCGGCCATTTCAGCAGCGTGCCACCCCAGGTGGCACAGTCAGCCCCCGCTGCCGAAACCTGCGCGCTGAGCAGCAGGCCAACAAGCAGCACGAATGCCAAGGGCATCTTGTTCAAAATCTTCATATCCAGTTCCCCGTTCAAGACTTGCCGGATTTCGGATCCGGCATGCGCCCCGGATCCAGAAAAGGTTTCACCACTCTTCGCGTCATCAGGTCGACAATGGCATGGGCGACGTGGCGCTGGCCGTCCCCGGCCGAAACAATGACGTGCAGGCATCGCGATTTCCTGCCGCAGCCCGGCACGCCGCTCTCCATGTAGACGAACCCCGCATAGAAATTGAGATCGTCCGCGCTGAGCACCGCCTTGAGTTGCGGATGCTCGCGCGCGATGGCGATGGCCAGCTCAAGTTCCCTGTCGGTGAAATTCAGCATCGTGCCCGGCTGGTCGACGCGCCGGAACGGCTTGCCGGCGGCATCGTAGACCGTTTCCACGGTGATGCCACGACGGTAGTCCCAGCCGTATTCGACGAAGACCTTGCGATTGACGCCATTTTCGGTGAATACGTCCTGGTAGCGGCGCACCGGTACGTAGGCGGGAAGCTGGATGTCGCGGGAGGCAAGATCGGTGCGGACCGCGCCGCCGCCCACGCCAGCCGAGGCTGAAAGCGGCTGCATCGCGTCGCGACCGGGTGATCCGTCGCCACCCGCGTCCGGCCTCTCGCCAAGTCGCGGGGCGTTATGCTGGCAGGCAACGATCAGCAGTGCCATCGAACCCAGCAGGACCGCGCCCAGGCGGCGGCGCACGGACTGCCGAATCGGGCCAAACTCAGAATGCATAGCGGTTCGCTCCCGGCACAAGCACATCAAATCCGTCGGCAAAGATGAGATCGGCCCAGGGCCCGAAGGGCACGAGGGTCGGGCCGGCCTTCTTGCAGACCATCGAATCCTGGGGAATGCAGGTCCCGGTGGTGCAGCCGGGTGGCCAGTCATTCGCGGTCGCATCGCGCACGCCGACGCGGTAGTAGAGCGCCTGGTTGTTGTTGGCGATGCTTTCGCCATTGACCAGGTTGTCTGCATGCATCACGCAATCGCCGAGCAGGTAGTCTGGCGTGTCTCCATACTCGCCGAAATGGGCCTGTGTCGCCATGAAGTCGACCGTGTGGAGCCCGCGGCCCGATTCATCCGCTGGCACAGCGTAGTCGCTGGCGCCGGGAACGAACCGGTAACCGTTCCCAGACACGGGATTGCGCACCGACCATGTTCGCGGCCCGCCGCCGGGGCCCCCGCCCGCGTTGCGCACGTCGCTGAATTCGGTCGCGACGTCGATGTCGTCGATGCTGACCACGTTGTTGCCGAGTCCGTCGATATCGAACTCGAACCGCCAGTAGTTGTGGTGCCAATGGGTGACACTGTTGAACGTGCCGTTGCGGTTGCCGAAACCGAACGAAGGCTCCATGCGGCCATCTCGGTGGAAAACGAACCGCGACGAGTACATGTACCAGTCGGCCACGTATTGGGTGGTCAGGCGCACGCTGTCGCCTAGGTCCTCGATCATGACGCCATTGGCGCAGCTGTAGCCAGGCGGCGTCGGCAAGGCGAACGGGCAGGTGCCGTAGGAAGCGGTCGGATCCTGCGAACGATCGCAGGACGTCGTCGCCGCGGGCTGGCCCGAGGGAATCGTGCCGAGCTGGTTTTGCACGCCGACAGCCGCCAGCACCGGCGTGCGCTCGTCCTTCCAGTCCCGATAGCAATTGCCGCCGAAGCCGTCCTTGTACTCGGCGAACAGCATCGGTGCGTGCGCGCGCCGCATGACGAGTTGCCCTCGCCAGTAGACATTGCGCAATTCCATGCCGGAGCCCCGCGGACCCACGCTCTGGTTGGGCCCCAGCCAACACATCTCCCAGACCGGATTGGCGGACGGCCAGCTCAGTTTCACCTCTGGCGCGACGCAGGTGGGTGATCCCGCATGCGCGCTTGAGATGCGCATGGCGACAATCAGCACGAGGGGAAAGACCGAAGCGATCGAGGGGCGCATGGCTCAGTTGCCCCTGCCCTTGTCGGTCAGCTTGTCCCCACCGGGCGGGTGGGTCGGATAAACCACTTCATCGCGCATGAGATCGACCACCGAGTGCAGGATCGCCTTGTTGCCGCCATCGGTGGCCGCTATGGCGCGGATGCAACGCGAACCGCGGTCGCACCAGCGATCGCCCGGCTCGCGCATGACGAAACCACCGGCCCAGATCATCACGCCGGGTTTGTCCACGATGCCGCGCGTACGCGGGTCCATGCGGACGAGCGCTTCCACCCGCGCCTTTTCAGCATCGGTCAGGCTCAGGTCGGAACCCGGTGGCTCCGTCGTGCCGATCAGCTTGCCGGCCGGGTCGAAGGTGCGCACGATGGTCACGCCACGCTCGTAATCCCAGCCGCGGGTGACGACGCAGCGCTCGTCATCGCGGCGCTGGCGCTGGTCAGGGCAAAAGTCCGTGACCCGGCTCGACTCGACGTAACCGCGCATGCGTCCGGAATGATCGATGCCGGAAGCGGAAGGACCCGTGCCACGCGCGCAGCCGCCGAGCAACACGGCCACGCATGCCAGCGCACCAGCGCCCGCCAGGGCGCGAATTGCTCTCGCGTTGCGGGACAGGTGTGGGCTCGTGTCGCTCATCTTCGCAGCCTGTCAGTTCGGCGTCGTGACCGTGGAGAGATTTCCCGCCGGTTCCGGCGGCGACTTGCCGTAGGCCGGATTGCTCCATAGCTGGTACAGGTATTCGCCACGCGAGACCGATTGCGGGCCGACATTGAATGGCCGGCCCGGACCCGCGGCACACAGCGTGTTCTCGGCCGGGATGGCCGGCGCATTGACCGCCTCGTCGCGCAGGAACTCGATGTAGTCCTTGCTCGACATCTGGAACCTGAGCGCCGCATCCACGCGGATCGGACGCGCCGTGCCTGCCGGCAGCGTGAAGCTGTAATCGGTCACGTCGTAGTTGACCAGGATGCCCGAACCCGGCGAGGTTTCGGGATAGCTGTAGCCGACCGGGCGCAGTTCGTCGCCATTCGGGTCTGCCGCGCTGGCCGGCCGCAGGCCCAGCGGCGGGATGCGGTTGTCCTTGCGGATGCAGTTGTTGAGGACGAAATGGAACTGCAGCTTGCCGGCATCCTCGATCTTGCATTCGCCGGGCGAACCGGGCGTCCAGATGCCCTGCAGGATCTCGTAGACCTTGGCCTGCGGATCGAGCGTCAGGTCGGCGCTCAGCGCGTCGTAGGCCGCGCTCTCGGCAACGACGTCGTCGGTTGCGCTGATGGCCTTGACGTTGAGCCACATGCGACGGCCCTCGGCATAGCCGGTCGGCAACTTGTGCCCGCTCAGGTTGGTCACCTTGACGCGGACGCTGATGGAGCCCGCGGCCCCGGCCGTCGGCGCGACATAGGAAAGAATCGATGTTTCGACCTGTGCGCTCTCGGCAAGCATGTCGCGCGCGCTGGCGATCGTGCGATCGAAATCGGCCTCGCGATCGAACCCGGTCACGTTGTTGGCATACTCGACCTTGATGATGCCCGGCACCCAGGTGTTGGCGCCGGCAAACTCGTGCTTGGGCAGGTTGCCCGTGCGCGATCCATCCGGGTTCTGCTGGCAGGCCTTGGCCGTCGGGTCTTCGCTGGAGCGCATGTGGCAGCTCTGGCACTGCTGGGCGCGCGCGAACGCCGGAACGCCGGACGGCCCCTCGCCCATGCCGTCGCGATAGATCGTGTCGGCGAACAGGCTGCTGTTCCACTCCGAGTAGGTGCGTTCGAGCGGCATCGGCCGGGTCGTCGCCACGCCGCCTTCGAGGACCAGGGTCTTCAGCGGGCCCTGGTCGGTGTCGGGCGTGGTCACGTCATGGCAGGTTCCGCACAGGCTGGAATCCGCGTGGTACTGCGACTGCACCCAGCCATGGGGCGGTTCGAGCAGGCCGTTGCTGTAGCTGTAGGGCCCGCGCCGGCAGGGTCCACCGTACTGGTCGCCATTCGGATTGGTGCACAAGGTCGCGTTGTCGATCCAGATGTTGGCGTTGCCGATCATGCCGGGCTCGCCGGCCGGGCCGGTCGGCATCATGCGGTGGCAGAAATGGCAGGTCACGCCCGCATAGTCGTTGTTCTTGTAGTCCGAGTCGTCGTAATCGCCGGTCAGCTGGCAGCCGCTGGCACCGCCCGGCCCGCTGCTGCCTCCGCCGATCGCCTTGACCACGCGCCCGTTGAGCCAGCCGGGCGGCGTATGGCAGCGCAGGCAATAGTCGCCGACACCCGGGAAATCCTTGTTGGCCACATCCAGCGCCGCCCAGAACACCGGATCGCGCGTCGCGTTGGCCATCATCGAACCGCCCCAGGTGCTGTGCGGCATGAATTCCGGAGTGGTGCCGCTGAATCCGCGGTGGCAGGACAGGCACGCGTTCGGCTCTTCCATCGCCCAGAGCAGGCCGGGCTGGGTGCCGTGCGGCGTGAAATCGAGGGCCAGGACCTGCAGCGGAACCATCAGCGCAGCGGCCACGATGATCATTTGCGCCAGCAGGATGGCCCGGTATCGCACGACAGAAAAAAAGGCTCGCAAGACTTCTACCTCGATTTGACAGGTCAGCGCGCGATTGCGAAAGGCGCATGAGGTTGCCGAAACCGGCAATCCGGCATCAACGCTGAAACAGGCGGCAGCTCCAGGCAGGCTTCAGCCTGAAAAGGTCGTTTCGTGCTTTCCCTGGATCGACCCCGTGAGCCCATTCGAAACTACGTCGAACGGCAAAACCTCAAGCTTCTTACCACGAACTGCCGCTTATATCACCTTGAAATGCCGGCAGATGTGTTCATTTTATGTAAGGCCGAGACTTGGGCCGGCTAGCCCCCGTGGCGCGCAGGGCCCGCCAGCAGGCGCTCTGCGACGTCCAGGTAGAGTCCGGGCAACTGCTCGAGGTCGGACACTCTGACGCACTCGTCGATCTTGTGGATGCTTGCATTGACGGGTCCCAGTTCGACCACTTCCGCGCCGAGCGGCGCGATGAAACGGCCGTCCGACGTGCCGCCGGCCGTGCTGGCCACGGGATCGACCGCGCAGCGCGCGCGAACCGCGGCGCCGACTGCGTCGCGCAGGGCGCCCTTCCCGGTCAGGAACGGCTCGCCGGAAAGATCCCAGGCGATCGAATAATCGAGGCCATGGCGATGCAGGCAGGATTCGACCCTGTCGCGCAGGCCTTTCGCTGTGCTCGCGGTGCCATAGCGAAAGTTGAACGAGGCTTCGAGATGCCCCGGGATGACGTTGTTCGCGCCCGTTCCCGCATGGATGTTCGAGACCTGGAAAGACGTCGGCGGAAATCCTTCATTGCCCTCGTCCCAGCGCATCGCCACCAGCTCGGCCAGGGCTGGCGCCAGGGCGTGGACCGGATTGAGCGCCTTGTCCGGATAGGCGACATGCCCCTGGATGCCGCGCACCTTGAGGTGCCCATGCAGGGTTCCGCGCCGGCCCACCCGAATCAGGTCCCCGAGTTTCTCCTGCGACGAGGGCTCGCCGACGAGGCACCAGTCGACGCGCTGGCCGCGGCGACGGAATTCCTCGGCGACACGGCGAACGCCATCCACGGAGGGCCCTTCCTCGTCGCTGGTGAGGAGCAGGCCGATCGTGCCCGCATGGCCGGGATGGCCTTGCACGAAGGCCTCGAGCGCGAGAGTCATCGCAGCGACCCCGGATTTCATGTCCGCCGCGCCGCGGCCGTACAGGAGACCGTCGCGGACCGTGGGCTCGAACGGCGGGCTCGACCATTGCGCTTGCGGACCGGGCGGCACGACATCGGTATGGCCGGGGAACACCAGGGCCGGGTCGCCCCGCCCGGGCGGCGCCCCGAGGGT
>DAIMYT010000035.1:0-29871 GCA_036734345.1 Dokdonella sp. | reverse complement strand
GCATGGGCCATGGCGACCCAACCAACGATGAACGACGCGCCGCCGATCGGGGTAAGGATTCCCGTCCAGCGCGGCGCCCCGAGGGCCAGGCAATAGAGGCTGCCGCAAAAGAACAGGATTCCGCACAGGAACGCCATGCTGGCGAGGCGTTCCGCTGCCGCGGCCGGGCGTGAGGGAAGCGCGATGAAGAGGAGGCCGAAGGCATGCAGAAACTGGTAGTCGACCGCGGTGCGCCAAAGCGCCAGCGCATCGGGATCAAGCACCGAGCGCAACGCATGCGCACCGAACGCGCCAAGCAGTACGGCCGCAGCGGCGAGCAGGCTGCCGGATACGCCGGCGAGCCTGCGCGTGTGGCTCAGATTCATGTCGGCCCGCAGGTGAAGCGGTGCGCGGCACGCACCGGTTCACCCGCGCGGTGGCGGAATGACCGCGCCATCAGCCCGGCTTGCCGGCTTTTTTCGCCGGGGCCTGCACCGCCTTGCTGTCCAGCGGCTTGAGCATGTCGTCCATCGACTTGGTCATGTTGCCGGACTTGTAGGCCGGCAGCACGAAGGTCCAGCCCTGGAAGGACGCATTGAGCGCATCGACTTCGGCCTTGAGCGCCGCGAGGCGCTGCTCGCGGTCCCTGGCCGGGTCGACCGCGGCGGCCGCTTTCTCGTCCGCGGGCGGCGTCGCCTTCGCGTTGTCGGAACCGGCCTTCGCACCGGCGACCTCCTCGGGCTTTTTCGCGTTCGCGTCCTTCGCTTTTGCCTCGACCACCCTGGCCTGCTCCGCCGCGATATGCTTGGCCGCCATCTCGCTGTCGAACGATGCACTGAAGGTGACGTGGTGCTTGTCGCCGACCTGCCACTCGCTGGCATCGACCACGACACCATCGAACGTCTGGTAGCGAATCCGGGTGACATGCTCCGGCGCGGCGACCTCCGTGGCAGGCGCGACATCGTCGATGCGCAGGTCGGCGAGTACCGAGGCGAGTCCGTTGGCGGCGAACTCGGAACTGGCCTCGCGGCCCTTGGGCAGGTCGGCGATCGTGTAGTGCGCGTCGTCCGGCGCGTTCTTGAACACCCGCAAGGTCTTGCCATCCGGCTGGGTGATCGCGACCGACGCGATGCGCTCGGACGGAATGTTGGCAAGGTCCTTCTGCAACCAGTCGGCGGCATTCTTGTCGGGGATCAGGTTGCCCTTGGCTAGCCAGCTCTGCGCCTCGTCGCTGCGGCGAACATAGGTGCCGGCCGCCTGTGCGTTGAAGTTGCCGGCGATGAAGACAACCGGCTTGGCCAGCCCGTCGATCTCGACCTCGATGCCCTTGGCCGCCGGCTCGCTGATGTCGGAGACGCCGAGATCCGCGTAGCGTTCCTTGTTTGCCGTCTTCTGCTCGATCAGGCTCGCATCGGCCACCTTGAGCAGGAACTCGCGCAGCTTGCCGACATCGGCCGGATAGCCGCCCTTGCTGGCGACTTTCCAGCCATTGTCGGAATGCGCAAGTTCGACGGCCTTCTGCTTGTTGGCGGTGGTCAGCGACAGGCGGCTGACATCGTTGACGTGCTCGCCGAGGCCCTCGACCAGGGCGTCGGCGCGCGCGCTGAACTCGCGTACCGGCTGGCGCGAGTGGTTGATGGCGAAAGCGGCGGCAACGGCCACGCCGGTGACCACACCGAGCTTGACCAGGCTTTTCTTGTTCATCATGACTGGGTCCTCGTGTTGCTCAGGACGACTTGCGTCGACGTACCTGCCACATCGCGAAACCCACGGCAGCGAGGGTCACCAGCAAGGGCACGAGCACGATGTTGAAGAATTTCAGGCGGCTGCCCAGGGCTTCGATCTCGGCATCGAGCGAACGTCGCACATCACGCAATTCCTTGCGGATGTCGGCCTTGCGCTTGATGAAGTTGTCGAGCTCGGCCTTCTGTTCGGGCGACATGATCATGGCCTGGTCGCGCGACTTCGCGCCCTGCAGTTCGGTCAGCTTGCGCTCGGTCTCCTGCAGTTCGCGCTGCAGCTCCTGTTCCTTTGCGCGGAAGCGGTCGTCGGCGCTGCGCTTGAGTGCTTCGACCGTGGTGAATGGGCGCTGCGACGTGGCGCGACCACGGATCGAGATCAGCGCCGACGAGCCGGTCAGGTTGTCGATCGTGTTGAGCACGAAATCGCCGTTGTTGGCAAAGGCGTTCATGAGCTTCTGGCCGAGGAAATTCTGCACCTGCACCCACAGCCGGTCGGCAAGCAGGTCGGTGTCGGCGACTACCACGACCTGTCCGGCTTCCTTCGACTCGGCCAGATGGCCGGCTTCGCTGCGCTCCGGGAACGCGGACTTGAACTTGCCCTCGACGCGGCCGGCGATCACGTAGCGTTCACCGGTCGCATTGAAGCCGTCGAGCAGTGCGCTCGGGTCGGGCAGCATGCGCAGGCGGTCGGCCGGCGCAGACATCGCATCACCCGAACTCTGCATCAGCGGGATCAGCTTGCTGGTCGAATCCTTGGCCAGGCCGATGTAGCCGGCGCTGGACACGTTGATCGCATCGAGATTCGCGGTGACGACGTCGTCGTGGTTGAGGTCGGCGGAGGTCAGGCCGATGATGCCCGGATGGCGCACCGGCGCACGGCCCTGGCCGACGCTGACGGACACCGCGCGTGCGCGATCGAGCACGATCGTCTTCGGGTCGTACTCGATGCCCCAGGCCTTGAACAGCCTGGGCAGGTTCGAGGAATGGTCGGCGAACATCGCCGCCTGCGGATTCTCCGGATCGGCGCCCGAGGTATCGAGTTCCGCATCGGGATCGACGAACACCAGCAGATGCCCGCCGCGCAGCACGAACTGGTCGATGGCGTACTGCGTATCCTCGGACAGGTCCTTCGGATGCACGAGGACCAGCACGTTGATGTCCGGGTCGATCGACTTGATCCCGGCCGGATTGAGGTCGCGCACGTCGAAGGATTGCGTGAGCTGCTGCTGGACGGCCCAAGGATCGCGCATCTGCCTTGTCGCCGGATCGAAACCGACGCCCATCGGCAAGCCGGAAACCATGGCGATCGCCGGTTTCTTCGGCGTGGCCAGGTCATGGATCAGCTTGGCCACGTCATATTCGAGGAAGGCTTCCTTGTCCGGCTGGAAGAACGGGATCACCGCCTGTCCGTTGGTCGAATTGGTCCCGGCCAGGCCGAGGAACACGGTCTCGCCGGCGTTGCTGACCGGCACGGCCTGCAGGCCGTAGGTCGTGGCGCGGTCCTCGTCCTCGGAGAACGGCAGCGGATCGATGACCTCGAGGTTGATGCGGCCGTTGGAGCGCGCCGCCATCTCCTCGAGCAGTTCGCGCACGCGCGTCGCATAGGTGCGCAACTGCGGCAGGTTCTGCGTGCCCTTGTCGGAATAGAACAGGTAGAGGTTGATCGGCTCGTCGAGCTTGGCGAGGATTTCCTTGGTCCCCGGCGACAGCGTGTACAGGGTGTTCTCGGTGGGGTCGACGCGCGCACCGCGGAAAAGCACGTTGACCACGAGCATGAGGGCGACGAACAGCACGATCAACACGATCAGGGCGCCGCCGGAGAGTGTCTTGCGATTGGATGACATGTCTTTGGGCTTCCTCAGTCGGCTTTCTTGAGGTCGATCACGATCGCACTTGCGTACAACCAGAAGCCGATCATCAACACGAAGTAGAGAAGATCGCGCAGGTCGATGACGCCCTTGCTGATCGATGCGAAATGGGTCAGGAAACTCAGGCCGGCGATGGCATCGACCAGGCCCTGCGGGGCCCAGGCGCGGAATGCATCGAGCACCAGCGGGAATCCGGCCATGACCAGCACGAAACATGCGACCACGGTAAGGATGAAGGCGACCACCTGGTTGCGCGTCGCGGCGGAGATGCAGGAGCCGATGGCGAGGAAGGCGCCAGCCATCAGCAACGCGCCCAGATAGCTGGCGATGATCACGCCGTTGTCCGGATTGCCGAGGTAGTTGACCGTGATCCACAGCGGGAAAGTCAGCGCCAGGGCAATGCCGATGAACGACCAGGCGGCGAGGAACTTGCCCATCACCGCCTGCCACATCGTGATCGGCAGGGTCAGCAGCAGTTCGATCGTGCCGCTCTTGCGTTCCTCCGACCACAGGCGCATCGAAACCGCCGGGACCAGGAACAGGTACAGCCACGGCAGGAAATTGAAGAACGGCAGCAGGTCGGCCTGGCCGCGCTCGTAGAAGCCGCCGAGATAGAACGTGAAGGCGCTCGACAGGACGAGGAAGATGACGATGAAGACATAGGCGACCGGCGTCGCGAAATAGCTGCGCAGCTCGCGCCGGAACACGGTGGAAATCGCGCTCATGCCCTCGCCTCCTTTGCTTCGTCGCCCTGGGTGATCGTGCGGAAGACCTCGTCGAGGCGGCCGCCCTCGAGGGCGAGTTCACGCACCACGATGGAACGTTCCTGCAAGGCGTCGTTGACGGCGGCGAAGATCTTGCGTCCGGGCTTCGGGAAGGCTGTGATGCGGCCGTCCTGGGCATCGACCTCGATCGATGCGACATCGGCCACGCGCGAAAGCGCTTCCTTCGCGGCCTTGATGTCGGGAGCGGTCAGCGACACCGCCTGGTGGTAGCGCGAGCGCGCCTCGAGTTCGGCCGGGGTGGCGTCGGCCAGCACGCGACCCTTGGCGATGATGATGGCGCGGCTGCAGACTGCATGCACTTCTTCGAGTACATGGGTCGAGACGATGATGGTCTTGTCGCGCGCCATCGCATTGATCAGCGTGCGCACCTCATGCTTCTGGTTCGGATCGAGTCCGTCGGTCGGCTCATCGAGGATCAGCACCTGCGGATCGTGCAGGATGGCCTGGGCCAGCCCGACGCGGCGCTTGAAGCCCTTGGACAGCGTGTCGATCGGCTGCTCGAGCACGTTTTCCAGGTTGAGCCTGTCGATCGCGTCGTCGATGCGCTTGCCCCGCACGTTGCCCGGCACGGCGCGCGCGTCGGCGATGAAATCGAGGAACTGGCGAACCGTCATCTCGCCGTAGCTCGGCGCACCCTCCGGCAGGTAGCCGATGACGCGACGCGCCTCCAGCGACTGCGTCTCGACATCGAAGCCGCACACCCTGGCGCTGCCCGAAGTCGGCGCGAGGAAGCCCGCGATCATCTTCATCGTGGTCGACTTGCCGGCGCCATTCGGGCCGAGGAAGCCGAGCACCTGGCCCGGCTCGACCTTGAAGGTTATGCCATCGACAGCGACCAGTTCGCCGTACCGCTTTCCCAGAGCTTGGGTTTCTATCATTGTCGAATCACCTTGGTTTTCGATGTCCAGTGAATTCCGCCGACTGGCGCGAAACCGGCGGAACGCCCCCCGCCGCGATACCCGGGGCGTCAGCGTCCGCCGGGAAGTCCAGACCGGTGCGAACGACGCGAAGGATTGCGAGCGATGCGCAATGTACCCCAGAAGGAGGCAAAAAGTTCCCGGACAGCGCGACGCGGTCGCCGATCAGAAGTCATCCGCTGGCGGATAGACGCGGCCCTCGCGCAGCGGCCTGAAACACGGCGCCTCGCCGTAGAAGGTCTCTTGCCGTGCCTCCGGGTGCCAGCCGGGGATACCCGACAGCGGCAGCGGGCGCAGTTCCTGCGGGTCACGCAACCTTGCGCCGGCGCCGATCAGCCCGGCGACGCGCTGGTCGATGCGCCGGCCCAGTGCATCATCGCCAGCCGCGGCGGCCGCGACGTCTTCGGCCGAAGCCATCAGCACGATGGTCTTGGCCAGCAGCAGGCGCGCCGGCTGCAAGGCCAGCTCGAGCACCGCATGACCGAACACCTGCACCGCGATGCGCGACCCCCAGGCCGGGCGCTCGCGCCAGAACAGGCCGTGCCAGTCGTGCCGGTCCCACAGGTCGACCAGCCCGGGATCGCTGCACAGGGCAATCGCGCCGGCCTCGTCGAAATGGGTCATGGCGCATTGCGCGCGCGTGCGTTCGCGACGACCGATCTTCGCGATGTCGGCGCACTGGGCGAGATTGAGCGCCTGCTTGATGCGCGGGTAGCGCAACCAGACCAGCGCATTCAGCAGATCGTGCCAGTTGTGTTCGCGGGTGGCGATGCAGCCGGCCCTGATGCGCTCTTCGTAGTGCAGGCCATCGGCCAGCATCTGCGCGGACTGCACGGCAAATCGCGGTCGCCCGATGCCGTCGTGGCGTTGCACCGCGCAGCGCAACGTCTCCAGTTGCGCGACGCTTGGCAGGCCGGTGCCAGGCAGGAGCAACCCGCCATGCAGGTCAGTCCAGTCGGCCAGCGGAGGCCTGTCGAAAACGGCGCTGTCCGGCGATTCGTGGGGTCGGTCTGCGAGGTGCAATGAGGATCTGCCGTACTGCCGGAGTTCGCGGAATGCCACCGGGCGCGCTGGCGTCGGCGGCGCAGCGGGCGGCCCGCACGGGAATCCGCTGCTGCCCGGCAAGGATAGCCCGGGCGCAGCGGGATGGGCAGGTCGACCGGCGCGACCGATGCCGCGCACGCGCCGGTCCCGGCTGCATGGATGACCTCCGGCCGGCTTCGCGCCTGCCGCAAACGCGCT
The DNA here is from genome assembly GCA_036734345.1 of Dokdonella sp. Taxonomy (GTDB): domain Bacteria; phylum Pseudomonadota; class Gammaproteobacteria; order Xanthomonadales; family Rhodanobacteraceae; genus Dokdonella. Next base: position 23,338 of record DAIMYT010000035.1, on the reverse strand, counting down.
AGCATTTGCATCTGGTCACGATGGAACACCGATGGACGGACATCCATCCCATGCAGTGCGTCGGCCCATGAACAGGCTCCTGGCGATTTGCCTGGTCCTCGGCGGCGCCATGCCGGACGCCCAGGCATGGGCCGCGACCGACACATCGCCTGCGCCCGGGCAGGGCGGAACCGCCACCGACGCGCGGCGCGTCGCCGAATCGCTTGGCCCGTCGATCAACGCGCTCGGCCTGCTCACCGCAGCACTCGGTGCCGGCGAAGGCGCGCTGGTCGTGCACACGCTGCAGGCGCATCTCATGCAGGCGCTGCACGCAACCGCACCGGCCCGCCTGGCGTGGCAGCGGGTCGAGGCCGTGGCCGGGGCGCTGGGCGACATGCCCGCCAGCTTGAACGCCATCGAACGCCAGGCCGAGGCTGCCCTGCTGCTGAGCGACTATGCCAGCTCGAGGGTGCTGGCCGAGAAACTCCTGCGCCTGGCGAGGCGAGCCGGTTCATCCGACTACGAAGCGTCCGCGCAAGGGTATTTCGGCATCCTCGCGCGCCGGCAGGGCGATCTCGATGCGGCGCTCGGGCACTACAACGCGGCGGTCGAAATGCTGCGCGACAGCGGCAACGAGTTCCGCAAGGCGCTGATCCTGAGCAACCTTGGCACCCTGATGCGCGACCGCGGTGATTTCGCCCGCGCGCTTGGGCTGCAGCTGGACGCCCTTGCCATCCGGGAGCGCATCGGCGACCGCCTCGAGACGAGCCTGCGCAATATCGCGCTCCTTTACCGCGAGATCGAGGACGAGCAGAACGCGCGCAGCTATTTCGAGCGTGCACTGGCCAATGCCGACCGCAGTGCGAACCCGGAAACCTATTCGCCGGTGCTCGGCAGTTACGCCAGCCTGCTCAACGATGTCGGCGACCACGCGGCGGCCCTGGCGGCGGCCCGTGAAGCCCTCGGCATCGACATTTCGCTGGGCAACCGTTCCAACCAGGGCCTCGAGCAACTGGAAGTTGGCCGCGCCCTGTACGGCCTCGGCCAGCCCGTCGAAGCGCTCGATCAACTCGAATCTGCGCTGGCGATCGGACGCGAGCTCGACCAGCGTGAAATCGTCGCGCGTTCGCTGCTGCACCTGGCCGAGATCAACCAGGCGCAGCACGATTCGCTGCGCGCCCGCGGCATGATCGACGAGGCCATCGCCGGCCTCGAGGCCGCGCTGCTGCGTCCGCAGCTCGTGCAGGCCTATGCCGTCCGCGAAAAGATCGCACTCGCCGAGCACGATCCGGAGTCGGCGCTGAGGTTCCTGCGCCGCCATGCCGAGCAACGCGAACTGCTGCTCGGCACGCGCGCCAGCCGCCAGCTCGGCGAACTGCAGGCGCGCCACGCCCGCGCCGAAGCGGAAAAGGACCTTGCCCTGCTGCAGAAGGACAACGAACTGCAGAACGCGCGCCTCGACAAGCAGGACGTCGAACGCAAACTCGGCATGGTCGCCCTGGTCAGCCTTGGCCTCGCGCTGCTGCTGGGTATCTGGCGCTATCACGGCGTGTTCATGCTCAATCGCACCCTGCTGTCGAAGAACCTCGAGATCGATGCCCAGAGCAAGGCCCTGGCCGACGCCAACGAGCGCCTCGAGGAGCGAGCGGCGGCGCTCTACCAGGCCGCGATCACCGATCCGTTGACTGGAGTCTGCAACCGCTCCCACCTGCGCGAGCGGGCCAGCCGGCGCCTCGCCCGCTGCGTTGCCACGGGATGCGACATGGCGGTCCTCGTCATCGACTACGATTGCTTCAAGCAGGTCAACGACCAGCTCGGCCATCTGTTCGGCGATCGCGTGCTGGTCGCGGGTGTCGCGGCGATGCGGCAATGCCTGGATGACGACGATATCCTTGGCCGCTTCGGCGGCGAGGAATTCGTCGTCATCCTCGGCAGCGAACGTGCAGCTGTCGCCGAAGACATCGCCGAGGCCCTGCGCGACCGGGTCCGGCAATCGCTCGCGCAGTTGCCGACGCAGGGCATCGCGGTCACCGTCAGCATCGGCCTGGCCCGGCTGTCGGATCTCGCCCAACCGGCACGGGCCAGCGTCGACAGCCTGCTCGATGCCGGCGACCGCGCGATGTACGCGGCAAAGGCGGCAGGCCGCAACCGCGTCGCGCGATTCAGCGCCACGCCGCAACCGCTGGAGGATGCCGTCGATGGGTGAAACCCTGCAGATGAACAGCGCCGGCATGCAGTGCATCGGCGCCTACCGGGCGATGCCGGCCGGCGAGCCCAGGGGCGGCATCGTGGTCGCCCAGGAGATATTCGGAGTCAATGCGCACATCCGCAGCGTGGTCGACCGCTTCGCCGCGCATGGCTATGTCGCCATCGCCCCGGCGTTCTTCGACCATCTGGAAAGCGGGGTCGAACTGGACTACGACGCGGAAGGAATCGCCCGTGGCCGGGCGCTGATCGACGAACTCGGCATCGACCGCGCCGTCGCCGACGTCGGCAGTGCCGCCGACGCGATCCGGTCGGCCGGGCGGATCGGCGTCGTCGGCTACTGCTGGGGCGGAACCGTGGCGCTGCTTGCGGCGATCCGCCTCGGGCTTCCGGCAGTCAGCTACTACGGTGCCCGCAACGTCAACTATCTGCACGTGGCGCCGACTGCTCCGCTGCTGTTCCACTTCGGCGAGCAGGACAGGTCGATTCCTGCCGAAGCCGTGCAACGCCATCGCGAGGCACTGCCGGGTGCAGAGATCCACGTCTATCCGGCCGGGCACGGGTTCAACTGCGAGCTGCGCAAGGACTACGATGCCGCCAGTGCGAAGCTCGCCTTTGAACGCACGCTCGATTTTTTCGCACGCACGCTGGAATGACATGAAACCGCCAACCCCTGCCGACTTCGTCCTCGACGCCAGGCTGGCTGCCGATACGCATCCACTCGCACGCTTTCAACTGTGCGACCTGCGGCTGATGGACGATAGCCATTTCCCATGGCTGGTGCTGGTCCCGCGGGTTGCCGCCGCGCGCGACCTGATCGACCTCGACCGTGCTCAGCAGCACCTGCTGAGCGACGAGATCGATCGTGCATCGCGCCTGCTGCGCGACGCCTTCCGGCCGCACAAGCTCAATGTCGCCGCCCTCGGCAACGTGGTCGCACAGCTGCATGTCCACGTCATCGCGCGATTCGAGGACGATCCGGCCTGGCCCACGCCTATCTGGGGCAAGGTCGAGACGCGGCCCTATACGCCGGAAGAGCTGGTCGAATGCATGGCCCTGCTGGACAAGTTGCTGCGCGCGTGAGCGCCGACTACACCATCGAGCCGCTTGGCGAGGACGCCGTACTGCTGCGTTTCGGCACCAGCCTGGATCGCGCGCTCAATGCGCGCGTGCACGCGCTGGCCGCGAGCATCCGTGAGGATCGGCCCGCCTGGCTGGTCGATATCGTGCCGGCCTTCTCGACCCTGGCCCTGTGCATCGACCTGGCCGCCCTGCAGCAGGGCGACGAAGCCTTGCCCATGGTCCGCGACTGGCTCGGCTCGCAGCCGCACGGGAGCACTTCCGCTGCACGCAGCGATGCATCCATCTGCCACGAGATCGCAGTCCGCTACGGCGGCGAACACGGCCCTGACCTCGCCGCGCTCGCCGCGCATGCCGGCATGGACAGCGCGGAAGTCATCAGGCGGCATTGCAGTGCGCGGTACCGCGTGGCCATGCTCGGCTTTGCCGCGGGCTTTCCCTACCTGATCGGCATGGACGCACGCCTCGCCATGCCGAGGCACGCGACCCCGCGCACCCATGTCGCCGCCGGCAGTGTCGGCATCGGCGGCGTGCAGACCGGCATCTATCCGCGCAGCGGCCCGGGCGGCTGGCAGATCATCGGGCGCACCGACGCGCGGCTCTTCGATGCCGCGCGGGATCCACCTGCCCTGCTCAATCCGGGCGACACGGTGCGCTTCGTCGACATCGCCGCTGACGACGCGAGCAGCGCATGAGCATGCGCGTCGAATCGGCCGGACTGCTGACCAGCATCCAGGACAGCGGGCGAACGGGATTTCGCCACCTCGGCGTCGGTGTTGCCGGCGCGCTCGACAGCCATTCGCTGGTGATCGCCAACCTGCTGGTCGGAAACGCGGCGGATGCCGCGGTGCTCGAGATCACCCTGGCCGGCCCGACCCTCGTCTTCGAGTGCGCCGCGTGCATCGCCATCTGCGGCGCCGAGATCGACGCAGGCATCGGCGCGCAGCGTATTCCCGGCTGGCGGCGCATCGACATCCCGGCCGGCTCGCGAATCAAGTTTGGCGCCTGCCGGCGTGGCGCGCGCGCCTATCTGGCCGTGGCCGGCGGGTTCGCGGTCGCCCGGGTGCTTGGCAGCGCCAGCACCGACCTGCGCGCCGGCTTCGGCGGCCATGCGGGCCGCGCACTGAAGGCCGGCGACCGCATCGGCATCCGCGGCGGGTTCGCGCCGCGCGCGACCCAGGTGGAGATCGACCGGCGCTGGATCGATCCGGCGCCCGATCTGGACTTCGCGCAACCGTGTCGCGTGCGCCTGCTGCCCGGCCACGACGCGCTGGCCGATGCCGATGCGCTGTTTGCCAATCCGTGGCGCGTCGAAGCGGCCAGCAACCGCCAGGGACTGCGCCTGCACGGCAACCGGCTTGCACTCGCCGATGCGCGCGAGCGCGTCTCCGAGCCGGTCATGCCCGGAACGCTGCAGCTGCCCCCCGCCGGCAGCCCGATCCTGCTGCTGCAGGATGCGCAGACCCACGGTGGCTATCCGCGCATCGGCCACGCCATCGCAGCAGACCTGCCCCGCCTGGCCCAGTTGCGGCCTGGCGAGTCGGTGCACTTCCTGCCCTGCACGCCAGCCATCGCGAAGCAGCTGCTCGATGCGCAACGCCAGCGCCTGGCACGCATGGCGATCGCGATCGCGCGGCCGGACCGCTCGAACGACGCCTGCCGGCCCTGACCGGCAGGCGTTGCGCAGGCGCTGCCAAATGCCTAGGCTCGACGTCTCTCCAGCAGCGGGTCCAGGCATGACCAACGTTCGCCTCCATGTCGCCGCCGTGCTGGTGGCCGCCGCGCTGCTGACCGCTTGCCAGCAGCCCCAGCCACCCGCGGCAACAACGCCGGATCCGGCCGCACGCAACGTGGCGCCTGCCGCGCCCGGGTCCGATTGGCCGGCGGCGGTCGCCGCCTTCATCGACGGCTATTTCGAACGCTACCCGACCTTCGCCGCGAATGCCGGCAAGCACGAGTTCGACGGTCGCCTGCCTGACTTCAGCGCAGCCGGACTCACCGCCACCGCACGCTGGCTGCATGCGCAGCGCGATGCCATCGCCGCGTTTTCCGACGACAGGCTCGATGCCACGCAGCAGTTCCAGCGCGAATACGTGCTTTCGGTCATCGACGGCCAGTTGTTCATGCTCGAGGTATCCGGCTTTCCGCACACAAACCCGGAGTTCTACTCCTACGCCTTTTCGCCCAGCATGTACCTGACCCGGCCCTACGCGCCGCTGCCCGCGCGCATGGCGGCTTTCGTTTCCTACGAGGAAGCACTGCCGGAAGCGATCGCGCAGATGCGGGCCAACATGAAGGCGCCGTTGCCGGCCTCCTATGCCGAACTTGGCTTCAACACCTTTGCCGGCTATTCGACCTTCTTCGCCGGCGACGTGCCGGCCTTGTTCGCTGGCGTCGATGACCCCGCGCTGCAGGCGCGTTTCCGCCATGCCAACAATGCGGCGATCAGGGCCACCCGCGAAATGGCCGACTGGTTCACCGCGCGCAAGGCCGATGCCAATCAGGACTTCGCGCTCGGCGCCGAGAAATTCAGCCGCATGCTGCGCGCCAGCGAACGCGTCGACATCCCGCTCGACCGCCTCAAGGCCATCGGCGAGGCCGACCTGAGCCGCAACCTGGCGTCGCTGAAGTCGGCCTGCCACGACTTCGCACCCGCGGCGACGCTGCAGCAATGCGTGCAGAAGGCGGCCATGGACAAGCCCGAAGGCGGCGCGGTCGCAGGCGCACGCCGGCAACTGGCCGGCCTGCGCCAGTTCATCGTCGACAAGGACCTGGTCAGCATCCCTGGCAGCGAGGAAGCCCTGGTCGAGGAAGCGCCACCGTTCAATCGCTGGAATTTCGCCTATATCGAGATTCCCGGTCCCTACGAAACCAACCTGCCCTCGGTCTATTACATCGCACCGCCCGATCCGGCCTGGCCGAAGGCCGAGCAGGAAGCCTACGTGCCCGGGCGCGCAGACCTGCTGTTCACCTCGGCGCATGAAGTCTGGCCCGGGCATTTCCTGCAGTTCCTCCACGCGAACCGCTCGCCCTGGACGTTTGGCCGCCTGTTCGTCGGCTATGCCTTTGCGGAAGGCTGGGCGCACTACAGCGAAGAGATGATGTTCGACGCCGGCCTCGAGGGAGCAACGCCGGAGATCCATATCGGCCAGCTCGGCAACGCCCTGCTGCGCGACGTGCGCTACCTGTCGGCGATCGGCCTGCACACCGGTGGCATGAGCATGCAGCAATCCGAACAGATGTTCCGCGACGAAGCCTTCCAGGATCCCGGCAATGCGCGCCAGCAGGCCGCACGCGGCACCTACGACCCGGGTTACCTCAACTACACGCTCGGCAAGCTGATGATCATGCAGTTGCGCGAAGACTGGATGGCAGCACACGCCGGGCCCGGTGCCCTGAAGGCCTTCCATGATCAATTCCTCGGCTACGGCGGCCCGCCCATTGCGCTCGTGCGCGCGCAGGTGCCCGGCGGAAAACCCGACGCGAAACACTGGCAGGGCCCGGCACTCGGGCCGCCGGCCTACTGATCCGGGCGACGCACTCATGCCACGCCACATCGATTTCAATTGCGACCTCGGCGAAGGTTGCTGCAACGATGCCCGGATCATGCCGCTGATCAGCTCGGCCAACATCGCCTGCGCTGCGCATGCGGGCGACGAGGCGAGCATGCGCGCCACGCTGCGCCTTTGCCGCGAGCACGGCGTCCTTGCCGGCGCCCATCCGGGTTATGCCGACCGCGAGCATTTCGGCCGACGTGAATTGCAGTTGCCGCCGGACGCGATCGCGGATCTCGTCCACGGGCAACTGCAGCGCCTCGCGACGATGGCGCGCGAGGAAGGCGTCGCCCTCGTCCACGTCAAGCCGCACGGCGCGTTGTACAACCAGGCAGCCAGCGACGCAGCTCTTGCCGATGTCCTCGCCACAACCGTCCACGCATTCGACCCGCGCCTGGTCCTGGTCGGCCTGGCCGGCAGCGAGTTGCCGCGCGCCGGCGAGCGCGTAGGGCTGCGCGTCGCCCATGAGGCATTCGCGGATCGCCGCTACCGCGCCAATGGCAGGCTCGCCGCTCGCGGCACGGCCGGCGCCGTCATCGATGAGGTCGAGGATGCGGTGGACCAGGCGCTCTCGATCGTGCTGCACGGCCAGGTCGATACGGTCGATGGCGGAGTCCTTGCGCTCGCTGCCGATACACTGTGCCTGCACGGTGATCGCGCGGATGCCGTCGTGTTCGCACAGCGACTGCACGACGCATTCGCGGCGACCGGCGTGGAAATCGGTGCGCTGGCCGGGACATCGGCATAGGCCAGCGCGTCGAATAGGCGCGAATCCGCCGGCGGGTTAGCATGCAGGCCGGCCTTCCAACGGTTCCATGCCATGCCCGTCACCATCAACTACTGGCCACTGCTCGGTGTCGCCGTCGTCATCGCCGGATTCGCGATGCGGCGCAATCCCGTGCTCGTCGTCGTCGTCGCCGGCCTGGTCAGCGGGCTCGCCGCGGGCATCAGCCTGCCGGACCTGCTCGCCCTGCTCGGCAAGACCTTCGTCGAGAACCGCGTGCTGCTGCTGTTCGTGCTGACCCTGCCGGCGATCGGCCTGCTCGAGCATTTCGGCCTGCGCGAACGCGCCCGCATCTGGATCGCCGGATTCCGCGGGCTGACCCTGGCCCGTTTCCAGATCACCTATCTCGGCATCCGCCAGTTGCTCAGCATGGCCGGACTGACCCACGTCGCCGGACACCCGCAGACGGTGCGTCCGCTGGTCGCGCCCATGAGCGAGGCGGCCGCCGAACGCACGCTGGGCCCACTCACTGACAAGGAGCGCGACACGGTCCGCGCCAGTGCCGCGGCCACCGACAACATCGGCCTTTTCTTCGGCGAGGACGTGTTCATGGCTTTCGGCGCCGTGCTCCTGATCCAGGGCTTTTACGCGCGCAACGGAATCGTCCTCGAGCCGCTGGCCATTTCCTTGTGGGCCCTGCCGACCGCAGTCGCCGCGTTTGTCATCCACGGCATTCGCGTGCGCCTGTTGCAACGCCGGCTGGAGCGCGAACGCTCGAACGCCGATGCCAGCGGAGCCGCCGATGCTGCGCGTTGAGTACCTGTACTGGCTGGTGGGCGCACTACTGATCGCCTCGGCCTGGCTCAACCTGCGCGAACGCCACTACGCGATGGCGGCGTTCTGGCTGATTCTCTCAGGCCCATTTGTTTTCGGCGATATCGTACTTGCTGCCGCACAACGCAGCGAGGCCTTGCCATCCCAGTTGATGGGCGGCGGTGTGGTGGCACTGGGACTGCTCGCGGCCAGGGGCGGCCTGCGCATGAAAGCCGACTCGCCCGCCGAACAGGAACGCCGCGACCGCTCGGCGGCACTGATCGGCAACCGGCTGTTCGTGCCGGCCCTGGCCATTCCCGCGCTGACCCTGCTGCTGTTCCTGGCCGGGCGTCACCTGTCGCTCAACGGCACGCCCCTGCTCGACCCCAAGGCATTGACGCTCACTTCGCTCGGACTGGCCAGCATGCTGGCCCTGGTCGGCGCCGTGCGCGTGACCCGGGCCCGGCCGGTGCAGTCGATCCTCGAAGGGCGACGCCTGCTCGATTCGCTGGGCTGGGCCGTGCTGCTGCCGATGATCCTGGCCACCCTCGGCGGCGTGTTCGCGGCGACCGGCGTCGGCGAGACAATTGCCGCGCTGACCAGCGCCGTCATTCCGGTCGACAGCCGCCTGGCCTGCCTGCTCGCCTTCGCGTTCGGCATGGTCGCTTTCACGGTCATCATGGGCAATGCCTTTGCCGCGTTCCCGGTGATGATGGCCGGCATCGGCCTGCCCTTGCTGATCCTCAGGCACGGGGCCGATCCCGCCATCCTCGGCGCGATCGGCATGCTGACCGGGTACTGCGGCACCCTGCTGACGCCGATGGCGGCCAACTTCAACATCGTGCCTGCGGTCCTGCTCGAACTGCCCGACCAGTACGGCGTGATCCGTTCGCAGGTACCGACCGCGCTGGCGTTGATGGCGGTCAACGTCCTGCTCATGATCCTGCTGGTGTTCCGATGAGCCAGGCCGTCGTCCTCGTGCTCGGATTCGAACCGTTCGCCGGCGAATCGGTCAATCCCGCGCAGGAAATCGCGCGCCGTCTCGACGGCGAGATCATCGACGGCCACCGCCTGGCCGGCGCCGTGCTCCCGGTCGAATTCGCCGAAGCTCCGCGGGCACTGGCCGACCTGCTCGACCGGCACAGGCCTTCGCTGGTTGTGGCACTTGGCCAGGCCGGCGGACGCAGCGAGATCGCCTTCGAGCGCGTCGCGATCAATCTGATCGACGCCCGCATCGCCGACAACGCCGGCCTGCAGCCGATCGATGCGCCGGTGCTCGACGGCGGCGCCGGCGCCTATTTTTCGACCCTGCCGATCAAGGCCATGCACGCGTGCCTGCTGTCACTTGGCATTCCGTCCGCGCTGTCGCTCAGTGCCGGCACGTTCGTCTGCAACCAGGTCTTCTACTGGTTGTGCCACCTGCTCGCCAACGAACACGCGCAGACACCGGGAGGGTTCATCCACGTGCCGTGGCTGCCGGAACAGGCCGCCCTGCACCCCGGCGAGGCCAGCCTGCCGCTGGATACCATGCTGCGCGGGATCCGCGCCGCCATCGAATGCGCTCTGCGCACGCGCGAGGACCTGCACGTGGCCGGCGGCACGACGTTCTGATCGTGGCCCGGCAACGGCGAAGCGTGCCTCAGCAACCTTCGCCCTTCTTTTCCGCCCGGATGACCTCGACGATCATTTCGCCGGTGTCGACAAACGGCAGGTAGACCTTGATCGGATCGGTCGCGTAGTAGAAACCGCCCTTGCTCGGCGCCTTGACCTTGTCGCGCACTTTCGATTCGAAGACCTGGCCGACTGCCTTCGCCGGCGTGGCAATGGCGAACTTGCGGACCTTCTCCAGCGGCACGCAAGCCAGCAGCCGGGTCGGCTGGAACGGGCGGATGTCGAGGTAAAGCGGCTCGACCAGCTTGCTTTCGCGCACCGAGCCATCGTCGCCAAGCAGGTAGATGATCGGCTTGAACACCGCATTGCCGCGACCATGCGGGTTCGATTCGGCAATCACCTGGACGCGCAGCGCGACATGCTCGAACTCGCGCGACAGCTCGACTTCGCGGAAGCGGCTCTTGCCTTCGGGAAACATGCGCTGGTCCGCATTGCGTTCGATGGTCAGGTGCTCCGGCCGATCGAGGCCGAGTACGACCACACCGTCGCCGGCCGCTTCCCGGACCGGCGAATCAGCCGGCCGGGCACCGAACAGGCGCTCCTTCCAGACCACGAATGGATTGGCCGCGCCGGCAGGGGTCGCCGACAGGGCTACCGCCAGGCCGAGCAGGCCCGAGGACATTGTCCGCAGCAATGCGGAACGGCGCGCGGATCCGGCCGCTTCCGGCGGCCGGCGCAGATCGCGCCCGCCGCTTCGCGCAATCCTACTCGTTGGCGAGCGGCATGAGCTCGCCGCCATCCTGGGTGAAGGTTTCCAGATGCAGGGTATTGCCGATGCTGGCCACGGAATGCCGTTGTTCATCGGTCGCCTTGTTGCTTTCGCGTCGGCCATTCTTGAGCACGATCCCGGTGATTTTCTTGGTTTCCTTCAGTTCGCTGATGTAGCCGAAAAGTTCCGCCTTGCCGAACGTGTAGCTGTCGATCTTGTAACGGTCTTCCTTGGCCGGGGTGACGATGGCGCGCCCGTCGCGGATGTCGCCGGCATGGACCACACCGGACAGGAACAGGGCCAGCATCGACAGAACGAGCGCAGAGCGCATCTTGATCATCATGGCATTCATGGGATCTCCTGATTAATTCTTTTCAGCGGTGGTCGAACGGATCTCTTTGATTTCGCCATCGTCGTCGATGAAGGCGGCAAAGCCGAGTGCAGCCGAGATCTTTGCCAGCGCAACGATGTGGACATCCTTGACCTTTTCCTTCTCGCCCCGTTTCAGCAATACCGTCGCCATCGGCAACGACTGCTCCTTGCGATAGTTCAGCGCGGCGCGAAGATCCTCGGGCGTCAGCGGCGCTTCCATGTAGTCGAACTGTCCGTCCTTGGCCGCGACCAGGGTCACATCGAAACTCGGCGGGACGTTGACCGGCGCCCGCGCCACATCCGACTTGGTGCCGCGCGCGCAAGCGCCGAGGACCAGGGCAAGCACAACCAGCGCGAACAGGCGCAAGGGACGATTCCTGAATACAAGCGACATGGAGGGTTACTCTTGATCCAAAACGGGCTGACTAGCCTACCACCGAAGCTCAGGTGCGTGGCAGGGTCACGCCCTGCTGGCCCATGTACTTGCCGCCGCGATCCTTGTAGCTGGTCTCGCAGACTTCATCGGACTCCAGGAACAGCATCTGCGCCACGCCTTCGTTGGCGTAGATGCGTGCCGGCAACGGCGTCGTGTTCGAGAACTCGAGGGTGACGTGACCCTCCCATTCAGGCTCGAGCGGCGTCACGTTGACGATGATCCCGCAGCGCGCATAGGTCGACTTGCCCAGGCAGATGGTCAGCACGTTGCGCGGAATGCGGAAATACTCGACCGTCCGCGCCAGGGCGAAGGAATTGGGCGGGATGATGCAGACCTCGCCGTTGAAATCGACGAAGTTGCCCGATTCGAAATGCTTCGGATCGACGATGGTCGAGTTGATGTTGGTGAAGATCTTGAACTCGGCGGCGCAGCGCACGTCGTAGCCGTAGCTCGAGGTACCATAGGAAATCATGCGCCCGCCCGACGCATTGAGCTTGACCTGGCCCGGTTCGAACGGTTCGATCATGCCGTGCTGCGCCGCCATGCGGCGTATCCATTTGTCCGATTTGATGCTCATTGGGGGGAACTCTCGATGGGGTGCGTGGATCCGACGCCGGGACCCGGCGCGATCAGGAAACGGGCGGAGCCGGCGGCGCAGCCGTTCCGGCGGGTTCGGCAAAATACCGGAAATGCCCGGTCATCTTCCACTCGAACAGCACATCCTCGACCTGGGTACCGGCGCCGATATTGTGGATGACGAGGGGGCGCAGGCGATCCGCGCTGCGCCGGCCGGAGACGATGCCGATATGCGGCTGGCCGCCATCCAGCCGCCACGAGACGAAATCGCCGGGCAGGAATGACTGCGCATCCGCGCCAGGCGGCAACGCCTTGCCGAGGCGCTGGAAATAGCGCTCGAGGTTGGGCACGCGGCGGTGGTCGATGTTGGGATCGGGCCGGGTCAGGCCCCAGTAGGCGGGATAGGCGGCAAAGTGCGCGCGCATGTCGCGGTGCACGTCGACCTGCAGGTCGATGCCGACCGCCCGCATGGCCCGCACGATGACGTCCGAGCACACGCCGCGATCCGGCGGCAGGTCGCCGCCCGGATAGGCCAGGCGCACATAGGCAGGCGCATAGGCCACGGTCACGCCGACCTGCGCATGCGCCGCGGCGAGCATGCGCTCGACCTCGTCGCCGGCGCGCGCGGCGGCGGCCATGGTCAGTGCGCCGGCGAGGCCGAACAGGATTCGCGCAAGCACGGTCAGGTGTTCTGGATGACGATCTTCGGGAACTGGATCGACTTGTTGCGCGCCTGCAGGGAGAGGCGAGCCGAAGCATTGCGGGCGATTTTCCGGTAGCGCGCGGCGATATCCGAATCCGGCAGCGCGGCGACGGTCGGCATGCCGCCGTCGGCCTGTTCGCGGATACGGATATCCAGCGGCAGCGAACCGAGCATCGGCACGCCATACTGGGCGGCCATGCGCTCGCCGCCGCCTTCACCGAAGATGTGCTCCTCGTGCCCGCAATTCGTGCAGATGTGGGTGGACATGTTCTCGATGATGCCGAGCACGGGCACGTTGACCTTCTCGAACATCTTCAGGGCCTTGCGCGCGTCGAGCAGGGCGATGTCCTGTGGCGTCGTCACGATGACCGCGCCGGAAACCGGCACGCGCTGGCACAGGGTGAGCTGGATGTCGCCGGTTCCGGGCGGCAGGTCGATGATCAGATAGTCGAGATCGACCCAGTTGGTGTCGCTGAGCAACTGCTGCAGCGCCTGGGTGACCATCGGACCGCGCCAGATCATCGGCGTGTCTTCCTCGATGAGGAATCCGATCGACATGACCTGGATGCCGTGATTGACCTTCGGTTCGATGCGATTGCCGTCCCTGGTGTCGGGCTTGCCGGAAAGGCCGAGCATGCGCGGCTGGCTGGGACCGTAGATGTCGGCATCGAGAATGCCGACGCTGGCGCCTTCGGCGCGCAGCGCGAGCGCCAGGTTGGCCGCCACCGTGGACTTTCCGACGCCGCCCTTGCCCGATGCCACCGCGATCACGTTGCGGATATTCGGCAGCGGCGTGAGGCCTTCCTGCACGCGATGCGCGCCGACCCGGCAGGAGACGCCCACCGCCGCCGATTCGATCGAGGCATCGGATTCGAGGGCGGCCTTGACCTGCTCCGCGAGCGTCGATTGCCACGTCAGGGCCGGATAGCCGAGCTGGATGTCGACCGAAACCCTGCCTGCGGATACGCCAACACCGCGCAGCGCGCCGGCCGCCACGAGGTCCAGGCCGCTGTGTGGATCGACGATGGTGGCCAGGATTTCCCTGACCCGATTTTCGATGGTCTCGCTCATGGACTCGATCAATGATGCAAAGATGCCTAGTATGCCTCACCACAGCGGATGCTCCGATGCATGGCGGCATGCAAACGGCCTGCACCGCCGCAGTCCGGTCCGAACTGTTGCCGCTTGCCGCAGTCCAAACGGTCGACGACCCCATCAACCCGCGAGCCATTTCATGAGTCCAATGCGCCTGATCCTCCTCATCCCGTTCGCCCTCGCGCTGGCCGCCTGCAGCAAGAACCAGCCGTCCGGTGTTCCCGATACCGCTTCCAGCCCGCCACCGACCGCGATGCCGGCGCCCAACCCCGCGCCCGCACCCGCAGCGACGACGCCAGGCGATCCGGTGGCCCCGATCGCCGCGGCCCCGCCCCCGCTGGACAACCAGATCCCGCCTTTCGAGAAGACCGGATTCCCCGACTGCGACGAGTACGTCGAGACCTACCGGCAGTGCCTGAACAGCCGCCTCGGCGACGATGCACGCAAGGTCAAGGCGAGCGAACTCGAGGCTTCCGTGCGCTCGATACTCGGCAATATCGCCCGCGGCGTCGACCCGGGACGGGTGGCCAAGCAATGCCAGAAATCGCGCAAGCTGGCGTCGAAGAAACTCTCCGAACTCGGCTGCTCGCTGTGACATCTGCGGCGCCGGTTGGCGACCAACCGGCCCAGGCGACCCCTCATGGCGGCCCTGCATGCAATAATTCCGCGCCCTGAAACGCGCGGAAACCGGTCGGAATGAGCTCACCCGCAAGGAAGATCCTTGTCTCCAATGCGCTGCCCTATGCCAACGGGCCGCTGCACATCGGACATCTCGTCGGCTACATCCAGGCCGATATCTGGGTGCGCGCCAGGCGCCTGGCGGGGCATGTCGTGCATTTCGTCTGCGCGGACGACGCGCACGGGACCCCGATCATGCTCGCCGCGGAGAAGGCCGGGCTGAGTCCCGAGGAGTTCATCAAGCCAGTCCAGGCCTCGCATGAACGGGATTTCGCCGACTTTTCGGTCGCCTTCGACCAGTACCACTCGACGCATTCGGAAGAAAACCGCGAGCTGTCAGGAATGATCTACCGGCGCCTGCGCGATGCCGGCCACATCACGCGGCGCTCGATCCAGCAGCTGTTCGACCCGGTCAAGCAGATGTTCCTGCCGGACCGCTACATCCGCGGCATCTGCCCGAACTGCGGCACGCCCGACCAGTACGGCGACAACTGCGAGAACTGCGGCGCGACCTATGCACCGACCGACCTGATCAGTCCGCGATCGGTGATGTCCGGTGCCGAGCCGGTGCTGCGCGATTCCGAGCACTTCTTTTTCGGCGTCGGCCATTTCACTTTGCTGCTACGCGACTGGCTGGCCGGCAAACTGACCCAAGGGCAACCCGTCGCCCACCCTGGCGTCGTCGCCAAGCTGGGCGAATGGCTCAACGCCGAGGGCGGCCTGCGCGACTGGGACATCTCGCGCGACGCGCCGTACTTCGGCTTTCCGATTCCCGATGCGCCCGGAAAGTTCTTCTACGTCTGGCTTGATGCGCCGGTCGGCTACCTGGCCAGCTTCAAGGCGCTGTGCGCACGCACCGGGATTTCCTTCGACGAGTACCTTGATGCCGGCAGCAGCGCCGAGATGCATCACTTCATCGGCAAGGACATCGTCAACTTCCACGGCCTGTTCTGGCCGGCCATGCTGCACGGTGCCGGCCTGCGCGTGCCGACCGCCCTGCACGTCAACGGCTACCTCACCGTCAACGGCGAGAAGATGTCGAAGTCGCGCGGCACCTTCATCCAGGCGCGCACCTACCTCGATGCCGGCCTCAATCCGGAATACCTGCGCTACTACTTCGCGGCCAAGTCCTCGGGCGGCGTCGTCGACCTCGACCTGAACCTCGAGGATTTCGCCCAGCGCGTGAATGCCGACATCGTCGGCAAGTTCGTCAACATCGCCAGCCGCTGCGCCAAGCTGCTCGAGGCGAATTTCGCGAACCTGCTTGTGGCGGATTTCTGGAGCGCCACTGCGGCAGTCGCGAGAAGCGAATTCCAGCGCAAGGCAGCCGACTTGCTCGCGCAGGCCAGCGGGCAGCTGCGCGATGCCGTCGCCCACTACGCGCGCGACGACTTCAACCGCAGCATCAGCGCGATCATGCAGGTCGCCGATCGGGCCAACGAGTACATCGCCGAATCCGCGCCGTGGGCGCTGGCCAGGGATGCCGCGCGCCGCGACGAGCTGCACGTCGTCCTCTCGACCGGCATCAACCTGTTCCGCGCGATTGCCTGCGCGCTGAAGCCGGTCCTGCCAGCCACGATTGCGCAGGCAGAGGAATTCCTCGCCCTGCCGGGCGGCACGTTCGCCGCTTTCGACGACATCGGCGCCCACCTCGGCAACCACACGGTGCGCTCCTACCAGCCACTGGCCACGCGCGTCGATCCGAAACAGGTAGCCGCCATGATCGAAGCATCGAAGGACTCCCTCGCATCCCCGGCTCCCGCGCAAGGCGCGGTCGTGGAGACGCGCAAGATGAAAACCCTGCCGGCCGAAGCCGCTGCAGCCGGTGGCACGACGACACCCGCCACGATATCCATCGAGGATTTCGCCAAACTCGACCTGCGCATCGGCAAGGTCCTCGAATGCGCCTTCGTCGAAGGCTCGGACAAGCTGCTGCGCTTCAGGCTCGATGCCGGCGAACTCGGCGAACGGCAGATATTCTCGGGCATCCGCGCGGCCTATGCCGAACCGGAAACGCTGGTCGGCCGCAACGTCGTGTTCATCGCCAACCTGGCCCCGCGCAAGATGCGCTTCGGCCTTTCCGAAGGCATGATCCTCTCGGCCGGCAGCAGTGGCGATGACCTCAAGCTTCTCGATGTCGATGCCGGCGCGGAGCCGGGCGCAACGGTGCGCTGATCTGTTTGGTACAAATACATGGAGCGGCTCATGCGCTGCATCGACTGGACGCCGGAATATCTCGAGGGGCGGATCATCGTTTCGCTGTTGCAGGCAAACGAAGTAGATGCATATCTGTTCGACGAGAACTTCGTGCGCCAAAACTGGTTTGAAATTCTCGGCTATGGCGGATTTCGGGTCATGGTGCCGAATCAACAGTCGCAAGAAGCGCGACAGATCACAGCCGACTATCGGGCAGGAACGCTTGCAAGTCCGGATGAAGCCAGCTGCCGCGTCAAATGCATGGTGTGCTTGTCGATTGACACGGAACCCAATCCGAACCCGCGCCGCGCAGTATTCCTCTTCTGCATGTTTTTTTCCGGCCTGATCGCCCTGTTTCCGTTTTTGCTGCGTTGGCTGGTCCAGAACCGCTATCGATGCCGCGCCTGCGGCCATCGCTGGCGTGAACGACGATCCGCCCGCTTCGGCACGCAGCAGCGCGACGCGCAGGCCGCGTTGGCCGCCGAGTCCACATGAAGACCACGAGGGTCGAAGAGATCAACGACCTTCTGCCACAGACGCAATGCACGCGCTGCGGCTATCCGGCCTGCCTGCCGTATGCGCAGGCAATAGCAGCTGGCGAGGCAGCCATCAATCAATGCCCGCCCGGTGGCCAGAATGGAATAGAAGCCTTGGCACTACTCCTCGGGCTCGAATCGTTACCGCTGAATCCAAAGTTCGGTCGCGAACAGCCGCCGACGGTCGCTCTGATCGACGAAGAGACCTGCATCGGTTGCACCAAATGCATCCAGGCCTGCCCGGTCGACGCCATCGTCGGCGCGGCCAAGCGCATGCACACGATCATCACGACCGAGTGCACCGGTTGCGAATTGTGCATCCCGCCCTGCCCGGTCGACTGCATCTCGATACTCGCAACCTCGCCCAATCCGTTGCCGCACGCTGAGGTGCTCGACCGGGCCCATCCTGCGCGCAGGCGCTACGAAGCGCGTGAGCGCAGGCTCGATCGCGAACGCCAGGAGCGCGCTGCGCGGCGGACGGCCGCGCGGAAGCCGGGCAGCAGCGTGCCGCCGATCAGCAAGAGTGCAGTGCTCGAAGCCATCGCCCGCGGCAAGGCGCGACGCAAGGCCGGCACGGATGGATCATCGAAGGCATGAAGCGCGACAGGATCGTCGAGATGTTCTCGCGCCTGCGCGAGTTCAATCCGAAGCCGACCACCGAACTCCACTATTCGACGCCGTTCGAGCTGCTGGTCGCGGTGATCCTGTCCGCGCAGGCGACCGATGTCGGCGTCAACAAGGCCACGCGGCGCCTGTTCCCGGTCGCCAATACGCCGCAGGCGATGCTCGACCTTGGCGAAGAGGCGCTGAAGAAGCACATCGCCACGATCGGCCTGTTCAACGCCAAGGCAAAGAACGTCATGGCGACCTGCCGTATCCTCGTCGAGCGGCACGGCGGCGAGGTGCCGCGCGATCGCGATGCCCTGGAAGCGCTGCCCGGCGTCGGCCGCAAGACGGCCAATGTCGTGCTCAACACCGCTTTCGGCGAGCCGACCATCGCCGTCGACACGCACATCTTCCGCGTCGCCAATCGGACCGGACTGGCGCCAGGCGCCGACGTGCGCAAGGTCGAGGACAAGCTGGTCCGGGTGGTACCGCCGGAGTTCCGCCAGGACGCACATCACTGGCTGATCCTGCACGGGCGCTATGTCTGCAAGGCGCGCAATCCGGAATGCCCGCAGTGCCTGATCCGCGATCTGTGTGCGTACCGGCACAAGGTGCCAGCCCGGTAGGTTGGGGTGAGCCCGCGAACCCCAACACCGCAATGCGGATGCCGCGAGGTGACATCTCGCTTGCGGAGCCGTTGGGCTTCGCGTGCGCCAAGCACCAACCTGCGAAAAGCCGCAGCGCTGTACCCCGCCGCAAGCCGGAATGCCCGCAGTGCCTGATCCGCGATCCGTGTGCGTACCGGCACAAAGTCCAGGGCGACAGCTAGCGGACGGCGCCGCGTTGCCCGCACATTCGTGCAATTGCAGGTCAGTCCTCTGGAAGGCGACTCGTCGGAGTTCGCTGGGCTCGCCCCAACCCCCGCCGTCACCCCGGCGCAGGCCGGGGTCCAGTACCTTCAGGCCGCAAGAAGGAGTCGCCGGGTCCCGGCCTGTGCCGGGACGACGGGATGGAAAACCCGAAGATTGGGGCTAGCGCAGGCGCGCCAGCCGGAAAAAGAAAAGGCGGTGCGCATCACGCACCGCCTCAATCACGACCGGCTCATTGCCGGGAGGGTCGCGGGAGAGTTGTTGCTTTCGCTTGCCAGCCTGGCGGCTTACCAGAAGAACTGCAGGCGGGTTTCGAAGATGTTCGGATCGTCGCTGACGTTGGCGCCGGCCGCGGAGCTGAACTTCGAGCTGTTGACCGCCACGTAATTGGCCATGATCTTGAAGTTCGAGCGCCAGTAGTAGTTCACGCCGACCGTGATGTTGTGTTCCTTGCCGCCCTTGATCGCGCCGTCATTGAGGTTGGCGTCGTCGTAGCGCAGGCCCAGCTGCCACATGCCAGCAGCAGGATTGTTCGGCCCCGGCGTGGTCGGCGTACCGCCCTTGTAGCCCCAGGTCTCGCCGGTCAGGTTCCACACGCCCGACACGTACCAGCTGTCGCCGGAGAAGTTGCCGGCCGATGTGTTGCTGGTTCGCGTGGTGGTCGTGCGCATGTACTCGCTCTGCACCTTGAACGGGCCGCCAACCCACATGGCTTCCAGGCCGAACGTGCGGTTGCGATCGGTATTGAGGATGTTGCCGGTGTCGACCAGGCGTGCGGTGGCGAGGTCGGCATCCGGTCGGATGCGCCAGCGCTGCGTGTCGTTGTTGGTGTCGTAGTCGACCGCCGAAATGCCGAAATGAAGCACGTTGCCGTTGCCAACGATCGGCGCGTAATAGAAGCGGCCACCGTATCCGGGGCCCTGGCCGAGGTTGCGGGTCAGCTCGCGGCCGAACACGTTGGCCGTGTATCCCCAGTTCTTGCCGCCATCGCCATAGGCGACGCCGAGTCGCCGGCTGATGCCGAACGTGTTGGTGACCATTGCCTTGGAAATGAAGTCGTTGTTCTTGGTGCTGCTCAGTTCTTCCAGGCTGTTGACCTGCTTGAACTGGCCGACCTGCACGTAGTTCGAACCGATCTTCCACTTGATGTTGGTGTCGAGGAACTTGTTGGCCTTGGCGTCATAGCCGAGCACCCAGTCGAACATGGTGCCCTTGCCCTTCAGCACGAGCTCGGCGCGGCGCATTTCGAACTCGCTGTCCTTGCCGTCGTTGCCGGTCGAACCGTTGAGGTCGACGACGTCGTTGTTGAACCAGTTGCCATCGGCCTGGACCAGGCCTTCGAAGCTGACTTCGTAGTCGCCGATCACGTCGATGGCGACATCGGCATGGGCCTGCCCGGCAAGGGTTGCAGTGATCGCGGCAGCGAGGAATCGGGGAGCAAGACGTTTCATGGTTGAAATCTCGGTGGGGAAGAATTTGCACCGGATGCGCGGAGGCCCTGCATCCATGGGAGCGCAGCATATGGACGATTTGTTACTGCAATGTTTCATTCAGGCAACGGAAATATTTCGAACGTGCGGCCAGCCAGCCCGCCTTCACCGCAATGAAAAAAGCAGCGACAAGGGTACCGACCAGGTCGCACGCAGGCTTCGAAACCACTCGACGAGCCCGCGGAAGGCGCGGACTTCAGTACGGCGTTGCACCTGATCGGCTATCCTTCCACCATGACCCCAAGCCATTCCGTTGTCCGCATCGCCGAGCGATTCCGCGGATTCCTGCCCGTCGTCGTCGACGTGGAAACCGGCGGATTCGACCCCGAGCGCGATGCCCTGCTCGAGATCGCCGTCGTCGTCATCGGCATGGACGAACGGGGATTCGTGTTCCCGAAGCCCGCCGTTTCCACGCACGTTGAGGCTTTCCCTGGCGCCAACATCGATCCGCGGGCCCTGGAGATCACCGGAATCGATCCGGATCATCCGTTTCGCAATGCCCTCGAGGAGCGCGCCGCGCTCGATCATGTTTTCGCGCCGGTCCGCGCAGCGATGCGGGCGGCCGAGTGCCAGCGCGCCATCCTGGTCGGGCACAATGCCTCGTTCGACCTCAGCTTCCTCAATGCCGCCGTGCGTCGCACCGGGCACAAGCGCAACCCGTTCCATCCGTTCAGCAACTTCGATACGGTCACCCTGGCCGGCCTGGCCTATGGGCAAACCGTGCTGGCGCGCGCTGTCGGCGCTTCGGGCACCACCTGGGACCCCGGCCAGGCGCACTCCGCGGTCTATGACACCGAACGCACGGCCGAACTGTTCTGCAAGGTGATCAATCGCTGGAAGCACATGTCCGACCTGGCCAACTCGATGGGTGACACGGCCGATCCCGAACTGGAACACGAGCAGCATTGAACCGGCGCGGCTGCGGCCGCATCATCTGATCCATGCCGATCTATCAATACCAGCCCGAGGGCCCAGGCTGCCCGACCTGCCGCAAAGGCCTCGAGGTACTGCAAAAGCTGTCGGATCCGCCGCTGGCCCGTTGTCCGGACTGCTCGACACCCTTGCAGCGCGTGATCAGCGCTCCCCAGGTCGTCTCCGGCCAGGCCCACCGCACCAGCGAAAGCCACGCCGGCAAGCATGGCTTCACCCAGTACAAGCGCGCCGGCAAGGGCGTCTACGAGAAAACCGTGGGCAAGGGGCCGGATTACATAAGCGGGGAATAGGGAATGGATAGAAGCGGGATTCTGCTCCCTCCAATCCTGTCGAAATAACAGCCCATCCTGCTGATCTTGAACAACTTCCAAGGCCGTGCACGCGAATATGCAGCACCGCGCCCTCCGCCTTTCCATTCCCCATTCCCCACTCCCTATTCCCCCCCATGTAACACAACTGCAACGTTGGCGGGATACAAAGGCGGCATCCCTTTCCTGTCATCCATCCCCAAGGAGTTGCCATCGTGTCCATCTCGATCAAGCTGAGCGCGGCCGTTTTCGGAATCGCCACTGCCTTCGCCGCCAGCGGGGCGCAAGCCTCGGAAGTGACCGGCGCCGGTTCGTCCTTTGTCTTCCCGCTGATGTCGAAGTGGTCGGCCGATTACAACGTCGCGACCAAGAACCAGATCAACTACCAGTCGATCGGCTCCAGCGGCGGCATCGCCCAGATCAAGGCGTCAACGGTCGATTTCGGCGCTTCCGACAAGCCGCTCGCGCCGGAAGATGTCTCCGCTGCCGGCCTCGTGCAGTTTCCGATCGTCATCGGTGGCGTCGTGCCGGTCGTCAATGTCGCCGGCATCGAGCCGGGCAAGCTCAAGCTCACCGGTCCGCTGCTCGCCGACATCTTCCTCGGCAAGGTCACCAAGTGGAACGACCCGGCGATCGCCGCGATCAACGAGGGCATGAGCCTGCCGGACGGCAAGATCACGATCGTGCATCGCTCGGACGGCTCGGGCACCACCTTCAACTTCGTAAACTACCTGTCCAAGGTCAGCCCGGAGTGGAAGGAAAAGGTCGGTGAAGGCACCTCGGTGCAGTGGCCGGCCGGTCTCGGCGGCAAGGGCAACGAAGGCGTCGCCGCCTATGTCAAGCAGGTCAAGAACGCGATCGGCTATGTCGAACTTTCCTACGCCCTGCAGAACAAGATGTCCTACACCCAGATGCAGAACGCCGCGGGCAAGTACGTGCAGCCGAGCGCGGAGTCGTTTGCGGCTGCCGCCGCCAGCGCGGACTGGAAGAACGCCACCGACTTCAGCCTGGTCATCACCAATGCGCCGGGCGACGAATCCTGGCCGATCAGCGCGACCGTGTTCGTGCTGATGCACGCGCAGCCCAAGCAAGCCGATCGCGCCAAGGCAGCCCGTGAATTCTTCAGCTGGGGCTACGAGAATGGCAAGGCACAAGCCGCGTCGCTCGACTACGTGCCCCTGCCGGACAGCCTGGTTGCGCAGATCAAGGCCTACTGGGCCGATCGCATCAAGTAAGCAGGACCCGTATCGGGCGCCCGCGGATGATCCTGTTCCTCCGCGGGCGTTTTCATGCCCGGCTTCAGAATGCACTCACGGCCTGACATAATCACGCGCAATTTCCGCGCTTTCGCGACCCTTCCGCGCGTTCCGAAAAGTTCGGGATACCCTCAAAGACTGCCCTGACATGACGACGATTGCAGCACGCGGCTCCGTTCCGGAACCCGAATCCCGCCGCGACGAGCTGCAGGACAAGGGTTTCAGCTATGTCCTGGCGATCACCGCCTTTTTCGTTCTGATTGCCCTGGCCGGGGCGGCACTCTCCATGCTGTGGGGCGGGCGCGAAGTGCTGGCCCAGGAAGGGCTGAGCTTCTTTTTTTCCGCGGAATGGAATCCCGTGGAAAACCGCTACGGTGCACTGGTACCGATCTTCGGAACCCTGGTCACCGCCCTGATCGCGATGATCGTCGGCGTTCCGGTCAGCTTCGGCATCGCCATCTACCTGACTGAAGTCGCGCCGTCGTGGCTGCGCACGCCGGTCGGCTCGGCGATCGAACTCCTGGCCGGCATTCCCTCGATCATCTACGG
>DAIMYT010000034.1:27981-29885 GCA_036734345.1 Dokdonella sp. | reverse complement strand
ATCATGGCAGGACTCAGTGCAGCGGGACTCGGATCCGGCCTCGACATCACCTCGCTGGTCAGCCAGCTGGTCGCCGCCGAGCGCGCACCGCAGCAGACCACGATCGATACCCAGCGCAGCAAGATCACCACCCAGGTATCGGCCCTCGGCGCGCTGAAATCCACCTTGTCATCCCTGCGCGACGCCCTGGCCACGCTCAAGAGCGGAACCGCGTTCAACGCGCGCACCGCGGTTTCCTCGGACACCACGACCTTCACGGCCAGCGCCACCAGTGCTTCGAGCGCGGGCCGCTACGCGATCGAAGTCGTGCAACTGGCGCAGGCCGGCACCCTCAGCATCAGCGTCGGCTCGGCCACGCTAGACCTGGAAATCGACAGCGGCTCCAACACGCTGGCCGGCATCCGCGATGCGATCAACGGCGCCAGCAACAATCCCGGCGTCACGGCCAGCATCGTCAATGGCAGCGGCGGCGCGCAGCTCGTATTGAGCGCCAAGCAGAGCGGCCTCGCTAACGCGTTCAGCGTCAGCGCGAGCGGCGGGGATGGCGGCCTGGACACCTTTGTTGCCGGCCTAACCGAAGCCAATCCGGCGCGCGATGCGATCGTCCGCATCGATTCGGTCGAGGTCAGCGCGGCTTCGAACAAGATCAGCACCGCCATCGACGGGGTCACCCTCAACCTGGCCAAGGCCCAGCCCGGGCAGACCCTTTCGCTCGAGGTCGGCGTGGACCGGGCCGCGATCAGCGGTTCGCTCAATGGCTTCGTCACTGCCTACAACAACTACGTCACATTGCGCTCGCAGCTGACCGCCTACGACGCCAGCACCGGCAAGAAGGGCGCCCTGCTCGGCGACGCCACGTTGCGCTCGATCGATGCCTCGCTCTCGCGCACCCTGCAGGCGACCGGTTATGGCGCGGGCAGCAATCCGCTGGGCACGCTCAGTGAACTCGGCGTCCGTGTCCAGGTCGACGGCAAGCTGAGCCTCGATGCCACGGCGCTCGGCAGCGCACTCGATTCGGGCACCGACCGGGTCGCCGCGCTGTTTTCGGGCAGCAACGGCGTGGCTACCGCCTTGAGCACCCAGTTGCAGAGCTGGCTCGACAGTGGCGGCACATTCGATTCGCGCAACGAGAGCCTCGACCAGCGCGCGCGCCAGCTCGACGACAGCCAGGCCCGGCTCGACGCACGCATGGTTTCGGTGCAGGCGCGCTACCAAGCCCAGTTCAGCAAGCTCGACTCGTTGCTTTCCAGCCTGAACAACACCAGCACGTTCCTGACCCAGCAGCTTGCTGCGCTCAACAACACCAAGTCGAGTTGACGGAAGTAGCACCGGAGGATCCGAATCATGGCATTTTCAGGCAGTGGGGCAGCCGCGTACCGGCAAATGGCCACGCGTGGCGGGATCGAGGACGCCAGTCCGCATCGCCTGATCGCGATGCTGCTGGATGGCGCGCTGGCGCGCCTGAGTCACGCCAAGGGCCTCATCGGGCGCGGCGAAATCGCCGAGAAGGGTCGCGTGCTCTCGCAGGCGATCGATATCGTCGGCGAGCTGAACGGAAGCCTCGACCATGCCCGTGGACCGGAGATCGCCGGCCGGCTGGCTTCGCTTTACGACTACATGAGCCGGCGGCTGCTGCAGGCCAACAGCGCCAACGACATCGCGGCCATCGACGAAGTCGCCGGCCTGTTTCGGGAAATACGCGACGGCTGGAACGCGGTGGATCCGGATTCCGCATCGATCCGCGCGCTGGCGGCCGTGCGATGAACGTCTCCGTGCATGGCGACGCCGCCGGCCTGTTGCGCGAGGCGATCGCGATTACCGGCAACATGCTGGCCGCAGCGAATCGCGGCGACTGGGAGGCGGTCATCGAGCTCGAACTGGATCGCGCGCCGCTGATCGGCCAG
>DAIMYT010000034.1:21500-27881 GCA_036734345.1 Dokdonella sp. | reverse complement strand
ATGGTGCGCATCCATCTCGACGCGAACGCCGCGCTGCCACTGGATATGCCGGCTCGGGCGATGGCGCCGCTGGCCAATGGGAATGGCACTATCTGGCAACGCGCGGTGTTCCTCGACACCGCCGAAAGCGTACGCGAAGGCCTCGAGCGCCTGGTTTTCCGCATGCATCGCAAGAAATTGGCCGAGGAGCGTTCGGCGGGGCGCTGAGCGCAAGCACCGGGGGAGCGACGGATTGCCGTCACCGCGGTCAGGATTCGAGCGACGGAATTTTGATGGTTGGCATCGTTATTGCTACCACGGTAAACGCTTCCATCGAATCCCTGAATCTGCGCTGACGCCGAAAAGGACCTCTGACATGCGCCCCTCCATCTACATCATCGAGCCCGACCTCGATCGCTCCGCAGCCGTCGAAGCCATGCTCACCTCGCTCGGTTACGACACCCTCCTCGCCAGCCGCTTCAGCCAGACCGAAGGACTGCCACGGGCCTGCGCGGCCTGGGTCGGTGCGATCGAAACCTGCAAGGAGCTCGACCGCCACCTGTCCAAGGTCTGTGCAAGCGCCGCCCGGTTGCCGCTGATCGTTCCCGCCGATTCGCCGGTCGCCGGCCAGTTCGAGGAAGAGCGTCGCCGCTGCCACCGCGTCGCATTCCCGCTGCGGCGCGCCGAGGTCGGCGGCCTGCTGCAACGACTGACCACGGTTGCCAAGCCGAATCCCGAGCGCCGCCTGGTCGGCAGCTCGGAGGCGATGCAGCGCGTGCAGGGACTGGTTCGCCAGGTCGCGCGCCACGACACCAGCGTGCTGATCCTCGGCGAGTCCGGCACCGGCAAGGAAATCGTGGCGCGGACCATCCATGACTGCTCGCCGCGCCGCGACAAGCCGTTCGTCGCGATCAACTGCGGGGCGATTCCGCCCGATCTGCTCGAAAGCGAACTGTTCGGGCACGAGAAGGGCGCCTTCACCGGAGCCATCAGCGCGCGCAAGGGCCGCTTCGAGCTGGCCGAGGGCGGCACCCTCTTCCTCGATGAGATTGGCGACATGAGCCTGACCATGCAGGTCAAGCTGCTGCGCGTGCTGCAGGAGCGTGTGTTCGAACGCGTCGGCGGCAACCGTTCGATGGAGACCGACGTGCGCATCGTCGCCGCGACCCACCGCAATCTCGAAGACGCGATCGTCAACGGCGGCACGTTCCGCGAGGATCTTTACTACCGGATTGCCGTGTTCCCGATCGAGATGCCGAGCCTGCGCGAGCGCATCGGCGATCTCGGCGAGTTGGTCGAAGAGTTCACCCAGCGTCTGCAACGACGCGGCGTGGAAACCGCGATCCTCGGCGACGAAGTCATCCGCACGCTTTCGCGGCATGCCTGGCCGGGTAACGTGCGCGAACTCGGCAATCTCGTCGAGCGCCTCTCGGTCATGTACCCGGGTCGCAGCGTCCGCGGCGAAAACCTGCCGGTGCGCTATCGGGCCGCGCAGAGCATCGAGGACATGTACAGCATCGCGGCCGTACCGGGCCAGGGCGGCGAGGGAGTTCTCGCGCCGGCTGCAAGCACACCCGTCGGGCCGCCCTTGCCGACGCCGGACCTGTCCAGTGGTACGGTCGACCTGAAGGAGCACCTGGCCGAGATCGAGATTGCCCTGATCCGCCAGGCGATGGCCCTGACCGACAACGTCGTCGCCCAGGCCGCGAAGATCCTCAACCTGCAGCGCACGACCCTGGTCGAGAAGCTGCGCAAATACGGCCTGCAGGCGTCCAACGGCTCCCTGATGGCTGCCTGAAGATGCGGCAGCCGGGCGCGGCGGCCGGAATGCCGGCCCCGCCCCTGGCGTTCGTACCGGCACAGCTCCGGCCGTTCATTGCGAACGCCGCGGCTTGGCGCTTGGGCGCGTCCCCGCATCCGCGGCGCGACCTGATCGCCCTTGCCCCAAGCGTGTCCACCCGGGCTCCGGCCTTGCGCCCTTCCGCAGTGCGCGTCGCGTCCATTCGGTACCCGCGCCGTTCGCAGGCGGGACGCGCATTCCTTTCACCGGGGTCGCTTCGACGATCCGGCAAGACGCGCCGGCGCCGATTGCGCGCAAGCGCTGCGCAATCGGCCCATCGCGCAGCGACGGAAGTCCGACGCCCGAGTCTCGCAGCAGACCGGCAAAGCAGCGGCGGATTCTTGACACACGCCGGAACCAACGACTCAAGCTATTGATGTAGCTAGCTTTTTCAGGCTGGCACAAACCTTGATAGTAAGTGGGGGAAACCGCCCACGAGGGTGGTACTAGGACCCGCCATGAATACGGTTGACGTCTCCGGTCTGCTCCAGCAAATGCGCGCCATGAGCGCGCAGGCGCAGGGCCCGTTGCGCGTCGCGACGACGGCGCCGCCGGTCGCCGGCGCCAGCGAATTCGGCAACGTCCTCAGGCAGTCGCTCGAAGGCGTCAGCAAGACGCAGATGCAGGCGCAGAACCTCGCCGCCTCGTTCGAACGCGGCGACCCCGGCACCGACATCGGCACGGTCATGGTGGCCCTGCAGAAAGCCGACCTTTCCTTCCGCGCCGTCAATGAAGTGCGCAACAAGTTCGTCGACGCCTATCGCGACGTCATGAACATGCAAGTCTGAACTGGATGAACAACCCGATGGATCCGTCCCTGCCCGCGACACAGTCCCCGTCAACGAAGTTTGATATCGCGCGCATCCCCGGGGCCCGCCAGGTCCTGCTGCTGGTCGGCATCGCCGCGGCCGTGGCGATCGGCGTCGCCATCGTGCTTTGGTCGCGCGCGCCCAACTTTGCCCTGCTCTACGGCAACCTCGACGAACGCGATGCGGCCCAGGTCGTGCAGGCGCTGCAGGCGGCCAACATCCAGTACGAACTCGGTGCCGGCGGCACCTCGATCTTCGTTTCCGCCTCCGACATCAGTGCGACCCGCCTGCGCCTGGCCAGCCAGGGCCTGCCGCACAGTGGCAGCGGTGGCAGCACGGCCGGCGGCGGCAGCGACGCAGCGCCGTTCGGCATGAGCGAGCTGGCCGAGCGCACGCGCTACCAGCAGCAGCTGGAGAACGACCTGTCCAGCACGATCGCCAGCCTGCAGTCGATCAAGGCGGCGCGCGTGCACCTGGCAATGCCGAAATCCTCCGCCTTCATCCGCGATCGCGGGCGCGCCAGCGCCTCGGTCATGGTTTCGATCTATCCGGGCCGTGCCCTCGACAACGCACAGGTCGGCGCCATCGTGCACCTGGTGGCAGCGAGCGTGCCGGACCTCGATCCCGCCCAGGTTTCGGTGGTCGACCAGAAAGGCGCATTGCTGACGGTCGCCGACCCGGGCAGCGCCGAGGCGATCAATGACACGCGCTTCCGCCTCGTGCGCCAGATCGAAACGGCCTATGCCGGGCGCATCGAGGAACTGCTCTCGCCGCTGGTCGGTGCCGGCCGCGTGCGCGCCCAGGTCGTCGCCCAGCTCGACTTCACCGAGACCGAGAAGACCAGCGAGATCTTCGATCCCGAAAAGACCCCGGTGCGCAGCGAACAGACTTCCAGCGAACGCCGGGTCGATGCCAAGGCAAGCGGCGTGCCCGGCGCGCTCAGCAACCAGCCACCGACCGCGCCGGCGCAGGCCAATGCCGCGGCGAACGCCGGCCCGGCGCCGGAGGATTCCGAAGTCAGCAGCAGCGCGACGCGCAACTTCGAGATCGGCCGCACGATCAGCCATACCCGCGAGCCGGTGGGCAACCTGCGCCGGCTCAGCGTCGCCGTGGCGCTCGACAACAAGTCCGTCATCGACGCGGAGGGCAAGGTCAGCAGCGTTCCGCTCAGTGCGGAGGAAATCACGCGCATGACCGACCTTGTGCGCAACGCGGTCGGCTTTGACGCCAGCCGCGGCGATACCGTCAGCGTGGTCAATGCGCCATTCCAGAACGACCCGCTGGTCGAGCCGGTCGACATGCCGCTCTGGGAGCAGCCGATGCTGCGCGAACTTTTCAAGCAGGGTCTCGGCGTCGTGCTCGTCCTGCTCCTCGTGTTCACCGTGCTGCGCCCGCTGTTCCGCAATCTCGTGCCGCCGCAGAACCGGCGCTCCGTCGACGTCAACGCAGGCGCACCCGGTGCTTCGGGCGGGCTCGATGTCGCCGCCGACAGCTTCTCGCTGTCCGGACGTGCGGCCGGCGGCATCCCGGGCACGCTGGCGCCAAGCAATGTAGCGCTCGACACCGAGCAAAAAATCCTGCTGGCCAAGCGCGTGGCCGGCCAGGACCCGAAACAGGTTGCGCAGATCGTCAAGAGCTGGGTGACCGCAGATGCCTGAGGTAGCCATGGAAGTGAACCGCAACCTGAGCGGAGCACAGCGTGCCTCCGTGCTGCTGCTGTCCCTCGGCGAGAAGGAGGCGGCCGAAGTGCTCAAGCACATGAGCGCCCGCGACGTGCAGACCATCGGTTCCGCGATGACCACGCTGGGCAGCATCTCGCGTGCGCAGGCGGATTCGGTACTCGACCAGTTCACCGTTGCCCTCGAGAGCGAAACGGCGCTCGGCATCGGCACCGAGGACTATGTCCGGCGCATGCTGACCAGTGCCCTCGGCGACGACAAGGCCAACCGCCTGCTCGACCGCATCCGCCTCGGCCGCGACTCGAAGGGCCTCGAAGCCCTGAAGTGGATGGAAGGGCGCGCCATCGCCGAAATGATTGGCCGCGAGCATCCGCAGATCGTCGCCATCGTGCTCGCCCACCTCGACCAGGACCAGGCTGGCGAAGTGCTCAAGTGCCTGCCCGAGGCGATCCGCCACGACGTGATCATGCGCATCGCCACGCTCGATGGCGTGCAGCCCAGCGCCCTGCACGAACTCGACATGATCATGGAGCGCCAGTTCTCCGGCAGCACGGCCTCGTTCTCGACCTCGTCGGTCGGTGGCATCAAGGCCGCGGCGCAGATCCTCAACGTGCTCGACTCCGGGCAGGATACGAAGATCCTCGAATCGATCTGCACGATCGACGGCGAACTCGGCCAGCGCATCCAGGAGCTGATGTTCGTCTTCGACGACCTCGTCAACCTCGATGATCGCGGCATGCAGACGCTGTTGCGCGAAGTCTCCACCGATCGCCTCGTGATCGCCCTCAAGGGCAGCGACGCGGCGGTGCGCGAGAAGATCTTCGCGAACATGTCCAAGCGCGCCGCCGACATGATGCGCGACGACCTCGAAGTGAAGGGCCCGGTGAAACTCAGTGAAGTCGATGCCGCGCAGAAGGAGGTATTGACCGTTGCCCGCCGACTGGCCGAGCAGGGCACGATCAGCCTCGGCTCGGGAGGCGAGGAATATGTCTAGCATCGCCTCGGTCTACCGGCGCGAAGACACCACCGACGCACAACCGTGGTCGGCACCGGACGTGACCGCGCATGCCCTCGTCGAAAATGGCGCGTGGCATCCGCGCACGCTGCGCCAGCTCGAGGAAACCGAGCAGCGCGCCCATGAGGAAGGTTATCGCGACGGCCTCGCCGCAGGCCGCGCCGCCGCGCGCGAAGAACTGGCCGTGCAGGTGCGTCGCATCGACGCGATCGTGCAGGCCCTGCAGGCGCCGCTGGATGAACTCGATGAAGTGGTCGAGCGCGAATTGCTGAACCTGGCCATGATCGCCGCCGGACGCATTGCGTTCCGCGAAATATCGCTGGCCCCCGAGCGCGTGCTCGACGCGGTACGCGCCGCCCTGAAGATCCTGCCCGGCTTCGCCCGCCAGGTGCGCATTCGCCTGCATGCCGACGACGCCGCGCTCGTGCGCGGCCTGCTGTCGCCAACGGAGAGCGGCCATGCCGTGGAGATCGTCGAAGACGATTCCCTGGTCCGCGGCGGATGCATCGTGCAGGCGGAAAACTCCGAAGTCGACGTGCGCTTCGAAACGCGCATCGCCGCGGTGTTCGACGACATGCTCGGTCGCGATGCCGGGCGTGACGAAGGCGAACCCGCATGAACACCCAAGCCGCGACGCGAGCGCGCAGCCACCGGCGCTGGAGCGAGGCACTGGCGGCGCAATCCCTGCGCTCGGCCGGCGCGCGACCGATCGTCGCCGACGGCACCCTGCGCCGCGTGGTCGGCATGACCCTCGAAGCGGTCGGCTGCGAGGCGCCACTGGGCGGCCGTTGCCTGGTGCTGAACGGCGACGGATCGCGCATCGATACGGAGGTCGTCGGGTTCTCCGGCGATCGCCTGTTCCTGATGCCGTCCGGGGAAATGCACGGCCTGCTGCCGAACGCGCCGCCGGGTTTGGGTGGCTCGGCTGGCAGAAGGCGGATAGACGCTGCGGTCATTCGTGATAGAATCTCCATGCAAGTTCCCTTCGGGGAGCGCCAGGCGGCGGTCGGGCAGGACTCGTCGCCTGGCTACTTTTATCCGGCGGTGATGTCGGCGGTG
>DAIMYT010000034.1:0-21490 GCA_036734345.1 Dokdonella sp. | reverse complement strand
ATGCACGGCCTGCTGCCGAACGCGCGCGTGCGGCCAAAGATATCGGCCTCCGAAGTCCCGGTCGGCGCCGCCATGCTCGGACGCGTCATCGATGCCGCCGGGCAGCCGCTGGACGGCAAGGGCCCGCTGCACTGCGATGCGCGCGCGCGCCTGACCGGCAAACCGATCAATCCGATGTTGCGCCACCCGATCAGCGAGCCGCTCGATGTCGGCGTGCGATCGATCAATGCCCTGCTCACGGTCGGTCGCGGCCAGCGCATGGGCCTGTTCGCCGGCAGCGGCGTCGGCAAGAGCACCCTGCTCGGCATGATGACGCGATTCACCGATGCCGACGTCATCGTCGTCGGCCTGATCGGCGAGCGAGGCCGCGAAGTCAAGGAATTCGTCCAGGAGATCCTCGGCGAGGACGGCATGCAACGCGCTGCCGTGGTCGCCGCACCGGCCGACGCGCCACCATTGATGCGCCTGCGCGGGGCGTGGCTGGCGACGACCATCGCCGAGCATTTCCGCGACCGCGGACTCAAGGTGCTGTTGCTGATGGATTCGCTGACGCGCTTTGCCCAGGCCCAGCGCGAGATCGCCCTTGCCATTGGCGAACCGCCGGCGACCAAGGGCTATCCGCCGTCGGTGTTCGCCAAGCTTCCGGCGCTGGTCGAGCGTGCCGGCAATGACGCCGATGGGCGCGGATCGATCACCGCCTTCTACACCGTGCTCACCGAGGGCGACGACTATCGGCACGATCCGATCGCCGACGCCGCCCGCGCCATCCTCGACGGCCACATCGTGCTTTCCCGCGAACTCGCCGAATCGGGACAGTATCCGGCCGTCGATGTCGACGCCTCGATCAGCCGCGTCATGCCGGCGGTGGTCGACACCGCGCAGCTGGCGAGCGCGCGGCGCTTCCGCCAGCTCTACTCAAGCTACCGGCAGAACCGCGACATGATCAGCGTGGGCGCCTACCAGAAGGGCAGTGATCCGCGCGTCGACGAAGCCATCGCGCGTTGGCCCGAGGTGGCCGGATTCCTCAACCAGGACGTGCTCTCTCCATACTCCTATCGCGACTCGGTCAGCGAACTGCACACCCGCTTTGCCGAGAGGAAAGAAACCCCATGACCCGCGTCGAGCGCATGAACAAGCTGGCCGACATGGCCGGCGACCGCAAGGACGAAGCAACCCTGAAGCTGGCCGACCGCCTGCGTCACGTCGATGCGGAAGAAGCGCAACTGGCCGACCTGCACCGGTTCCGCGAGGAATACATCGGCTCCGACTCGGCTGCCACCAACGTCGCCGCGCTGGTCAACCGGCGTCGCTTCCTCGACCGCATCAACGAGGCGATCACCTTCCAGCTCCAGCAGATCGAGCGCCAGCGCCGCCTGCTCGAGGAAGAACGCAAGAGCTTCCGCACGATCCAGGCGCATTCGCGTGCGCTCGGAAAGGTCGTGCAGCGACTGACCGATGACCAGCGCCAGAGCGAGGACCGCAGCGAGCAGGGCGAATCGGACGAGCGCGCCCTGCGCGCCTCGCTGCGCGCGGACGAAAGTGAGGAATGAAGTGCTGAAGGTCGGCGACCTGCTTGAAGGCGCGGCGTCGGCGCAGCCCGCCGCGCGATCGGGGTCGCCGGCAAATCCGCCGGCATTCGGACTCACCCTGTCGGGCCTGCTGGGTGGCGAGCCGCCACCGCTGCCGGTCGCTGGCAAGGACATCGAGCCGCAGCCCGCGCCGGAGCCGGAGCACGATCCCGACGACGAGGACCCCGATGCCCGCCTGCTGGCGCTGCTGCCGGGACTCGACCTGAACATGCGTCCGCCCGACCGCCCCGGCCAGGCGCCGGCCACCACCCCGGGCCATCTGCCCGGCAAGGACCAGCTGGCCATGCCGGCCACGCCGAATCCGGCAACGTCGCTGGCAGCAGCGGCGAGCGCCACCGCTGCACCAGCCGACCCGGCGGGCACCGGGCCGAAACCCGCCGATGTACGAATCCTGCCTGCCGTTGGGTTGCCGCCGACATCGGCAGCGCCATCGCCTGCCACCAGCGCACGCGCGTGGCCCGGGGCGACGATCCTCGACACGGGTCCGCTCGGGCGCGAAGGCCCCCGCGTTGCACACGACCTGTTCGAGCCGCCGGGCCAGAAGGAACGAGCGTCGTCTTCCCGCGAGCGCGCCGCCACCCCGCCCGCGACGGCCGAACTGCAAGCCCGCCGCCAGTTTGCCGCCCAGGCGGCCACGGCTTCTTCTTCAGTCCGGCTCGCCGCGGCCGATGCGCAGCAGGCGGCCGCGCCAGCCCAGGCGCGGCCGGAAGCAGCGCCGCCCGTGGCTTCGACACCAGCGGTTTCCGAACTGGTCACGCGCATCGCCGGCGGCAAGGCCGATGCGCTGGCGCAACCGCAACGATCCAGCGCGACGGCCAGCGTCGATGTCGCGCCGGGCATCGGCGGCACGTCGACTTCGGCTGGCCCGGCCACGCCAGCGGCGCCGGCAACCCCCGACCTCGCCGGCGCAGAGGGTCGTGCCGCCTGGCAGCAGGCGCTGGCCCGGCATGTCGGGCTGATCGTCGCCGGCGAGACCGGCGAAGCGCGCCTGCAGATCGAAAGCGGAAAGCTGGGTCCGATCGAGGTCCACGTGAAGATCGACGGCGAACGCGTTGACGTGCGTTTCTCGATCCAGCATCCGATCACCGCGAGCCTCGTGCAGGACGCCCTGCCACGGCTGGAAAAGATGCTCGAGCAACAGGGCTTTTCGCTGGGCCACTCGAGCATCGACCAGGGCCAGTCACGCGAGCAGGGCGGACGCGAGGCGGCAGCCACGTCGCGGTCGGCGTCGCGCAGTACAGCCGCAGAAGACGACCTTCCCGGCGGCGGGACGGCGGTTGCGCCATCTCCCCGCAACCGCGCAGCCAACGCCCTGCTCGACGATTTCGCCTGAGCGGCCGGCGTGGCCGGATGGGCCGGCGTCAGAAGGCCGGCAGGCCGGCTGAAGCGCTGGGGAGGCGCTCCCGGCACTCCGTCAAGAAAATGGCAGGACCCCGACAAGCCGATTCCAACCTGTTGTTTCATATAGTGTAAATCCGGAATTTCCGGGTGGCACGCGACTTGCTGTCATTGCTCGCAACAACACCAGCGAGGCGGCAATGTCAGAAGTCCAGGAATCCAGGGGTGGCAAGTCCGGTGGCGGCTCGAAGAAGCTCGTCATCATCCTTGTCGTGCTGCTGCTCGGTGCCGGCGGCGCCGTCGGCTGGCTGTTCCTGCGCAAGAGTGCGCCGCCTGCGGCGGGCGGACACGCTGCCGAGGGAGCCGCAGCGGTAGAGAAAAACGCCAAGGCCCTCTATCTCGCCCTCGAACCGGCCTTCGTGGTCAATTTCAAGAGCACCGGCGGCAATCGCTTCCTGCAGGTCGGCGTGCAGCTGATGGCGCAGGAGCAGGCCGCGCTCGACGCGGCCAAGGCCAACGAGCCGGCCTTGCGCGACGCCCTGATCATGCTGTTCAGCAGCCAGGACTCGACCGTCCTGGCCACGCGCGAAGGCAAGGAACAACTGCGCCTGGACGCACTCGCCGCAGTGCGGAAGGTGCTCGAGGGCCGATCCGGCGGCAAGCCCGTCGATGCCGTGTACTTCACCGCTTTCGTGATGCAATGACATGAGCGAAGACAAGATCCTGTCGAAGGACGAAGTCGACGCACTGCTCGACAGCGTCGACAACGGCGAACTCGACGTCAACCAGGAACCGGCCGCGCCGGGCGAGGTGCGCAGTTTTGATTTCTCGCGCCAGGACCGCGTCGTGCGCGGTCGCCTGCCGACCCTGGAAATGGTCAACGAACGTTTCGCGCGCGGCCTGCGCAGCGCCCTGCTCGGCCTGTTGCGCCGCACCTGCGAAGTGACTTCGGTCGGGGTCAAGCAGGAGCGCTATTCGGACTACGTGCACGGCATGTCGGTGCCGACCAGCATGAATTTCGTCAACGTGCAGCCGTTGCGCGGCACGGCGCTGGTCGTGCTCGAGTCCGCCCTCGTCTTCAACCTGGTCGAAAGCTTCTTCGGCGGCGGCCGCTTCAAGGCGCGCATCGAAGGGCGCGATTTCACGCCGACCGAGACGCGCATCATCCAGATGGTCCTGCGCGAAACCTTTGGGGCCATGCAGGAGGCCTGGGCCTCGGTGCTCACGCTGAAGTGGGAGTACCTGAGCTCGGAGATCAACCCGCATTTCGCCAACATCGTCAATCCGACCGAGACCATCCTCGTCTCGCGCTTCCAGATCGCCCTCGACGGCGGCGCCGCCGACCTGCACGTCGCCTTTCCCTACTCGATGATCGAACCGATCCGCGACGTGCTCGACTCGGGCATGCAGGGCGGCGACCGCGTCGAAAAGGACGAGCGCTGGAGCCGGCGCCTGCGCGAAGACGTGCTCGACGCCGAAATTGAACTCGGCGCCACCCTCGTCGAGACGCGCATCCGCATCGGCGACTTCCTGCACCTGCGGCCCGGCGACATCATTCCGATCGAAATGCCCGACCGCGTGCGCATCCTGGCCGAACAGGTGCCGATCTACCGCGGCCGTTTCGGCACGCATGCCGGCAACAACGCCATCCGACTCTGCGAACCGCTGCGCCAGCCCGAGCGCGGCAGCAAGGACCATCCGAAGGAAAATCCATGAACGACAGCATCCCCACCAACGAATCAGACCCGGCCGGTGATGTCGCCAAGGCCCAGTTCGCCGAACTGGCCAGCGAACAGAACGGCGTCGAGGTCAATCTCGAATCGATCCTCGACGTGCCGGTCACCCTGGCGATGGAGGTCGGACGCACCCAGATCAGCATCCGCAACCTGCTCCAGCTCAACCAGGGTTCCGTGGTCGAACTCGACCGCGCCGCCGGCGAGCCGCTCGACGTCTTCGTCAATGGCACCCTGGTCGCGCACGGCGAAGTCGTCGTGGTCAATGAAAAATTCGGCATCCGCCTGACCGACGTGATCAGTCCGGCCGAGCGCGTGCGCAAGCTGCGCTGAGACGATGCGCCGCCTGTCCGCCAGCATCATCGTCCTGCTGCTCCCGGCATTCGCCGCGGGGGCGGAGGCGACCCCGGTTCCGGATGCCGCCGGCGCGCTCGTGCGCGTCGTGCTCAGCCTGGTCGTGGTGGTCGCCTTCATCCTCGCCGCCGGCTGGATCGCGCGGCGCCTGCAAACCGCCGGCCATGGCCGCGGCAAGCGCATGCGCTGCGTGGAAACCCTCGCCATCGGCGTCAAGGAACGCGTCAGCCTGGTCGAGGTCGGCGGCGTCAGCCTGGTCGTCGGCATTGCCCCGGGCTGCGTGCGCACCCTGCACGTGTTCGAGTCGCCGCTGCCGGAATCGCCGGCACCGTCCGGCGGCGAAGCGCCGAGGGGATTCGCCCAGTTGCTCTCCAACTTGCGTCAGGGACGCCCGCAATGAACCGTCGCCTGTTCAACATTCCACTGCTCGCGATCGCGCCCGTGCTGGCCGTGCTCTGCCTGCCGGCGCTGGCCGCCGCCGCCGATCCGGTGATGCCGTCGCTGCCGGCGCTGACCGTGACCACCAATGCCAGCGGCACCCAGACCTGGAGCCTGAGCCTGCAGGTGCTGGCGGCGATGACCGCGCTGACCCTGCTGCCGGCGCTGCTCCTGCTGACCACCTCGTTCACCCGCATCATCATCGTGCTCGGCTTCATGCGCCAGGCGCTCGGTACCACGCAGAGCCCGCCCAACCAGGTCCTGCTCGGGCTCTCGCTGTTCCTCACCGCCTTCATCATGTCGCCGGTGCTGACCAAGTCCTACGACGAGGGCGTCAAGCCGTACATGGATGGCAAGCTGACCGTCGAGCAGGCCCTGCCGGTCGCGCTCAAGCCGATGCGCACCTTCATGCTCGACCAGACCCGCGAATCCGACCTCGTCCTGTTCGCCCAGATCGCCCATTCGCCCGGCTACACGGACCGCGATTCGGTGCCGTTTCCGGTCGTCGTCTCGGCGTTCGCGGTGAGTGAACTGAAGACCGCCTTCCAGATGGGGTTCCTCGTCTACATCCCGTTCGTGATCATCGACCTGATCGTCGCCAGCATCCTCATGTCGATGGGCATGATGATGCTCTCGCCGATGATCGTGTCGCTGCCGTTCAAGGTCATGCTGTTCGTGCTCGTCGACGGCTGGGCGCTGCTGATCGGCACGCTGGCCGGCAGCTTCGCACTCTAGGACCTCACTCATGACACCCGAATCCGTCATCACCATCGGCCAGCACGCGCTCTACACGACCCTGATCATCGCCGCGCCGATGCTGCTCGCCGTGCTTGCCGTCGGCCTCGTCGTCGGCATGCTGCAGGCGGCCACGCAGATCAACGAGATGACCCTGAGCTTCATTCCCAAGCTGCTCGCCCTGGCCGTGGTCCTGATCGGCGCCGGCCCGTGGATGCTGCACACGATGATCGACTACACGCGCGCCCTGTTCACCGACCTGCCGAACCTGATCGGTTGAACGATGTGCAGCGAACACGCCTCCCGCCACCCATCCCCGAGCCTCGCCGCCGCGCCCATGGCGCCGGCGGGCGCCCGCTGCGAGCCGACGGCATGGAACTGGATCTGAGCCAGGTCACCGAATGGGTGTCGGCGGCGGCGCTGCCGCTGGGCCGCGTCGCCGGCCTGGTCATGGTTGCGCCGATCTTCAGTTCGAAGTCGATCCCGCGCCGCGTCCGCGCCGCGCTGGTCGTCATGCTGTCCATCGTGCTGATCCCGCTGGCGCCGCACGGCAACCTTCCCGACGCGCTCAGCCTGTCCGGCATGGCCGTCATGGTCGAGCAGGTCGCGATCGGCGCGATGCTCGGTTTCATCCTGCGCGTGCTGTTCGAGGCCGTCGCCTTCGGCGGCGAGCTGGTCGGTATCGGCATGGGCCTGAGCTTCGGCCGCACGGTGGATCCGAGCAATGGCACTTCGACGCCGGTCGCCAGCCAGCTCTACATGATGCTGGCGACCCTGCTGTTCCTGGCCATGAATGGCCATCTCGAACTGATCCGCCTGCTCGCCTCGAGCTTCACCAGCCTGCCGCCGGGCGCGGCGACGCTGGGTCGCGAGACCTTCTGGGCCATCGCCGGCCTCGGCAGCGCGCTGTTCTCGGGCGCCGTGCGCGTCGCCCTGCCGGCCATGATCGCCCTGCTCGTGGTCAACCTCGGTTTCGGCGTGATGAGCCGCGCGGCACCTTCGCTGAACCTGTTCGCGATCGGCTTCCCGGTCACCCTGATCGTCGGCCTGCTCATGATGTGGCTGAGCCTTGGCAGCCTCGCCCCCACATTCACCATGCTGGTCGACCACGCGTTCAGCGCGATCCGCGACCTGCTCGGGATGCCCTGAGCCATGAGCGACTCGCCCGACAAGGAGAGCAGAACCGAGGAGGCGACCGACAAACGTCGCCGCGATGCCCGTGAAGAAGGCCAGGTTCCACGCTCGCGCGACATGAGCGCGGCCACCGTGACCCTGGCCGCGGTCGGCCTGCTGATCTTCGCCCGCGGCCGTCTCGGCGAGGGCGTCGGCAACATCATGCACGGCGGCCTCGCGCGCAGTCGCGCCGAGGTGCTCGCCGATGACGCCATGACCAGCGCCCTCGCGCAATTGTCGGTCCAGGCCCTGCTCGTCGTCGCCCCGGTGCTGGCGATCACCGCCGCCGCGGCGCTCGCCTCGACCATCCTGCTCGGCGGCTGGAACTTCAGTTCCAAGGCATTTGCATTCAAGGGCGAGCGCCTCGATCCGTTCAAGGGCATCGGCCGCATCTTTTCGGCCAATGGCCTGGTCGAACTCGGCAAGGCACTGGTCAAGGCCGCCGTGATCGGCACGATCTGCGCGCTGGTCCTGCGCAACAGCCTGCCCAACCTGCTCAACAGCGCGAACGCATCGTTCGAGAACGGCATCGGCCTGGCCGTCGACACGGTCGCGCTGGCGGCGATCTGGCTCGGCGCCGCGCTGCTCTTTATCGGCCTGGTCGATGCGCCGTGGCAGCTGTTCCAGCACGCCAAGAACCTGCGCATGACGCGCGAGCAGATCAAGCAGGAGTTCAAGGAAGCCGACGGCAGCCCCGAGGTCAAGCAGCGCGTGCGCCAGGTCCAGCAGCAGATGTCGCGTGCGCGCATGATGGCCGAGGTGCCCAAGGCCGATGTCGTGGTCATGAACCCGACCCACTTCGCCGTGGCCCTGCGCTACGACGAAAGCAAGATGCGCGCGCCGATCATCGTGGCCAAGGGCGCCGACCACATGGCCCTGCAGATCCGCGCCCTGGCCAAGGCCAACAAGGTCGCGCTGCTGACCGCGCCGCCGCTGGCGCGCGCCCTTTACCGCAATGGCGAAGTCGGCCGCGAGATCCCCTCGGCGCTGTATGTCGCGGTGGCCCAGGTGCTCGCCTACGTGTACCAGCTCAGGCAGGCCGCCGACGGCAGCGCGCCGGACCCGGAAAAGCCGAATCCCGAGGTCGACCCGGCCTTGTCCGACCCACCGAACCGCCATTGAACCAGGAATAGTCGACGTGTCCACCGCCACCAGCTTCATCGACACCATGAAATATGCCGGCCGCCGCGGCATAGGCGCGCCGATCATCGTCCTGCTCGCGCTGGCGATGATGATGCTGCCGCTGCCGGCGTTCCTGCTCGACATGCTGTTCAGCTTCAACATCGCGTTGTCGCTGGTCATCCTGCTCGCCGTCGTCTACGTGATGCGCCCGCTCGAGTTCGGCGCGTTTCCGACCGTCGTGCTGATGGCGACCCTGCTGCGCCTGGCCCTGAACGTGGCCTCCACGCGGGTCGTGCTGATGAACGGCCACGGCGGCCCCGGTGCCGCGGGCAAGGTCATCGAAGCCTTCGGCGAGTTCGTCATCGGCGGAAATTTCGCGGTCGGCTTCGTCGTCTTCGCCATCCTCACGATCATCAATTTCGTCGTCATCACCAAGGGCGCGACGCGCGTTTCCGAAGTCACCGCGCGCTTCACCCTCGATTCGCTGCCCGGTCGCCAGATGGCCATCGACGCCGACCTCAATGCCGGCCTGATCACCCCCGAGCAGGCCCGCGAGCGGCGCCAGGAAGTGCGCGAGGAAGCGGACTTCTACGGCTCCATGGACGGCGCCAGCAAGTTCGTCCGCGGCGACGCCATCGCCGGCATCCTGATCCTGTTCATCAACGTGATCGGCGGCTTCGTCATCGGCGTCTTCCAGCACGGCCTGTCGGCCGGGCTGGCGGCAAAATCCTATACCGTGCTCGCCATCGGCGACGGCCTGGTCGCCCAGGTGCCGGCGATCATGCTGTCGATCGCCACCGCCATCATCGTCACCCGCGTTTCGCGGTCCACCGACATGGGCAAGCAGGTGGTCGGCCAGATCTTCAGCCAGCCCAAGGCGCTCGGCGTGACCGGCGTCGTGCTGATCCTGATCGGCCTGATCCCGGGCATGCCGAACGCGGCCTTCCTGCTGTTTGGGGCGATCTGCAGCGGCGCCGCCTGGATGCTCGGCAAGCGCCGCACGGCGGCGCGCGAGCAGGCGGCCGCCCCGGTTGCAGCCGCCGAAGCCAGGGGCGAGGCGGCGGAGATCGGCTGGGAGGATGTCAGCGCGGTGGACGTCATCGGCCTCGAGGTCGGCTATCGGCTGATCGCCCTGGTCGACCGCAACCAGGGTGGCGAACTGATGGGACGGATCAAGGCGGTCCGCCGCAAGCTTTCGCAGGATCTCGGCTTCCTCGTGCCGCCCGTGCATATCCGCGACAACCTCGATCTGGCCCCGGGCGCCTACCGAATCACCCTGCTCGGCGTGCCGGTCGGCGAAGCCGAACTCCACCCGGACCGCCTGCTCGCGATCAACCCGGGCAGCGTGCATGGCAGCGTGATGGGCATTCCCACGCGCGATCCGGCGTTCGGCCTGGAGGCCCTGTGGATCGAGCCGGGTACGCGCGACCACGCGCAGACGCTTGGCTATACGGTGGTCGATCCGGCCACGGTCGCCGCGACCCACCTCAGCCACCTGCTGCAGACCCATGCACACGAACTGATTGGCCACGAGGAAGCCCAGCAACTGCTCGACCGCCTTGCCCAGAGCGTGCCGAAGCTGGTCGAGGACCTGGTGCCGAAGCGGCTTTCGCTCGGCATCGTGGTCAAGGTCCTGCAGAACCTGCTCGCCGAGCGCGTGCCGATCCGCAACATGCGCAGCATCGTCGAAACTTTGGCGGAGCGCGCCG
The DNA here is from genome assembly GCA_036734345.1 of Dokdonella sp. GTDB lineage: Bacteria > Pseudomonadota > Gammaproteobacteria > Xanthomonadales > Rhodanobacteraceae > Dokdonella. Next base: position 11,299 of record DAIMYT010000034.1, on the reverse strand, counting down.
GGCAGAGTCAGGATCCCGACGTATTGACCGCCGCCGTGCGCGTTGCGCTGGGTCGCCAGATCGTCCAGGACATCGGCGGATTCGGTGCCGAGCTGCCGGTGGTGACCCTGGCGCCGGATCTCGAGCAGATCCTCGTGCAGTCGCTGCAGGGCGCCACGCCAACCAGCGCGGCGCTGGAGCCCGGCCTCGCGGAACGCCTGCAAAAGAGCGCCGCCGACGCGACACGACGCCAGGAAATGGCCGGCGAACCGGCCGTCCTGCTTACTTCGCCGGCCCTGCGGCCGTGGTTGGCGAGGTTTGTGCAACAGGCAGCACCAGGACTCCGCGTGCTCGCCTACAACGAGGTTCCGGACAACCGCCAGGTGCGGTTAGTGGCGAGCTTGGGTCGATGAAGACAAAAACCGTTGAAGACATGACGCGACCGCTGGAGGTTGCATGAAGATCAAACGCTACACCGCGCCCGACATGCGTCAGGCCATGCAGAAGGTAAGGGAGGACCAGGGCCCCGACGCCGTGATCCTGTCTTCGCGTCGTGTCGACGGCATGAACGAGATCATTGCCGCCATCGACTACGACGAGGCGCTGGTGCGCCAGGCCGTCTCGCAGATGCGCAATGCCGCACCCGCGCCGCAGACGCCGGTCGTGCATGCGCGCAAGCCGGCCACGCCGCCGGCGGCGAAGGTCGCCAGCCAGGATCCGGTCGCCGTGCGCGAACCCGCCGCGCCGCATGTTCCGGCCGACGAGGCCGCGCGCCTGCTCATCCAGCGGACCCTGCCACGCAAGGGCCAGGCCCGCGTCGCCGCGGAACAGGCACGCCGGGATTCCGGCGAGGTCGTCGCCGCCCCGGCAGCCAGCCACGCCGCCCCGGCCGCCGCGGTTCGTGCCCATGGCCCCGCCGCGCCGAGCGATGCCACCTACCAGCGCATGCAGCGCGAAATGACCCAGCTGCGCCAGCTCCTCGAGGCACAGCTTTCCAGCCTGGCCTGGAATGCGCTCGACCGGCGCCAGCCGCTGCGCACCCAGGTCCTGCGTGACCTGACCCGGCTCGGCATCGAGGCCGATGTCGCCACCGACATCCTCGAGGACCTGCCGGACGACATGACCGCCGAGCAGTCGCGCTACCTGCCGCTGGGCCTGCTCTCGCGGCGCCTGACCATCGGTGGCAAGGATTTCGTCGAGCACGGCGGCGCCATCGCCCTGGTCGGCCCGACCGGCGCCGGCAAGACCACGACCATCGCCAAGCTGGCCGCGCGCGTCGCCGAGAAGCACGGCCACAGCCAGGTCGCCCTGATCTGCACGGATGACTACCGGATCGGTGCCCAGGACCAGCTGACCCAGTACGGGCGCCTGCTCGGCGTGGCCAGCTACCAGGCCCGCAACAGCGCCGAGCTCGGCAAGCTGCTCGTGCACCTGGCCGACACCCGCGTCGTCCTCATCGACACCCCCGGAATGAACCATCGCGACGAGCGCCTGGTCGCGCTGCTCGACACCCTGCGTGCGAACGCCGGGCGCGTGCGCAGCCTGCTGGTCCTGCCGGCCAATACGCAGGCCGCGGCGCTCGAGGAGAGCCTGCGCACCTATTCGGCGCTCGACCCCGATGGCTGCGTGCTGACCAAGCTCGACGAAACACCTTCGCTCGGCCCGTCCATATCGGTGTTGATCCGCAACGCGCTGGCCCTGCACTACACCACCGACGGCCAGCGCGTGCCGCAGGACATCGCCGTCGCCGATGCGCGTCGAATGGTTTGCCGGCTGGCCAACCCGACCGCCAGCGCAACCGTCGACGAACTGCAACTGGCGGACCGATTCGGTCGCACCGCCGTCGCCCTCGCATGAACCAAGAAGGCCAACCTGAAGCCATGAACCAAGCCAGCGCCCTGCAACAATCAAACACCCCACGTCCGGTCAAGGTCATCGCCGTCACCAGCGGCAAGGGCGGCGTCGGCAAGACCTGCGTCAGCGTCAACCTGGCCACCGCGATGGCAGCCACCGGGAAGCGCGTCCTGCTCCTCGATGCCGACCTCGGCCTGGCCAACGTCGACGTCATGCTCGGCCTGCAGCCGGCCTACAACCTTTCCCACCTGCTCAACGGGGATTGCAGCATCGAGGACCTGATCCTCGAAGGCCCGCATGGCCTGCGCATCGTCCCGGCGACCTCGGGTACGCGGCGCATGGCCCAGCTGACGCCGACCGAGAACGCCGGTCTGATCCGTGCCTTCTGCGACTACGGCGAACCGCTCGACGCGCTGATCATCGACACCGGCGCCGGCATCGCCGACACGGTCACGATGTTCTGCTCGGCGGCCCAGGAAGTGGCCGTGGTCATCTGCGACGACCCGGCCTCGATCACCGATGCCTACGCGCTGATCAAGGTGCTCAGCCGCGAGTTCGGCGTGCAGCGCTTCCACATCATCACCAATCGCGTGCCGACCATGCAGCATGGCCGCGACCTCTACTCGAAGATCGTCCGCGTGACCGACCGCTTCCTCGACGTGACCCTCGATTTCGGTGGCGCCATCCCGGATGACTACTACCTGCAACGCGCCGTGCGCCGCCAGATGACCGTGGTCGACGCCTATCCGGCCAGTCGTTCGGCATTGGCATTCAAGAATCTGGCCCAGCTTGCCGATAAGTGGGAAGGCGGTACCGGTGTATCGGGCCACCTGGAGTTCTTCGTCGAGCGCAATGGCCGGTTGCCGGCCGTTTCCGGAGCAGGTCAGTGAATTCGCCGAGTGCCGGCCTGTACCAGCAAGTCCAGCGCGGTGGCGCCGATGAGCTCGTGCATCGGCACAGCGCGATGGTCAAGCGCATCGCATGGCACCTGAAGGCCAGGTTGCCGGCGAGCGTGGAAATCGGCGACCTCATCCAGGCCGGGATGATCGGCCTGCTGGAGGCAGCAAGGAACTACGTGCCATCGCGCAATTCGAGTTTCGAGGCTTTTGCGAGCCTGCGCATCCGTGGCGCCATGCTCGACGAGATGCGGCGCACCGACTGGACGCCGCGTTCGGTTTACCGGCGGCTGCGCGAGGTGATGGATGCCATGCGCGTGATCGAGGCGGAAACCGGTCGCGAGGCGGAAGAAGGCGAGGTCGTGAAACGCCTCGGCATCTCCCGCGAGGAATACGCGCAGATCATGGATGACGCGAGCCGATCGCGCGTGCTCAGCCTCAATGTCGAGGACGACGACGGCGAATCGATGGCCTTCGACGTCGCCGACGACGAGCAGGCGCAGCCGCAGGTCCGCTTCGAGGACGGCGGCCGACGCCAGGCGCTGGCCACGGCGATCGCGGCGCTGCCGGAACGCGAACAACTGATGATGTCGCTCTACTACAACGAAGAATTGAACCTCAAGGAGATAGGTGAAGTGCTAGGAGTCAGCGAATCGCGGGTCTGCCAGCTGCACGGGCAGGCGCTGGTGCGCCTGCGTACGCGCCTGGGCGACTGGCGCGACGGAGCCTGAGGCGATGCAGAAACTGACCACCATCGGCGTCGTCCTGGCCTTCGTCGTGGTCATGGCCGGCGCCGTGCTCAAGGGCGCGGGCATCCATGCACTGTGGAGTGGCGCGGCCCTCATCGTCGTTTTCGTCGGCACCAGTTCGGCGATCATGGTGCAGACGCCGGCGCCGATCCTTTCGCGTGGCCTGGGCATGCTCAAGTGGCTGTTCAAGCCGCCGCCGCAGGATTTCGAGGAGCAGCTGAAGAAGATCATCGGTTGGAGCGAGACCGCGAGACGCCAGGGCCTGCTCGGCCTCGAGCCGCAGGTGGAAGCCGAGCCCGACCCGCTGATCAAGAAAGGACTGCAGCTGCTTGTCGACGGCACCGAACCGGACAATATCCGCAACATCCTCGGCGTCGAGGTCGATGCCAAGAAGCATGGCGACATGCAGTCGGCCAAGGTGTTCGAGGCGGCCGGCATCTATGCGCCGACCCTCGGTATCATCGGCGCCGTGCTCGGCCTGATGGCGGTCATGCAAAACCTCGCCGATCCGAGCAAGCTTGGCCCCGGCATCGCCGGCGCATTCGTCTCCACCGTCTATGGCATCGGCCTGGCCAACCTGCTGCTGTTGCCGGCGGGAAACAAACTCAAGCTGATCGTCAACGACCTCGCCCGCGAGCGCGAGATGATGGTCGAAGGCATCGCCGCGATCGCGGAGGGCGAGAATCCGCGCAACATCGAATCGAAGCTGCGCGGATACGTGCACTGACATGGCCGGGCGCAAGAAAAAAGTCGAGCACGAGGAACACCAGAACCACGAGGCCTGGGCGATTCCCTATGGCGACCTGGTGACCCTGCTGCTGGCCTTCTTCGTGGTCATGTACGCGGTGTCCTCGCTCAACGAGGGCAAGTATCGGGTCCTTTCCAAATCGCTCGAGGCTGCGTTCAACGGCTCGCCGAAGACGATCGAGCCGATCCAGATCGGCGAGCAGCCGTCCTCGGCACCGAAACCCTCGGCACTCGAACTGAACAGCGCGCCTGCGCCGGTCATGCAACCACTGGCGGTACCCGCGCCACTGGCCTTGCCGGAAGGGCCGATCACCTCGCAGGTCGCCATCGACACCAACGCGACCAAGGAGGCCGAGATCAAGGCCGGGCTCGAACGCATCGCACGCGAGGTGGAGGAAGCGCTGCAGAACCTGATCGACGAGAACCTGGTCGTGGTGCGCAGGCATCGCACGTGGCTGGAAGTCGAGATCCGCACCGACATCCTGTTTCCCAGCGGCGTTGCGGTGCTCTCGCCCGATGCGGTGCCGATCATCGAACGGCTGGGAATCACGCTGGGAGGCTTTCCCAACAGCCTGCGCATCGAAGGGCACACCGACAACGTCGCCATCAACACGCTCCAGTTTCCCTCCAACTGGGAACTTTCTGCGGCGCGCGCGGCGAGCGTTGCGCGCCTGTTCGCGGATACCGGCATCGACCCGCACAAGCTCGCGATCCTTGGCCTCGGCGAGTTCCATCCGGACGCCGACAACGCCACCGTCGAGGGTCGCAACCGCAACCGCCGGGTCAAGATCATCGTGCTCGGCGAGGAAGCCGACGCGCCGGAGTCGAATCTCGTGGCCGGAGCCGGCACCGCGCCCTGACCGAGCCAGGATGCAGCCGTAGCGCATGCGCCGGCACGCGGCCTCGACAAACCGCCGCATGCGGTATACTGAGACTGCTTGTACACACTGCGTTTGAATTTATTTGGTGATGTCGCGTTCGCCATCGACGCCGGCATGCCGGCTTGCCGCGACCCTTGGATCGGCGCCCGTGCAGCCCTGGACGTTGCCGGTGTTCGCCATGGCCGGGTGGTGCGGCCTGCAGCGGTGGCGTGGACTGGATGAGGCATGAGCAACGGTCGGGCCCGCAACAGGCTGGAAATCCGCCGCAAGCTTCCCGGGCTTTCGGCGCAGGCACTGCATGTCGTGCAGCTGGCCCTCGACCCCGACACCGATCTTGCCGCCACGGCAGCCGCCGTCGGCATGAATCCCCAACTTTCCGCCAACATCCTGCGCATCGCCAACTCGCCGCTGTACGCAACCCAGCGCAGGGCCGACAACCTGCGCAAGGCGCTCATGCTTATCGGCCTCAATGCGACGTTGTCGCTGGCGCTGTGTTTCGCCTTTGCCCAGATGTTCCGGCCCATGCGCAGCATCTCGCCGGCGCGCCAGGCGATCTGGCAGCGCAGTGTGCTTGCGACCACCGTCTGCAAGGCGCTGGCCCGGATGCTCGGCTGGCGTGATGGTGAGCAGTGCATGCTGGCCGGCCTGGTCCAGGATCTCGGCCAGCTGGTACTGGCGCAGGAATTCCCGGGAATCTATCCCGCGCTGCTCGAGCGCGGCCTCGCGCACGAGGATCTGCCTGCGCTGGAAACCGAACTGATTGGCTGCAGCCACATCGAGGTGGGTGCGTGGATGGCGCAGGCCTGGAACCTGCCGGATTTCGTCGAGGAGGCGATCCGGCACAGCCATGCCGAAGCGCCGACCGAACCGCTGCAGCGTGCCGTCGCGCTGTCCGGGCTCGTCGCCGACCTTTGGATCACGCCCTCGCCGCAGGAAGCGCGGGTCCGCGCGGAAACGGCGGCGGCGAGACTCTTCGACCTCGGTGCGCCGAAATTCCTGCACCTGCTCGAAGCCGTCGAGGAGGCGATTCCCGAGATGTCGAGTCTCTTCGACATGGGCCCACTGGTGACGCAGTCGATCCTGCCTCCGCGGGCGGTGGCCGGCGCGGACGAGCCGCGCCACGTCAACGAGGTCGGTGTCGCCAGCCGGGCCCGCCATGATGCGGAACGCCGCAGGACGCGAATTTCGGCGCGTCCGCCCCGCGAGCACGCCGACCTGCCGACCGGAGTCTTCCATCGACGCTACATCGACAGCGTGCTCGAGGTCGAGTATCGCTCCGCGCGCGCCTATGCATGGGACTTCTCCGTGATCGTGCTGCGACTCGACAACCATGCCGTGATCGACGCACGACACGGACAGGCAGCCGCCGACGAGGCGATGCGGCGGGTCGCCCAGCTGCTTGTGCAGAAATTGCGCGACGATGATGTCGTGGGTCGCCTGCGCGCGGATGCCTTCGTCGTCCTGCTGCCAGGCACGGCGCGACGATTCGCCGGCCTTGTGCGCGACCGCCTGCTTGCCGCGTGCTCGGCGGCCGACGTGCTCGAGTCGGACCACGGCATCATTCGCGCCGTCGTTTCGGCGGGCATCGCCTCGGCCGATGCGATGGCGCCCGAGGATGGCCCAGGCGAACTCATGCTCGCCGCAGAGCGCGAACGCGAATCCGGTGCCAACTGACAGGCCGCACGACTGCCGAATCCGCGCGGCACTTGCCGAGTGCTTCGGGCAGCCGGGGGGAGCACGTTGAGAACAGCACGAATGCCCGGGCAACGGCTGCGCAGCTCTCGCCGCACCGCGTCTGGCGCAGATCCTGGTGGACTCCACCGGAAATTCCCGCCGCCACCGGCAGCCGGGCCCGGGCCGGCGGAATTCTCGACTGCGTTGAGGCGCATCCGGTCCTGATAGGGCACAATTCGCGGCCCACGAACGGGCGCCGGTGATGATCGCGAACGCGTCTTGCCTCCCCGCTGGTGCGTGCCGCCCCGAACAACAGGAAGAATTGCTGCCGATGCTCCTCATGATCGACAACTACGACAGCTTCACCTTCAACCTCGTGCAGTACTTCGGCGAGTTGGGCGAGGAGGTGAAGGTTGTGCGCAACGACGAGCTGTCGGCGGCGCAGATTGCCGAACTGAAGCCGACCAGCATCGTCATCTCGCCGGGCCCGTGCACGCCGAATGAAGCCGGCGTATCGCTGGCCTTGCTGGCGGAGCTTTCCGGCAGCGTGCCGATCTTCGGCGTCTGCCTTGGCCACCAGGCCATCGGCCAGGCGTTCGGCGGCAAGGTCGTGCGTGCGCGTCAGATCATGCACGGCAAGACCTCGCTGATCCATCACACCGGCCAGGGCGTATTCCGCGACCTGCCCAACCCGTTCGAGGCGACCCGCTATCATTCGCTGGTGGTCGAGAAGGAAAGCCTGCCCGATTGCCTCGAAGTCACCGCCTGGACCGAGAACGCCGATGGCAGCCGCGACGAGATCATGGGCTTCCGGCATCGCCAACTGGCTGTCGAGGGCGTGCAGTTCCATCCGGAGTCGATCCTGACCCAGCACGGGCATGCCCTGCTGAGGAATTTTCTAGAGCGATGAACGACAGCCATTGCCGTTGCCAATGCATTTGTAGGAGCGCCTTCAGGCGCGATGCTGTTAGGCGAATTCATCAGAAGAAGGGCATCGCGCCTGAAGGCGCTCCTACAATGCGGACCAGCCATGACGTTCACGCCCCAACAAGCCCTGCAGCGCACGATCGAACATCGCGAGATCTTCCATGACGAGATGATCGAGCTGATGCGCCAGATCATGCGCGGCGAGGTCTCCAGCGCGCTGCTCGCGGCGATCCTGACCGGGCTGCGCGTGAAGAAGGAGAGCATCGGCGAGATCAGCGCCGCGGCGGAGGTCATGCGCGAGCTGGCGGCGCCGGTGCGCGTGGCCGATCGCGACCATTTCGTAGACATCGTCGGCACCGGCGGCGACGGCGGCAACAGTTTCAACATCTCCACCGCGGCGATGTTCGTCGTCGCCGCGGCCGGCGCCCGCGTGGCCAAGCACGGCAACCGCAGCGTTTCCTCGAAATCCGGCAGCGCCGATGTGCTCGAGGCGCTCGGCGCGTCGATCGAGCTGGCTCCGGAGCAGGTCGCCGCCTGCATCGAGCAGGTCGGCATCGGATTCATGTTCGCCCCGATCCACCATCCGGCGATGAAGGCGGTCGCGCCGGTACGCAAGGAAATGGGCGTGCGCACGATATTCAACATCCTCGGGCCGCTGACCAATCCGGCCGGGGCGCCGAACATCCTGCTCGGCGTGTTCCACCCGGACCTGGTCGGCATCCTCGTGCGCGTGCTCAAGCAGCTCGGCGCAAAACATGCGCTGGTCGTGTGGGGCAAGGACGGCATGGACGAGATCTCGCTCGGCGCGGCCACCCTGGTCGGCGAACTGCGCGACGGCGTCATCCGCGAATACGAAGTGCACCCCGAGGAATTCGGCTTCGCCATGGCCTCGGGCATGCAATTGCGCGTCAACGATGCTGCCGAATCGCGAGCGCGCGTGCTCGAGGCACTGGACAATACGCCGGGAGTCGCCCGCGACATCGTCAGTTTGAACGCCGGCGCCGCACTGTATGCAGCGGACGCGGCGCCATCGATACCGGCGGGCATCGCCATGGCGCGCACCGCGCTCGACAGCGGTGCGGCACGTGCAAAACTCGACGAATTCGTGCGCACGACACGGCGATTGGCCGGCAGGCAGCAAGCGTAGGCTCCTACACAGGAACGGTGAATAACTGATGAGTGACATCCTGGATCGCATCCTCGCGCGCAAGCTCGAGGAGATCGCCGCGCGCAGTGCCGTCGTGCCACTGGCGGAGCTGGTCGCGCGCGTCGCCGACCTGCCCGACACGCGCGGCTTTGCGGCTGCGATCGAATCGGGGATCGAGGCGGGCCGGCCGGCGGTGATCGCCGAAGTCAAGAAGGCCAGCCCGAGCAAGGGCGTGATACGGGCCGATTTCGATCCGGCGGCGATCGCGAAGAGCTACGCGCGCGGCGGTGCGGCCTGCCTGTCCGTGCTGACCGATGCCGACTTCTTCCAGGGCAGCGAGCACTACCTGCGCCAGGCCCGCGACGCCTGCACGCTGCCGGTGCTGCGCAAGGACTTCACGATCGACCCCTGGCAGGTCTACGAGGCGCGCGCGATCGGCGCCGACTGCATCCTGCTGATCGTCGCCGCCCTCGATGACGAACGCCTGCTCGAACTGAGCCTGCTCGCCGCCGAGCTCGATCTCGACGTGCTCGTCGAAGTCCACGACGAGGCCGAACTCGCGCGCGCGCTGGACGTGCCGGCGCCACTGATCGGCGTCAACAACCGCAACCTGCGGACCTTCGAGGTTTCGCTGGAGACCTCGCTGCGCCTGCGCGCGCTGGCCCCGGCCGATCGCATCCTGGTGACCGAAAGCGGTATCGCCAGCGGGACCGATGTCGCGCGCCTGCGCGCCGCCGGCATCGATGCCTTCCTCGTCGGCGAGGCGTTCATGCGTGCCGTCGACCCGGGTGCCGAACTGAAGCAGCTGTTCTTCCCCGGATGATGGACGGTTCACCGCTACACGCCGCGGACGGGCTTGCGGCTGCATCCCCGCGGCGCGTCGTGCTGTTTGATTTCGATGGCGTGCTGATGCGCGGCGACGCCTACTCGCGCTTCGTCCTCGCGCGCCTGCTGCGTTCGGCCTGGCGATTGCCGGTCGCCCTGGCGGCAATGCCGTTGTTGCTACCACTGGCTGTGTTCCGTTCCCTGCGCCCGGCCGTGGCCGAAACGCTTGTCCGCATCAGCCTGCTCGGCGTGCGCACGACGCGCTACCGGGAGCTGGCGCGCGCGTTTGCCGGCGAACTCGTGCAACGCCCGCGCATCTTCATCCGCGACGGCATCGGCGCCATGCGCCGGCACGTGGCGGCGGGCGACCGCGTGGTCATCGTCACCGGTTGCGAGGAGACGCTGGTGCGCGCGATTTTCGACGCGATCGGATTGCACGGCATCGAATGCATTGCCTCGCAGCTGCAGGACGGACGCCTCGGCATGCGCAAGAAGGTGCACAACATCGGTTCGCAAAAGCCGCGCCAGCTTGCCGGCCATGGCATCGCCGAACCCTGGGCGATCGCCTACAGCGATTCGTCGCGTGACATACCGATGCTGGAAAGGGCGGGTGAGCCGGTCCTGGTCAACGCCGATGCCGGCACCCGCCAGCGCGTCGAGCGTGCACTTGGCCGGCCGGTGGCGCGGGTCGACTGGTTCTGATGCGTCCCCGCCGCGGGCGGGACGTCCGCGGCCGCTAGAGCGGATCCGCGCGCTTGCCGAGCACGACGATGGTCTTGCCCGAGACGTCGATCATGCGCTGCTCTTCGAGCTGCTTGAGCACGCGCCCGACCATTTCCCTCGAGCAGCCGACGATGCGGCTGATTTCCTGGCGCGAGATGCGGATCTGGGTGCCGAGCGGATGGGTCATCGCGTCCGGCTCGTTGGTCAGGTCGATCAGGGTCTTGCCGACGCGACCGGTAACGTCCATGAAGGCGAGGCGGCTGACCTTGCGGCTGGTATGCAGCAGGCGGTTGGTCAGTTGCGAACCGATCGCGAACAGGATCTTCGGGCATTCGTCGCGAAGCGCGCCTTCGAACAGGTTGAACATGCGCTCGTAGCCGATCTCGGCCAGTTCGCAGGGCGTGCGCGTACGCACCATGACCTCGCGGCGCGGCGTCTCGACGAAGATGCCCATTTCGCCGATGAACTCGCCGCGGTTGAGATAGGTGAGGATCAGTTCGCGCCCTTCCTCGTCCTCCGAGGAAACGGTCAGCGAGCCGTCGATCACGTAATAGAGGATGTTCGCCGAATCGCCGGGGCGGATGATCGCGGTCTTGTTCGGATACCTGCGGCGATGGCACATGCCGAGGAATTTCTCCATCGCTTCCCGGTCCGGGATCAGCGACGGCGGAGCCTGCACCTTGGAAACATTGCGCTGCAGGGTGTAACGAAAATCGGCCATTTTCACGCGAGCATCTCCCATGACGCCGCACACGCAGGACATATGCGACTGGAAATTTCCATCGACTGCGCCCCTGATTCGCCGTCTGTGAACAATCTTATTGCATATTGGGCGTCAGGTGTCGGAACGCCGCAGATCGCTTGATGGGCGGAGCCGGCGCCGGACTCCTGCCACTC
>DAIMYT010000033.1:9894-30007 GCA_036734345.1 Dokdonella sp. | reverse complement strand
CGCTGGCTGGGCCGCGGAGGCGGCGGCTACCCAGAGCGGCGCCCAAAGCAAAGCTGCGACAAAAAACAGGCTGTGGTGTTTCATGGCAGGGCAACCTCTGGTGCGTTCAGCGGAACGATGGGTCAACTGTATACGCAATCACCTGAAGGTTCGTTGACAGCGATCAAACTCCCGGCCCGAGGCGGCTGGCCAGCTTTTCGGCCCTGGCCCGGCTGATTTCCGCTGGCAGCAGGGTCGATCGCAATACGGGCATGGCCAGGCCGAGCAGCTTGCGCGCCTCCTGCGGGCGACCCTCGCGCCAGCGCAACTCGGCCAGTTCGCTGCGCGCTATGGCTAGATCCACGGGCGAGGCGATGCCCTGCTCGAAAGCCGCGACGGCCTCGCCAAGCTCCCTGTCGGCCTCTGCATAGGCATGCCCGAGCATCGCGAACGCGGCCCTTACGCGCCGAACGTGGGCGAAAATCCGATGGGTCGGCGGCACCAGGGCAGCCCATCGGCGCTCCGATTCCTCGAGCAGGGGCAGGCCACGGAGCGGGTCCTTCATGCGACTCGCCAGGGAGGCAAGCTGCCAGGTCAGCATGGCGTATTCACCGGAGTCGTCCCCCTCGATCCGTGCGCAGCGGACGCGGAGGTCGGCGAACATTTGCCAGGCTTTCTCGTACTGGCCTACCAGCCCGAGCGTGCGTGCCTGTGAGCGCTCGATGCGACGGCGAACCTGATGGTCAGCTTCGATATGGTCCTCATCGAGAAGATGGATGGCCTTGCCAATGGCTTCGAGCGTGCCGTCATAGTCACCTGCGCTCTCGAGAATGCCGGCGCGATTTGACCATGAGACAGCTTCGTCGAGCTTGCCGAAACCGACATCGTTCATCGCCTTGTCGGAGCGGCCGAGCATCTCGGCGGCTTCCTGATAGCGTCCGAGATCATTCAGGACCAGGGCGAGGTCGTTGGTCAGGCTCATCATGCGTGCGCCGCCGGCGGCGACCACGCGCTCCTGCATGGCAATGGCGGCACGCAGCACGGGTTCGGCCGCGGCAGGCTGCCCGCACGAATTGAGTGCCCATGCCTGCGCGCGCATCAGGGACAGGTTCGAAGGGGCGTCTGCCGGCAGCTTCTCCTTCGCCAGCGCAAGGCCGTCGTTGACCACCTTGAGCGCTTCGTCGCATTCGCCGCGCGTTGCCAGCAAATTGGCCAGAAGCTGGGCGGATTCGATGCGTATGTCCGGGTCGCCAACGGATTTCTCGATGCCCAACCGGTAGGCTTCGCGCAACTGATCGATGGCATCCTCATCCCTGCCGTCGCGATGGGCAACCATGGCCAGCATCTGCAGCGACTTCACCCGAAGCGAGGCGTCGTCCGGTGCGAATTGTTCGCGCCATTGCGCCGCGACCCTTGCCGCCGCCAGCGATTCGGTGCCTTCCTCGAGGAGGCCAAGGACCATCGAGTATTCCGAGTAGTCTTCGGCCAGGCGCAGCGCTTCGGAACTGTTTGCGGGTGCAACGCCGAGAAGCCCATCGTGCATGAGTTGGCGTGCAATTCGCGCCTCGCCGAGTTGCGCGTAGAGCGACGCCAGCAAGCGCTGCATGCGCTGCGTGAAACTGCCATCGACGGCGCTGCGCGCCTCGAGCTTCCTGCGCGCCGCGTCGAGCAATTCGCGCACCCCGACTTGACGGCTCATGGCTGCATCGGGTGCGGCCGCGGAGAGTGCGTCGGTAAGGAACTCGAGGGAGGCACGCGCGCTCGCTGCCTCGCGCTCGGATGTTTCGAGGGCCCCTTGAGCGGTTGATTCCGCTGCCAGCGCGCGCTCGCGTTCGCGATCCAGGCGCCAGACGAACGCGCCAACGACGATCAGCGCTCCCAGCGCGACGACAACGCCAATCCGGTGGCGACCGACGAACTTGCGGGCCCGGTAGAACCGCGTCATTGCCGCAGCGCGCACCGGGCGTCCCTGCCGGTAGCGGTCGAGATCATCGCGGAACTCGCCGGCGCCGGCATACCGGTCGGCAGGCTCCCGTGCAGTCGCCCTGGCGAGAATTCCGGCCATGTCGGCGTCGAGCGGCAACGTGTCGGACGCGCTCCCCGGCGACTCTCCCTCTTCCCGGCTACCGGTAAGCAGTTCGCGCAACATGACGCCGAGGCTGTAGATGTCGCTGGCGGTGGTGATGGTTCGACCCTCGCGCTGCTCGGGACTGGCGTAGCCACGACTGAAGATCTGCGTCGAGGTCGCGCGCTGCCCGTCCTCGCCGACGTCGACCAGGCGGGCGATGCCGAAATCGAGGAGCTTGACCGTTCCATCCGATGTCACCAGGACATTGGCCGGCTTCAGATCCCTGTGGATGACCAGATGCTGGTGGGCGTGCTCGATGGCATCGAGCATGGCGTCGAACAGGCGCAGGCGATCCCGCAGCAACGGCGCGTGCAGCCTCGCGTGCTCGACCAGCGAGGTGCCGTCGACATACTCCATGGCGAGCCACGGCTGGCCATCGTCCGTTTCGCCGCCATCGAGCAGGCGCGCGATATTGGGGTGGTTGAGGCTGGCCAGGATCTGCCGTTCGTGGCGCAGCCGACGCATGCTGTCGCGCGTCGGGAAGCCGCGCAGCAGCTTGATGGCGACCTGCTGCCGGAAGTGGCCATCGACGCGCTCGGCGAGGAATACGGTGCCCATGCCGCCGGCACCCAGTTCTCGCAGCAGCGACCATGCGCCCAGGCGGCGTTGTCGTGCGCCGTCGAGATCAGCCGCGACTGCGCTGATCGCTTCCTGCAACGGGTCAGCCGACTCGCGGTCCGCGGCCAAGAGCTTTTCCAGTTGCGCGCGTTCGGCTGCATCCAGCGGCAGGTGCTCGATCTCGATGCGCTGTTGTTCGGCGCTCATGCCGCTTAGCCGCTCGAAATATCCGGCGAGGCGCTCCAGGGAGTGCGGACTCATGCCTGCAACTCCACTTTCAGCCAGGCGCGCGCCAGGCGCAGGTCGCGATCCACGGTACCTTCCGAGACATTCAGTGCGGCGGCTACTTCCATGCGGTTGAGTCCGCCGAAATAGACCAGCTCGATCATCTGTGCCCGTCGCGCATCGGCATGGGCCAGTTCTTCCAGCGCCAGGTCGATTCGCATCAGATGCGCGTCGGTGACCGGGATCGCGATGTCGCCGGCGGCATCCAGGTCAACATGCTCGGAACCGCCACCGCGCTTGTCCGCAAGGCGCCGGCGCGCCGCATCGACGAGGACCTGCCGGGTGGCCTGCGCCACCACGTGGAAGAAGTGCTTGCGGCTCTCCCAGTCCGCATCCGCTCCGAGCAGGCGGATCAGCGCTTCGTGGGCCAGGTCGGTCGTGCTCAGGGTGGCGCTGGGCATGCGCCGCAACGACTGCGCGGCGATCGCACGCACATTTGCATACACCCGCTGCATCAGATCCTCGCGCGCATCGGTGTCGCCTTCGCGCCAGGCAGCGATCAGGCGGGTCAATTCATGGTCGTGGGTCTCGGGCATGGGGATCGACATCGTTTGCTACACCGACTCGCGGAGTCTACCCGGGAGTCCTGCTGGAAACGCCGACCCCTTCGGGCTTTCCTCGCGATATTGCGTATTGGGTGGGGACAACCAAACCCGGAGCCGTCATGCGCGTGACCCGAATACTGCTGCTCGTGCTTGCCTTGACCGGACCCCTGGCCGCGCTGCCCTGCCTTGCCCAACTGGTGCCGGATTCCGTCCCTGACCTGCAACTGCAGGCGCCGGGCAGTGCCGGCGGGTTCATTGCGGCCACCATTCACGCGACCCTGCGCCAGCCCGACGGCAAGATCCTCGTAGGCGGAGATTTCGTCCGGTTGGCAAATGGCACGCCGCGCACCCGCTTGCTCCGGCTCAACCGGGACGGCTCGCTGGACGCGGGATTTGCGCCGGTCATTTCCTCCGTCGCATCAGCCTGCGTGATCTACTCGCTGGCCTGGGCCAATGGCACGATCTATGTCGGCGGAACCTTCGATTCGGTGAATGGCGCCAGCAGCCCGAATGTCGCCCGCCTGGACAGCAACGGCAATCTCTCGGCCGGATGGAACTCGCCGTTCCCCTCCGGCAGCCCCGGGCAGCCTGTCCGCGCGATGGCAGCCACGTCGGGTGCCCTGTTCATCGGCGGCGACATCCAGCTCAACGATGCCTTCGGCCTGGCACGGCTTGATCCGCTGGGCGGCTCGTGGGACCACGCCTGGATTGCCCAGACCCAGAATGGCGATCTCGCGAACCCGCCCACGGGAGGCACGCGTGGCGCCATCCGGGCCCTGGCACTGGCCGACGGCGACCTCTTTGCGGCAGGCGATTTCCTAAAGATCGCCAAC
Organism: Dokdonella sp.; assembly: GCA_036734345.1. Lineage (GTDB taxonomy): Bacteria > Pseudomonadota > Gammaproteobacteria > Xanthomonadales > Rhodanobacteraceae > Dokdonella. The sequence goes on along the minus strand of DAIMYT010000033.1, from coordinate 25,679 downwards.
GTCCAGGCACGCGGCATCGCGCGCATTTCCCAGGCCTCGCCGGTCAGCGTGCGGTCCTTTGATGCCGGCCTGTCGGCCAGTTCGTATCGCGTTTCGGCGATCGAACGATCCGGCTCGAAACTCTACATCGGTGGCAATTTCTTCCGCGCCCAGGCGCCGTTCGTCAGCTACCTCAACCGCGTCGACATCGTCAGCGGGGCACTCGACGCCGGCTGGCAGCCGAATCCGAATGGTGGCGTCGAAGCCCTCGCCCTCGCCGGCAACTATCTCTACGTCGGTGGCGATTTCACCAACGCCATACCTGCAAATGGTGGCAACCGCCTGATTCGCTACGCGACAAGCGGGAACGGTGCCGTCGATGCCTCCTGGAATACGAGCATGAGCAATTCCGTACTGAGCCTCGTCCACGACTGCCGGCTCCGGCTTATTGCCGGCGGCGCGTTCGACAGCGCGGGCGGGGTTGCGCGAAACGGCCTGGCCGGCTACACGGCCGCAGGCGGAGATTGTATTTTCTATTCCGGCTTCGAGAATCCCTGAGGCCCGCAACGCGCGGAGGCCGTCGCCGTAACGCAGGCGCGGGGATTTGCATTCGAAGAAACGGCGCGCCAAGCTGCGGGCCCGGAACAGTCACGTCCTGCCATGCCCACTTCGCGCCCGCGCCTCGTTCTCATCGACGGTTCGTCATATCTGTTTCGCGCCTTCCACGCGCTGCCGCCGCTGACCAATGCTGCGGGAGAGCCAACCGGCGCGCTATTCGGCGTGTTCAACATGCTGCGCGCAACGCTCAAGGAGCGGCCCGAATACGTCGCCTTCGTCAGCGATGCTCCTGGGCCGACCTTTCGCGATGAAATGTACGCCGAGTACAAGGCCAATCGCGCTCCCACGCCACCCGAACTCAAGGCGCAGCTCGAGCCCATGCTCGCCATCGTCGCCGCATTGGGCTTTCCCATCCTGCGCGTCGCCGGCGTCGAGGCCGACGATGTCATCGGTACGCTGGCCAGGCAGGCCGAGAAGCTCGACATCGACGTCGTCATTTCCACCGGCGACAAGGACTTCGCGCAACTCGTGTCGCCAAGGATCTCCCTGGTCAATACGATGACCAATACCAACATGGACCGCGAGGCCGTCATCGCGAAATTCGGCGTGGCGCCGGAGCGCATCGTCGATTTCCTCGCCCTGACCGGCGACACCGTGGACAACGTGCCCGGCGTGAACAAGTGCGGGCCCAAGACGGCGGCGAAGTGGCTGGCCGAGTACGGCACCCTCGAAGCGGTCATCGAAAATGCCGACAAGGTCGGCGGCAAGATCGGCGGGAACCTGCGCGAGGCGCTTGCCCACCTGCCGCTGTCGAAGCAACTGGTCACCATCAAGACCGACGTCGATCTCGAGGTCGGCGCGACCGACCTGGCCTTGCGCGAGCCGGAAGTCGAGGCGCTGCGCGCGCTCTATCGGCGCTATGAGTTCAACGCGGCGTTGAAGGAGCTGGAGGCGAAAGCGGGTCTGCCTGCGGAGGGTGATGGTGAGCAGGCTTCAGAGGAAAACACAGTCCCACAGACCTCGGATTCGATGGGGGCTGGGCCTGATAGCGCTCTTGTTGGCCCCGGCGAGTACGAGCTGGTCGTCGAGCAGGCGCGCTTCGACGACTGGCTGCGGCGGCTCGAATCCGCCGAGCTGATCGCCTTCGATACCGAAACCACCTCGATCGACTCGATGCGCGCCGAGATCGTCGGCGTGTCGTTCGCCGTCGAGCCCAAGGTCGCCGCCTATGTGCCGTTGGCCCACGACTATGCGGGTGCGCCCCGGCAGCTCGACCGCGCCATGGTGCTGGCTGCGCTGAAGCCCCTGCTCGAGGACGCCAACAAGCCGAAGGTCGGCCAGCACGCCAAGTACGACATGAACGTCCTGTCGACCGCGGGTATCCAGGTGCGCGGCATCGCGCACGACACCATGCTCGAGTCCTATGTCCTCAACTCCACGGCGTCGCGCCACGACATGGACACGCTGGCCAGGCGGCACCTGGATTACCAGACCATCCATTTCGAGGATGTCGCCGGCAAAGGTGCGAAACAGATCCTGTTCTCGCAGGTGGACCTCGATACCGCCGGCCGCTATGCCGCCGAGGATGCCGATATCACGCTGAGGCTGCATCGCGCGATGTGGCCGAAGCTGCAGGCGGAGCCGAAGCTCGAGTCGATTTATCGCGACATCGAGATTCCGCTCGTTCCGGTGCTTGCGCGCATGGAGCAGACCGGCGTGCTCGTCGACGTCGACGCCCTGCGCGCGCAGGGCCGCGAACTGGCCAAGCGCATGCACGAGCTGACCACCCGGGCGCACGCCATCGCCGGGCGCAATTTCAGTCTTGATTCCCCCAAGCAGTTGCAGGCGCTGCTGTTCGATGAACTCAAGCTGCCGGCAGTCCTGAAGACGCCGAAGGGCCAGCCCTCGACCAATGAAGAGGCACTGGAAGCCATCGCCGACGCGCACGAACTGCCGCGCCTGATCCTCGACTACCGCGGCCTGGCGAAGCTGCGCTCGACCTACACCGAGAAACTGGCCGAGATCGTCAATCCGCGTACCGGGCGCGTGCATACCAGCTACCACCAGGCCACGGCCGCCACCGGCCGGCTGTCATCGTCCGATCCGAACCTGCAGAACATTCCCGTTCGCACCGAGGAAGGACGGCGCATCCGCCAGGCGTTCATCGCGCCGAAAGGCTGGAAGATCCTCGCCGCGGACTACTCGCAGATCGAACTGCGCATCATGGCCCACCTCTCCGGCGATGCCGGGTTGCTGTCTGCCTTCCACGGCGAGCAGGACATCCACCGCAGCACGGCGGCCGAAGTGTTTTCGGTTCCGCTGGCCGATGTCGACAGCCAGCAGCGCCGCGCCGCCAAGGCCATCAATTTCGGCCTCATGTACGGCATGGGTGCGTTTGGCCTGGCACGCCAGCTTGGTATCGGCCGTGCCGAAGCGCAGGACTACATCGCCCGCTACTTCCAGCGCTATCCGGGCGTGCGCGAGTTCATGGACCGCGTCCGTGAGCAGGCGCACCGCGATGGCTATGTCGAAACGGTCTTCGGGCGCCGCCTCTATCTGGAAAGCATCGGCTCGCGAAACCAGGCGCAGCGCGCAGGTGCGGAGCGCGCCGCGATCAACGCGCCGATGCAGGGCACCGCGGCCGACATCATCAAACGCGCCATGCTGGCCGTCGATGCCTGGCTGGCCAGCCGCGCCGGCGAGGCGAGGATGACCATGCAGGTCCACGACGAACTCGTCTTCGAAGTCCGCGAGGACTGCGTCGAGGCGATTCGCGATGGCGTGCGCGAACGCATGGCCGCGGCGGCGAAACTCGCCGTGCCGCTGGTTGTCGATATCGGGGTCGGGGCCAACTGGGACGAGGCCCACTAGTCGAAGGGGTCGCCAAAGTGAATAACGGATAAACGATTCCGGAAATATTTTCGAACCGACGAAACTTATCGCTGCCAACCCGCGTCTCTATATCCGGGTGCACGCAACGGCACCCCCGGATCCATCCACCTCCCTGGTTGGATCCCCCGGAGATCGGTCCCTCCCCAGACCGGTTTTCGAACCCCGCCCCGAGGGCTCCCCCTGGCCCTCGGGGCAATTTTTTGCCCGAAATTCGCCGCCGACCGACCGGATGGGCGTCAGGCCAGCGTCCAGACGGTTGATTTCATTGATTTTTACGCAATGCAGACAGCAACGCGCTGCGTGGCAGCTTGCCGGTCTCGTTGCGCGGCAGGGCCTCGACCAGGCGCAACGGACGCGGCAGGAACAACGGGTCGATCGCCTGGCGCATTTCGCCGAGGAGTTCCTTTTCGGTGCGCCCAGGCGCCACCGCCAGTGCGGCAATGCGCCGAACCTGCGAGCCGGGATCCGGGTCGAGCTGGAAGACGACGGCGTCGAGTACGCCCTGCAAGGCCTGCAGGCGACGGGTCAGGTCCGCCAGCGAGGCACGCTTGCCGGCGATTTCGAGCAGGTCGGCGTTGCGCCCGCACAACCTGAAGCGGCGCGCCGGCAGCAGCTCGACGATGTCCTGCAGCAGCACGGTCTGGTCCAGGTACCCGGCACTGACCAGGGTGCCGTCCGGCTGCGGGGTCAGGGTGACATCTTCGTGCAGTTGCCAATCGGAGTCGACCGCGGTGCGCCGGTGCGCGATCACGCAGGTTTCGGTCGAGCCGAACAGTTCGATCAGGTGCGTGCCGAGTTGCGATTCCGCCTGCACGGCAAGCTCCGTGGACAGCGGCGCGGTTGCCGAGACGATCGCGGCTATCGGCGGCAGCGCAGCTGCTTCGTGCAACAGTGCGCGCAGGTGCACCGGGGTTGTCACGAGCACCCGCGGCGCGGGAATTTCGGCCAGCGCCCGCGCGATGTCGGCCGGGAAGAAAGGCCTGCCCGAATGCACCGCGAACGGACCAAACAGCGGCAGCAGCACGGACATCTCCATGCCGTACATGTGTTGCGCCGGAACGGTGGCCACGACATGCGCCAGGGCACTGGCGTCTAGTCCGATTGCTGCGCTCAGAACCTCGACATTGCGCGCACTGCCTTCGCGGAAACCCTCCCAGGTCTTCGCATTCGGCTTTGGCACCCCGGTGCTGCCCGACGTGAATCCGATCGCGACAACCTGCCTCGGGTCCAGGGTCGGATCCGGTTCCGGGCTGCTTTCGGCCCGCCCGGTCAGGACGGGCAGTCGAATCATCCCCTCGAACCCGTGACAGGTCAGTTCATCGCCGAGCAGGTACGAGCCCGGATGCTGGGATTGCACTTCGGATATTGCCTGGCGCGCGCGCGAGGAGGGCAGCAGGGTCGCCTGCCCTAGCGTCGCCGCGGCGCAGAAACCCGCCATGAAACTGTACCGATCCTCGCACAGGTTGATGGCATTGCCGGAGCGGGGCAGCAGCCGCCTTATGCGCTGCACGTCGGCGAGGAATCCGGCGGCAGTGACGGCGTCGCCCTGGTGCCAGGCGATCACGCGGCCGGGATCGGCGCCGGCCAGCAGCGCAGCCGGTTGTGCAGGACCAGCAAGCTGGCCGGGTTTGATGACAGCGGACATGTTCCTCCCTCGATTCCCTCAGTTGCGCACGACTTCCCCGCTGATAGCGTCGCGTATTGGCGTCGGTCGCTCAAGTCCCCCCAATTCGCCCGCAACCAGCGCATCGAGCTCGCCGGCGAACGCCTCGCGCACCTGTGCGGCGGTCTGCATCGGCGGCCCTCCGCGGCGGTTGGCGCTGGTCGAAACGAGGGCGCCGCCGAAGGCCACGCACAGTTCGCGAGCCACCCTATGCGCAGTCACGCGAAGCGCGATACCAGCATGTTCGCCGACGATCGACGCAGGAACCTCGGATTTTCCGGGAAATGCCCCGGTGACGGGCCCCGGCCAGCTGGCCGCGGCGCGGGCGATGGCCTCTTCCGGACAGGGCCCGACACCGGCCGGGAGCTGGACGAAGTCGGCGTCGATCAGCAGGGCAGCGGCGCCGGCCGGTCGCGATTTGAGCCCGAACAGGTGCCGCACGGCCTTCTCGTTGCGCGGGTCGCAGCCGAGGCCCCGGGCTGCCTCGGCGGGGTGGACGATCCCCCCGCCACGGCGCAATACGGCCACCGCGCATGCGGCGCTCTCGGACATCAGCTGTCTTCGGCAGCGGGCGCCGTTGTGGCCGCCTTGGTGATGGCGGTTTTCTTGCCGGTCGCAGTCTTCTTGGTTGCAACTTTCGAGGTCGCGGCCTTCTTCGTCGCGGTTTTCCGGGGCGTCTTCTTGGCCACAGTCTTTTTTGCGGAAGTCTTCTTTGCTGCCGCCTTACTGGCGGCGGGCTTGGCCTTCGCCTCGGCGTCCGCGCCCTTTTTCGCCGGGGCCTTGCCCTTGCCCTTGGCGCCCTTGCCGAAGCCGCGCTTGGGCCGGAATGGCGCCGCGGCAAGCAGCTCGACGCATTCGGCCTCGCTCAGGCTCGGCGGTTCGCGGTCTTTCGGTATGCGCGCGTTCTTGTCGCCATCGGTGATATAGGGACCGTAACGGCCATTGAGGATCTGGATGCCGTTGCCGAAGTCCTTGATGATGCGGTTGGCCAGCGCTTCGGCCTTGGCGCGAACCAGTTCCAGCGCGCGCGGCAATTCGATCGTGTACGGATCGTCTTCCTTGGTCAGCGAGGCATAGGTCGAGCCGATCTTGACGAACGGGCCGAAGCGGCCGATGCCGACCGTGATCTCCTCGCCCTCGTCGGAGGTGCCGAGCGTGCGCGGCAGCTTGAACAGTTCCAGCGCTTCCTCCATCGTGATCGTGTGCATGCTCTGGCCGGGGCGCAGGCTGGCGAACTTCGGCTTGTCCTCGTCTTCCTTGGTGCCGATCTGGGCGAACGGCCCGTAGCGCCCGAGGCGCACGGACAGCGGCTTGCCGGATTTCGGATCCTCGCCGAGCACGCGACTGCCGCTCGCTTCGGACTTGTCGACCGTTTCGATCTTCTCGTCGATCTGCGCCTTGAAAGGTTTCCAGAAGCGGCTCAGCAAGGGCACCCAGTCTTCCTCGCCGCGGCTGACCGCATCGAGTTCGTCCTCGAGCTTGGCGGTGAAGTCGTAGTCGACATAGCGCGCAAAATGGCTGGCCAGGAATCGACCGACGGCGCGACCGACGTCGGTCGGCTTGAAGCGTCGGCTGTCTAGGATGACGTACTCGCGGTTGAGCAGGACCTGGATGATGCTGGCGTAAGTGGATGGTCGTCCGATGCCGTATTCCTCGAGCGCCTTGACCAGGCTGGCCTCGGAGAAGCGTGGCGGTGGCTCGGTGAAGTGCTGGTCGGTGACGATGTCGCGCAGCGGCACCGCTTCGCCCACTTTCATGATCGGCAGCTTGCGTGCATCGTCCTCGCTGTCGGCGGCTTTCTGGTCGCTGCCTTCCTCATAGACGGCAAGGAAGCCCGGATCGATGACCGTCGTGCCGGTGGCACGGAACGCCGCATCGGCTCCGCAGGGGAAATCGACCGATACGGTATTCAGGGTCGCATGTTGCATCTGGCTGGCGACGGTGCGCTTCCAGATCAGTTCATACAGTTTGGCGTGATCGGGCGAGAGATAGGCCGCGACGCGCTTCGGCGTCAGCGCCGCCGAGGTCGGCCGGATCGCTTCATGCGCTTCCTGCGCATTCTTCGATTTCGACTTGTAGAGGTTGGGTTGCTCGGGCAGCGCCTGGCGACCGAATTCGCGCACGATCACTTCGCGCAATTCGCCGGTGGCTTCGTCGGAAATGGATACCGAATCGGTACGCATGTAGGTGATCAGGCCGACCACGCCTTCGTCGCCGATCGCGATGCCCTCGTAGAGCTGCTGGGCGAGGCGCATGGTGCGGCTGGTCGCATAGCCGAGCTTGCGCGCCGCCTCCTGCTGCAGGGTCGAGGTCGTGAAAGGCGCCGAAGGACGCCGCTTGCGTTCCTTGGACTGCACTTCGCCGACGACCAGCCGCCCCTGCGCGGCCTTGTGCAGGGCATTGCGCGCGGCATGCGCGTCGTCGGCGTTGGTCAGGTCGAACTGCTCGAACTTCTTGTTGTTGAGCTTGAGCAGGCGCGCCTTGAAGGCCTGGTCGGGATGGGCGAGATCGGCCTCGACGGACCAGTATTCGCGCGGAATGAAGGCTTCGATCTCTTCCTCGCGCTCGACGATCATGCGCAGCGCCGGCGACTGCACGCGGCCGGCCGAAAGGCCGCGCTGGACCTTGCGCCAGAGCACCGGCGAGAGGTTGAAGCCGACCAGGTAGTCGAGCGCCCGACGCGCCTGCTGGGCGTTGACCAGCTCCATCGACAGCTGGCGCGGATTGGCGACGGCTTCCTTGATCGCGCGCGGGGTGATCTCCGAGAACACGACCCGGTGCACGACCTTGTCCTTGAGCAGGTTCTTCTCGCGCAGGATCTCGGCGATATGCCAGGAAATGGCCTCGCCTTCGCGGTCAAGGTCGGTCGCCAGATAGAGCGCGTCGGCCTGCTTGATCGCCTTGACGATGGCGTCGACGTGCTTCTCGTTCTTTTCGATCAGGTCGTAGTTCATCGCGAAATCGTGATCGGGATCGACGGCACCTTCCTTCGGCACCAGATCGCGCACGTGACCGTAGGACGCGAGGACCTGGAAATCCTTGCCGAGGTATTTGTTGATCGTCTTGGCCTTGGCGGGCGACTCGACGATGAGCAGGTTCTTGGCCATGGTGCGGTCCTTGGCGCCGGTGTCTGTTGGCGCCGTGCAGGCGGCCATTCGGCAATGAATTTCAGGGGAAAGTGGCGTGTTGCCCATTCAGAAGGACACACGAGTTCGCGGACTGTCAAGCCCGGGCGCGGCGCACTATACCCAAATGGACGCGCCACCGGATGGCCGCGTCGACCCGGCCGGCCCGGCCCGGCCGGCCGCGTTCGCGGCTCAGGAATGGGCCAGGCGGGTGTATTTGCCGCCCCGGCCGGCGCTGACCACGCCCTCGAGTTCGAGCACGAGCAGCATCGAGGAAAGCGCCGAAACGGCCATCCCGGTTCGTTCAGCAAGCTGGTCGAGGTCCGTCTCCTCATGCCCGAGCGCGCCGAGCAGGCGCGCGTAGTCGGGATCCAGGGACCGGCCGGCGCTGCCCGGATCGTCGGGCGCCGCAGGGGCGGCCGTGCGCCCGCCGGGCTCGAGGCGGGCGCGCAGGCGGTCGCCGAGCTCCGCGGCAAGCCCGGACAGGGCCTCGACGATCTCCTCGGCCGATTCGGTCAGGCGGGCTCCGTCGCGGATCAGTTGATGGCATCCGCGGGCCAGCGGGTTGTTGATCGAGCCGGGCAGCGCGAAGACCTCGCGCCCCTGCTCGCTGGCATAGCGCGCGGTGATCAGCGAGCCCGACTTGAGTCCGGCTTCGACGACCAGCGTGCCGAGGGCCAGCCCGGAGATGATCCGGTTGCGCCGCGGGAAGTGCTCGGGCTTGCCCACCGTACCGGGCGGGAATTCGCTGACCAGGGCGTTATTTTCGGCAATCTGCCCGGCCAGCGCCCGGTGCTTGCGCGGGTAGACCAGGTCGGGACCGGTGCCGAGCACGGCGATGGTCCGGCCTTCGGCATCGAGGGTGGCCTGGTGGGCCGCGCCATCGATGCCATCGGCCATCCCGCTCGTGATCGTGAAGCCGGCGACCGCCAGGGCGCGGGCAAACCGCCGCGTCGTGGCGAGGCCGCTGGCACTCGCGCTGCGGCTGCCGACCACGGCGACCTGCGGCATCCACAACAGGGTCGGGTCGCCCGCGACGAACAGGGCCGCGGGTGCGCCGGGGATTTCGCGCAGCAGGGAAGGGTAGTCGGGGTCGTCCCAGCCAAGCAGGTGGTGACCGGGTTGCGCGAGCCAGTCCAGGTCGGCCGCGATGCGTGCCGCGTCCGGCGCGTCCAGCCATGCCCGCGACGGCGCGGACAGCTCCCGCCCATCCTTGCCGTGGCGCAGTGCATCGAGGGCGGCGGTTGCGCTGCCCTGGCGTGAAACCAGCGTGCGCAACGCGGCTGGCCCGATGTCCGGTGTGCGCAAGAGTGTGAGCCAGGCTTCCGTCGCCATGCGTCGCTTCCCCGTATCCGTGGAACTCCAGTGTAGCGAATCCCCAAACGAAAACGGCGCGATGGAGTCCATCGCGCCGTTCCTGGTGGATCACCCGATGGCTCGGGTCAGGGCGTGGTGTCCGGATCGTGCATGAAGTCGCCGATGTGGACCGGGCGGACGCTGTCCATGACCAGCGCGTAGCTGACGCGCTTGAACGTGCGGAAAACCATGAGGTGGCCGATGAACTCGGGTGGCAGGGTCACCTTCGAATCACGCGGGTTGAAGAATGCGCGCGACTTGCCACGCGGATAGTCGGTGCTGTCGTGCACCGTCTCGCCGTCCGTATAGATGGAGTAGGTCGTGCCGTTGTCGACGCCGTCCTCGCTGCCGCGGGAAAGGGCGACCACCTGCAGCGGGCCGACCGCGTTCAGCGCATCGGTGAAGGCGATGACGCGCATGTTGTCGGGCGCCTGGGCTGGCCCGTGCGGAACGAACTGGTCATCGTATGGAGTCGGGTCGAGTGGCAGGATGTAGTCGCCTTCGCGCACTTCGAAGTCCGAATAGGTGACCAGCGCCGAACTCGGGTCGCCAGTGCGCGTCACCTGCACGGTGCCGAACTCAAGCACCTCGTAGCCGAGGAAACGCACGCGGCCCTTGAAGCTCCACTCGTGCGGGCCGTGGCGCCAGAGCATGCTCTGGCGGCCGTCGCGGCCATCGCGGGCCTGGCGATAGGTCTCGCGCACTTCGCCCTCATTTTTGGGCGGCATGTCGTAGTAGCGTCCGAGCGGGCGCACGATGGCGAACTTGTCGCCAACCGCAGCGTCCAGGCCGCGAATATAGAGCAGCTGGCCGGTCACGCCGCGCAGGCGGTTTTCCTCGATCGCCACGACGTGGGGCGCATTGCGCATCACCTCCTCGTCGACGACCTGGCTGTTCTTCAGGAACTGCTTGACCGCCGAAAGCGGGATCGGCTTGACCGCGTCGGCCAGCGAGGTTTCGCGGGCATGCGGGCCGATCGAGCCATCGCCGTGGCTGACGCCGTCGCCGGACAGGATCAGCTCGTCGCCCGGATAGATAAGGTGCGGATTGCGCACCTTCGGGTTGAGCTGCCAGATTTCCGGCCAGTGCCAGGGCTTGATCAGGAACTTGGCCGAGATATCCCACAGCGTATCGCCCTTCTTGACGATATAGCGTTGTGGCGCGTTCTCGGCCCACTGCTGGGCGGCAAATACCGACACCGTGAGCAGGAGTCCGGCAGAAATCGAAAGTAGTTTTTTAAGCATGGCTGCCAATTACCTGATTCCCCTATGGCTTTGGCGAGTGTATAGGAAAGTTTAACCTGAGAAAACGACCGGTCGCCGGAAACCGGAACCTTGTCGCAAACCGCGCAGACAACCGGTTTGCGGGGGGCCGGCCGGCCATCCCGCCAATCCGGCCCCCATGCGCGCCGGCACAGCCACCCGGATTCGCCCGCAAACGTGGCTACAATCGCCCGCAGGGCAGGAAACGCGTAGACTTTTGCCCCCCGACACGGCTTGTCTGCTCCCCTGGTGCCCCCAGATAACCGTTAATCTGCCAGCGAAGGCCAGGCGCTTCCGGATCCACTGCCATGACACTGCTTACCATTCTTGAATTCCCCGACCCGCGTCTGCGAACCAAGGCGCAGCCTGTCACCCAGTTCGACGCCGCCCTGAAGGAACTGGCCGGGGACATGCTCGCGACCATGTACGCGGCGCCCGGCATCGGGCTGGCCGCCTCCCAGGTCGACCGCCATATCCAGATGCTGGTCCTCGACGTGTCGGAGGAAAAGAATGCGCCGATGGTCATCGTCAACCCGCGCATCCTCGAGCGCGAGGGCAGCGAGGTCTGCCAGGAAGGATGTCTCTCGGTCCCGGGCATCTTCGCCGACGTCGAGCGCGCCGGTCGGGTCAAGCTGGCCGCGCAGGACGTGACCGGCAAGCCGATCGAGATCGAGGCGGAGGGCCTGCTCGCGGTCTGCATCCAGCACGAGATGGATCACCTGGTCGGCAAGCTGTTCGTCGATTACCTCTCGCCGCTCAAGCGCGACATGGTGCGCAAGAAGCTCGAGAAGCAACGCCGCCATTCCGAGTCGGCGGTAGCCTGAAGCAACCGATCGGGGAATCCTGATGTCCGAGCGTCTGCGCCTGGTGTTCGCGGGAACGCCGGATTTCGCCGTGCCCAGCCTGCAGGCCTGCCTGGCGGCGGACTGCGACGTGGTGGCCGTCTATACCCAGCCCGACCGGCCGGCCGGTCGCGGGCGCAAGTTGACGCCAGGCCCGGTCAAGCAGGCGGCCCTCGCCGCCGGCATCGCGGTCGAACAGCCAGAATCGCTGCGCACGGCGCAAGCGCGTGGCCAACTGGCGGCCTGGCGGCCCGATCTGCTCGTGGTGGTCGCCTATGGACTGATCCTGCCGCGCACCGTGCTGGCCATTCCGGGCCGAGGTTGCTGGAACGTGCATGCCTCGCTGTTGCCGCGCTGGCGCGGCGCGGCGCCGATCCAGCGCGCGATCCTCGCCGGCGACACCCAGACCGGTGTCGCCCTGATGGCCATGGAGGCCGGGCTCGACACCGGTCCGGTCCTGCTCGAGCGGCACACGCCGATTGCCGCGGATGAAACCGGCGGCAGCCTGCATGATCGCCTGGCAATGCTCGGCGCGGAAGCGCTGGCGGACGGCCTGGCCCGGCTGGTCGCCGGCCGGCTGCCCGAGGCGGTCGCGCAAGCCGATGAGGGCGTCACCTACGCGCACAAGATCGACAAGGCGGAAGCGCGCCTTGACTGGGGCGCCACGGCCATCGCACTCGAGCGCAAGGTGCGCGCCTTCAATCCGTGGCCGGTGGCCGAAGCCGGGATCGGCGGCGAGCGCTTGCGCATCTGGTCGGCCCATGCCCTGCAGCAAGCCGGCGCGAGCGCTCCGGGCAAGGTGCTCGGCGTCAATGCGCAAGGCCTCGACGTGGCCACCGCTGACGGCGTGCTGCGCATCACCGAGATCCAGCGCGACGGCGGCCGGCGCATGGCGGTTCGCGACTGGCTCAACGCGCGACCGGAGCTCGCTGCGACCCTGTCGGGCAACGCTGCATGAGCGAACCCCGGGACAATGCCGGCGCCATCGTTCGGGCCGACGCGGCGCGCGTGCTGGCTCGGGTCGTCTTCGACGGCGTCTCGCTGCGCTCGGGTTTCGACGCGCGCGCCGCGCGCAGCAACGATCCGCGCGATCGCGCGCTGCTCTCGGCGACGCTGTTCTCCGCCTCGCGCTGGTGGCTGCGCTTTGATGCCGTGCTGGACCAGCTGCTTGAACGCGCGCTGCCGGCCAAGGCACGCGAGATCCATTGCCTGCTCGTGCTCGGCTTCGTGCAGATCGAAGTCATGCGCATGCCCGAATACGCTGTCGTCGCCGCCTGCGTCGATGCCGCGCGCCTGCTTGGGCAGCCGCGTCATGCCGGCCTGGTCAATGCGGTGCTGCGCAGGTACCTGCGCGAACGCGTCGCCCTGCTCGCCAGCGTCGACCAGGACCCGGCCACGCGACACGCGCATCCGCGCTGGCTGATCGAACGCATCGGCAATGACTGGCCGCGTGACCTGGAAGCGATACTCGCGGCGAACAATTGCGAGGCGCCGCTGACCCTGCGCGTCAACCGGCGCCGCAGCACGCGCGAGGCATTGCGCGAGCGCCTTGCGGCGGACGGCATCGTGGCCGAGGCGCCCGCGCACATCGGCGACGGCCTCGTGCTCGCCGAGAGCACCGATGTCAGCCGCCTGCCCGGCTACGCCGAAGGCCACTTCTCGGTGCAGGATGGCGCCGCGCAGCAGGTTGCCGACCTGCTCGACCTCGAAAACGGGCAGCGCATCCTCGATGCCTGCGCCGCACCGGGAGGCAAGGCCGCGCACATCCTCGAACGCGCCGATGTCGATCTCACCGCGCTGGACTCCGATGCCGGCCGACTGCCACGCATGCGCGAGAACCTGCAGCGCCTCGGCCTGGCCGCCAGCATCCTGCAGGGGGATGCGACGCGTCCCGTCACGTGGTGGGACGGCCGTCCGTTCGATCGCATCCTGCTCGACGCCCCGTGCTCGGCGAGCGGCATCATCCGCCGCCAACCGGACATCAAGCTGCATCGCCGTGCTGCGGATATCGCGCCGCTCGCCGCAATCCAGGCAAGACTCGGGGACGCGCTGTGGCCTATGCTCGCTCCGGGCGGAAGACTCCTGTATACGACCTGCTCGCTGCTGCGGGCCGAGAACGAGGCGGTCATGGCCAGGTTCCTCGACCTGCATGCCGACGCCAGGGCGCTGCCCATTGCCGAACGCCTTGGACGCGCGGCCGGTCCGGGCCGCCAGAATTTGCCGGGCAACAAGGGGATGGACGGTTTCTACTATGCGGTTGTGGAAAAAGCTCATTAGCTTCACATGTCTGGCCGCCCTGCTGTGCGGTTGCGACGTGCTGCGCGAACAGGTGCCGGGGACGCTGGTCGTGCGCGACGCGCGCCTGGTCGCCGCCGCCAATGGCCCGCGCCTGGAAGTGAACCTGGATTGCCGCCTCAGTGGACCGATCAGCGACGCGCTCGAGCACGGCATCCCGATCACGCTGGATTTCCGCCTGCAAGTCCAGGGCCGTTCCGCTGTGCCCAGCGACCGGCGCCAGGTCGAGCTGCGCTATTTTCCGCTGACCCGCCGTTACCAGCTGCGCGAAAGCGGCAACGGCGAGGTGCGCAGCTTTCCGGCCGCCGGCTACCTGACCGATGCCCTCGCTGCGCTGCGCCTGTCACTGCCGGATGCCTTCGCCGGCCTGGCCCCGGGCACGCGGCTGAGCCTGCAGGTCGGCCTGGATCACGCCGCATTGCCCGGGGCGCTGCGCCTGCCCGCCATGCTCGAACCGGCCTGGCGCCTCATCGCTCCGGAGTATTCGTGGACACTCGCGGCTGGCTGACCCTGGTCGGGCGGCGCTTGCTGCCGGCCCTGGCGGTGCTGGCTCTGCTCGCCGCGTCGCTGAAACTGGCCGAACAGGCGGCCGGTGGCGCTGGCGAATTCGTCGACGCCTATCGCTGGGTGCTCGGCGCGGCGGTGCTGGCCCTGCTCGTGCTGCTGGTCCTGATCGGCCAGCGCCTGTGGCGCCTGCGTCGCGACCTCGGTCGCGACGCACCGGGCGCGCGCCTGAGCCGGCGCCTGCTGCTCACCCTCGTGCTGCTTGCCGTGCCGCCAGTCGTCGTGGTCTACGGCTTCGCCCTGCGCTTCATCAACGCCACCGTCGACAACTGGTTCGACGTCAATCTCGAACGCGCCCTCGACGATGCGCTCGAAGTCGGCCGCATCGTGGTCGACGAGCACCTGCGCAAGGACGAGGCGGGCAGCCTCGCCCTGGCCGATGAACTGGTCAGCACCTTCGATGCCAACCTGCAGTCGGTCCTCGACCGCGAAATCGATGGCCTCGGCGCGATCCAGCTCAGCATGTTCGACGCCGATCGCCGCGTGCTTGCCCTGTCGAGTTCCGATCCGCGCTACCTCGAGCCGCTGTTCCCCGATTCGACCACGTTGATGCGCGTCGCCGGCGAGGACCGCTTCGCCGCCGCCGAACCGTTGGGCGACACCTTGCTGATCCGCGTCGTGGTGCCGGTCGGCAGCGCCGCCACGGGCGGCAAGCGTCGCCTGCTGCAGGGGCTGTTTCCGTTGCCCGATCGCCTGCAGCCGCTGGTATCGAACATCGAAAACGCCAGCTTCGATTTCCAGCGCCTGAAGTTCCTCCGCGGTTCGCTGAAACTGACCTTCGGCCTGATCCTCACCTTCGTCCTCTTGCTGTCGGTCCTGTTCGCGGTGCTCGCGGCGTTCGGCGTGTCGCGGCGCCTGCTCGCTCCGGTCGGTCGCCTGATCCATGCGACGCGCGCGGTCGGTGCCGGACGCTTCGACACGCCGCTGCCGGTCGGCAGCAACGACGAACTCGGCCACCTGATCAACGCCTTCAGCCAGATGACCCGCGAGCTCGAGCTCGCCGGCATGCGCGCGCAGCGCAGCGCCCAGGAAATCGATACACAGCGGGCCTGGCTCGGCGCCGTGCTCGAGCGGCTGTCCGCCGGCGTGCTCGGCTTCGACCATGAAGGCGTGCTGCGCGTGGCCAACCGCGCTGCGGAGGCCATCCTCGGCATCCAGCTCGGCACCTACAGCGGACGCACGCTGGCCGACATCAGGCGCGACAAACCCGAACTGGCGCCGATCACCGATCCGCTCGCCCGGCACATGC